>NZ_AYJW01000006.1 GCF_000497205.1 Saccharopolyspora rectivirgula DSM 43747
AACCGGACACGTCGCCGACCTCCTCGCGAGAACGATGAGCTGACCCCATTCTCGCAGGTAGTCGAAGACGCGGCGGCACCCACCCCGCCCGGCGCGGGGTGGGTGGACCGCCTCCGGCCCGCGATCGGGTCTAGACCAGCGGCAGTCGCAGCGCGGCCGGGGCTTCGGCCGGCACCGCCGGGGCCTTCGGCGCCACCGGGGCGACCCGCCGGTAGGGCTCGCCCTGCGGCGGCCGCGGATCGGCCTCCCCCTTGTTCGGCCACATCGAGAACGCCCGCTCGGCCTGGGCGGCGATGGTCAGCGACGGGTTGACGCCGAGGTTCGCGCTGATCGCCGATCCGTCCACGATGGACAAAGTGGGGTGGCCGTAGGCCCGGTGGTAGGGGTCGATCACGCCGTGCTCGGCGTCCTCGCCGATCGGACAACCACCGATGAAGTGCGCCGTCATCGGGATGTCGAAGAGCTCCGCCCACGTGCCGCCGGCGAAACCACCGATCTTCTCCGCCACCCGCTCGTTGGCCTCCTCCCCGACCGGGATGAAGGTGGGGTTCGGCTTCCCGTGCCCCTGCCGGGACGTCAACCGGTAACGCCCGAAGCGGCGCTTGAGCCGGGTGATCAACGAGTTGTCCAAGCTCTGCATGACCAGCAGGATCACGGTGCGCTCGCTCCAGCTGCGCACCCACATCATCCGCAGCGACAGCAGCGGGTGCTTGCGCAAGAACCGGAACCACTGCTTCCAGCGCGGCTCGGGGGAACTGCCCTTGGTCGGCAAGGTCTGCAGCAGCCCCATCGCGTTGGCGCCCTTGGTGTAGCGCACCGGCTCGATGTGCGTGTCCTCGTCGGGGTGGAACGAGGACGTGATGGCCACACCGGTGGAGAAGTCCCGCTCCGGGTCCACATCGGGCATCTGCGCCCCGATGATGGCCTCGGAGTTGGTGCGGGTCAGCTCGCCCAGCTTCGCCGACAACCGCGGCAGGTCCCCGCGCGCCCGGCAGCGGTGCAGCAGGTTCTGGGTCCCCCACGTGCCGGCCGCCACCACCACCTGGTCGGCGGTGAAGATCCGCGGCCGCTTGTTGATCTTCGCCCCGGTGCGCTGGGTGAGGATGCGCCAGCGGCCGTCCTTGCCCTCGGCCAACCGGGTCACGGTGGTCAACGGGAAGATCTGGGCCCCGTTCGCCTCGGCCAGGTAGAGGTAGTTCTTCACCAGGGTGTTCTTGGCGCCCACCCGGCAGCCCGTCATGCAAGCACCGCACTCCGTGCACCCGGTGCGCGCCGGCCCGACCCCGCCGAAGTACGGGTCCGGCACGGTCTCGCCGGGCTTGCCGAAGAACACCCCCACCGGGGTGTGGTGGTAGGTGTCACCGACGCCCATCTCCTCGGCGACCTGCTTGATGACCTTGTCGGCAGCCGTTTCGGTGGGGTTGGTGACCACCCCGAGCATCCGGGTGGCCTGGTCGTAGTAGGGCGCCAGCTCCTCTTCCCAGTCGGTGATGTGCGCCCACTGCGGGTCCTTGTAGAACGGCTTGAGCGGCCGGTAGAGCGTGTTGGCGTAGTTCAGGGAGCCGCCGCCGACACCGGCACCGGCCAGGATGAGGCAGTTGCGCAGCAGGTGGATCCGCTGTATGCCGTAGCAGCCCAGCTGCGGAGCCCACAGGAAGTTCCGCAGGTCCCAGGAGGTCTTGGGGAGTTCGTCATCGGAAAACCGCCGTCCCGCCTCGAGCACCGCGACGCGGTATCCCTTTTCGGTCAGCCGGAGCGCAGCAACACTGCCGCCAAATCCGGAACCGATAACGACGACGTCGAAATCGGTGTTGCTCTCCTGCCGTTCAGCCATGAACGACAGGTTAAACGTAACTACTCATGAGTAGCCAGAGTTTCTCGCGGCGCCCCCGATTGAATCGATTCTTCCGCGCCGGCCGGCCGAAGAACCGTTCCCGAACACCCGAGGCAGAAATGGAAGAAGGGAACTTTTCCGCCACGCTCGGCGGAGAAGTCCCCTTCCTGAAAACCCGACCAGGAGCTTCAGCGGCGCAGCGTCAGCGCGGCCTTCTGGAACTCCTTCAGCTCCCGGTAACCGGTCTTGGCCATCGCCCGGCGCAAACCGCCGAACAAGTTCAGCGTGCCGTACGGATCGCTGCTCGGGCCGTAGAGCACCTTCTCCAGGTCAGCGCCCGCCTCCGAAGCGAAGCCCACGATCTCGCTGCGCGGCAGGCTCGGGTGCGCCGCAGCAGCGGTCCAGTAGTAGCCCTGCCCGGGCGCCTCGGTGGCCTCCGCCAGCGCCTCGCCCAGCATCACCGCGTCCGCGCCGCAAGCGATCGCCTTCGCGATGTCCCCGGAGTAGGACAGGGCGCCGTCGGCGATCACGTGCACGTAGCGGCCACCGGTCTCGTCCAAGTAGTCCCGCCGGGCCGCGGCGGCGTCCGCGATCGCGGTCGCCATCGGCACCCCGATCCCCAGCACCTGGGTGGTGGTGGCCGCCCGGCTCTGCCCGAACCCGACGATCACCCCGGCCGCACCGGTGCGCATCAGGTGCATCGCCGTGCGGTAGTCCCCGACCCCACCGGCGATGACCGGCACGTCGAGCTCGGCGATGAACCGCTTCAAGTTCAGCGGCTCCCCGTCCTTGGCCACGTGCTCGGCCGAAATGATGGTGCCCTGCACCACGAGCACCTCGACACCCGCGGCCAGCAGGTCGGGGGTCAACTCCTCGGCGTGCTGCGGGCTGACCCGCGCCGCCACCGTTACCCCGGAGTCCTTGATCTGCCGGATCGCCTCGGTCAACAGGTCCAGGCGGATGGGCGCCGAGTGCAGCTCCTGCAGCAGGCCCACCGCGACTTCCGGATCGTCGCCCTCCTCAGCGGCCCGGACCACGTCGAACAGCTTCTGCTCGACGTCCTCGTGCCGAGCCCACAGGCCCTCGGCGTTGAGCACTCCCAGGCCGCCCAGCTCGCCGATGCGGACCGCGGTGGCCGGCGACACGATCGCATCGGTCGGGTGCGTGACCAGTGGGATGTCGAACCGGTAGGCATCGATCTGCCACGCCAGCGAAACGTCTTTGGACGACCGGGTGCGCCGTGAAGGCACGATCTCCACATCGTCCAAGTCGTAACCGCGCATGGCCGTGCGACCCATGCCGATCTCAACCTGATCCCGCACCGTCAGTCCTTCCTCGCGGCACCCATGTCCAGCAGACCATTCTCTTCATCCCGCCACCGCGGTCCCGCAGCGGGGGAGGCCAGGTGTCGCCCGGCTCTCCCCGGCGCCACCTGGCCCACCGCTCACCGGGTGAAGTAGTTCGGCGCCTCGACCGTCATCTGGATGTCGTGCGGGTGGCTCTCCTTCAGCCCGGCCGAGGTGATCCGGACGAGCCGGGCGTCCTGCAGCTCGGGGATGCTGCTGGCCCCGGTGTAGCCCATGCCGGCCCGCAGACCACCGACCAGCTGGTGCACCACCTGCGCGAGCGGGCCGCGGAACGGGACCCGCCCCTCGATGCCCTCCGGCACCAGCTTGTCCTCGGAGAGCACGTCGTCCTGGAAGTACCGGTCCTTCGAGTAGGACTTGGCCTGCCCGCGCGACTGCATGGCCCCCAGCGAGCCCATCCCGCGGTAGACCTTGTACTGCTTGCCGTTGACCAGCACCAGCTCGCCCGGGGCCTCGGCGGTCCCGGCCAGCAGGCTGCCCAGCATCACGGTGCTGGCCCCCGCCGCGATCGCCTTCGGGATGTCCCCGGAGTGCTGGATGCCACCGTCACCGATGATCGGCACGCCCGCGGGCCGGCACGCCATCGACGCCTCGTAGATGGCGCTGATCTGCGGCACCCCGACACCGGCCACGACCCGGGTGGTGCAGATGGAGCCCGGGCCCACACCGACCTTCACCGCGTCCGCACCGGCGTCCACCAGCGCCTGCGCCCCGGCCCGGGTCGCCACGTTGCCGCCGATGACGTCCACGGAGTGACCGAGCTCCTTCTTCAGCGCGGCCACCGTCTCCAGCACTGCCCGGGAGTGCCCGTGCGCGGTGTCCACCACCAGCACGTCCACCCCGGCG
This sequence comes from Saccharopolyspora rectivirgula DSM 43747, assembly GCF_000497205.1. GTDB lineage: Bacteria > Actinomycetota > Actinomycetes > Mycobacteriales > Pseudonocardiaceae > Saccharopolyspora > Saccharopolyspora rectivirgula. Next base: position 4,048 of record NZ_AYJW01000006.1, read on the forward strand.
TCCACCAGGGCCATCGCCCGCTCGTGCGAGTCGGCGCCCACCCCGACCGCGGCACCGACCAGCAACCGGCCGTCCGGGTCCTTGGTGGCGTTCGGGTACTGCTCGGTCTTGACGAAGTCCTTGACGGTGATCAGACCGCGCAGCTTGCCGGCGTTGTCCACGATCGGCAGCTTCTCGATCTTGTGCCGGCGCAGCAGCCCGAGCGCGGCCTCAGCGCTCACCCCCACCTGCGCGGTCACCAGCGGAGCCGCGGTCATCACCTCGCGCACCCGCTTCGTGTGGTCCATCTCGAACCGCATGTCGCGGTTGGTGATGATGCCGACCAGCGTGCCGTCCGGGGCGGTGACCGGCACACCGGAGATCCGGTACCGGGCGCACAGCGCGTCGACTTCAGCCAGGGTGTCGTCCGGCGAGCAGGTGACCGGGTCGGTGACCATGCCCGCTTCGGAACGCTTGACCACCTCGACCTGAGCCGCCTGGTCCTCGACCGACAGGTTGCGCTGCAGGATGCCGACACCGCCCATGCGGGCCATGGCGATGGCCATCCGTGCCTCCGTGACGGTGTCCATCGCGGCCGACACCAGCGGCACTCTCAACCGGATGTTCCGCGACAGCTGCGAGGAGGTGTCCACCTCGCTGGGAACGATGTCGGATTCGTCTGGTAAGAGCAGTACGTCGTCGAAGGTCAGGCCCAGGGTCGCGAATTTCGCCGGGAGACCGGGTGCAGACAGCTCGCTGGTCATACGAGGGATGTGCCTTCCTTCACGTCAGGAGTCCACTGAAGGATGCGGTGGAATTGCGCCGAGCCGGAACGTCGGTAGGTACAACGCGACCACCGGCCTCAAGGATTCCTTACATGATAGAGACGCAGGTCAGTGCCTTCCCGAAGCAGGTGGCCCGACACCGCGAACACCACTGAAACCGCCCCCTGAGGCTACTGGCACCAGACCCAGCCGGTACGGTGCGGGCCGTGTCGCACGATCCGATGCCCCCAGACCCGTTCGCGGGTGACCCGGACGATCCGAGCATGGAGCTCGGGGATCACGACGCCATCTATCCGCCGCTCGGGGAGCAGGAACGCGCCGAGCTGCTGGCGGACCTGGCCGACCTGGCGGTCTACCAGGCGCTGCTGGAGCCGCGCGGCATCCGGGGAATCGTCGTGGACTGCGCGGATTGCGGCGAAGCTCACTACCACGACTGGGAGCTGCTGCGCGCCAGCCTCGAGCAACTGCTGCGGGACGGCCGGATGCGCCCGCACGAACCCGCCTACGACCCAGACCTGAGCCGGTACGTGACGTGGGAGTACTGCCGCGGCTACGCCGACGGCGTCACCGAGATCGAAAGCTCCCGCTGAGAACGACCGGCCGCGGACAGCGATCGGGGTTCCCGGAAGCACCGGGAACCCCGATTTTTCTGCCTACTGGCTGGTCGTCTGCTGCGGGAACAGGCCTTCCCAGCCGCTGGTGGTCGACTCCTCGGACGACCCGCTGGTCTCGCTGGGCGCGGTCGTGGACTCCGAGGGCTGGCTCGACGACGGCGGGGGCGTGGTGATCCCGGTCGGCGACGGGCTCGGCGGCGGTTCGAAGGTCGGCGTGGGCGCCACCGTCGAATCGGGGTCGCCGCCTCCGCCGCCCCAGTCGCCGCTCTGCTCCCGGGTCGGCGTGTACGTGGGAGTTTCCCGCTCCTCCTCCAGCCGAGCGGCCAGCGAAGCGTGCGCCGCGCGCAGGTCCTCCAACCCGTGCTCGGCGTCCACCTGGCGCATCTGCTCCTTGGCGGAGCGCAGCGCGGCTTCCGCCGCCTCCCGGTCGCCCTGCTCCAGCAGGTCCTCGGCGGTGCGCAGGTTCTCCCGCGCCGAGGTGGCCGCCTGCACGGCCTGGGCGTGGTCGGTGTAGAGGACTTGCGCCACACCCCAGAGCATGTCGCCGGGAAGCGCGTCGCGAGCTGCCACGCCGACACCGGTGAACGCGATCATCAGCACGGCAGCGGCGGACGCCACCGGGACCAGGTGGCGGCGCCGGAGCCGTCGGCGCGGGCGGCGGCCTTCCGCGATCGCGGCGGCCGCGGTGTCCACGTCGACCAGGTCGCCGATCGGCACCGCGTCCACGTCCTGGCGCCAAGCCACCAGGAGTTCTTCCAGACTGGGGCCGTCGTCACCAGCGCTGCCCGGAACGTCGGGGTTGGTCCCGCCGAGCGCGTCCAGCAGCGCGTCGTCCGCCTGCAGCGCGGCCAGGTCGATCGGTTCGCTGTCCTCGTCCAGCTCGTCGGCCTCAGCCAAGGGTTCCTCGTCGTCGTTCTCCCGCCGCCGGAACGGCAGCACCTCGGCGCCGCCAGCAGCGGTTTCGGAATCTTCCGCGGCGAGCTCGGTGGCCCCGGACTCGGCTGAGTCAGAAACCCCGTGGTCAGCTACGTGCTCAACACCGCTCGAACGGTCTTCCTGCTGGCTGGACTCAACAGGGTCGCGTCCTTCCTTCTCCCCCTCGGGCCCACTCCGCTCAGCCAATCAGACCACCTCCTCCGCGGACAGCGTCTTCCGCAGCCGGGCCAACGCGCGGTGCTGCGCCACGCGCACCGCGCCCGGCGTCGAACCGACCGCTTCGGCGGTTTCCTCCGCGGACAACCCGACGACCACCCGGAGCAGCAGGATTTCCCGCTGCTTCTCCGGGAGGACGCGAAGTAGTTGCGCCATCCTGCCCGAAAGCTCACCCTGCATGGCTCGCTGTTCCGGTCCGGCTTCCGACTCCGGTGTGTCCGGTATATCGGCCACCGGCTCCGAACGGTTACGAGCCAGTGCACGGTGCGCATCAGCCACTTTGTGCGCAGCGATGCCGTACACGAACGCCAGAAAGGGGCGGCCTTGGTCCTTGTACGTGGGCAGCGCGGTCAGCACCGCCAGGCACACCTCTTGAGCGACGTCGTCCGCCGAAGCGAACGACCGCTCGGCTCGCCCAACTCTGGCGCGGCAGTACCGCACCACCAAAGGACGGATTTCAGCCAGCAAGCGCTCGATCGACTGACGATCGCCGTCGACGGCGGCGCTTACAAGAGCGTCCAGCCCGTCCCCCACGTTGGTCATCGCAGACAGCAGCCCCGGTGTTACGCGTTAAGCGACTTGAAGTTCCCGGCAGACTTCGCGTGCGCTGCACGCGGCGCCGAAGTCACCGTACCGGGCAATGATCTGACACTGAACGGGGAGTGGGAGCAGCAGGGGTCAGTCGTCACCTTTTCACACTTACCAGAAATTGGCGGAAAAGGTGTTTGCCGAGGCGAGAGCGGTCGCTTCGGCGACCACTGCCCGGATGAGAAGAGGCGGCCCGGCCGCCGCGGGGAACCGCGCCGCCGGACCGGGGTGCCGTCGAGCCAGCAGTTGCAGGAGTGCGAGGTTTTTACTTTTCGTCTTGGTCGTCCACCGGGCGACGCGGGGCGTGTTTCGCGTCACCTCCGCCGGAAACCGAACTGGTTCAGCCCCTCAAGAGGTGACGCGGATCACAGCACTTCAGATAACGCCGGACTTCGATCGTCGCCCTCGCCGGACGCCGCCCGACCGAACGACCACCAGCGCGCAGGTCGGGTAATCGGCCCGCGGGGAGCGCGCCGCTCCTCACGCCACGAGACCGCGGCGGAACCCGTGGGCCACCGCCTGCGCCCGGTCGCGCACGCCGAGCTTGCGGAACAGGCGCCGAGCGTGGGTCTTGACCGTGTCCTCGGACAGGTAGAGTTCCCGCCCGATCTGGCCGTTGCTCTTGCCCTGGCTCATGCCGCGGAGCACTTGCAGCTCGCGCTCGGTGAGCTGCACGCCAGGGTCCGACGGCTGCCGCGGAGCCGGGACCGAAGTGCTGGCCAGCGTGTGCGCCAGTGCCGCCACCAGTTCCGGACGGGAGGCGTCCCAGCGGAGGTAGCCGCGCGCTCCGCCGGCGATCGCCGCCGCGATGCTCGCCGCGTCGTCCGGGGCGCCGAAGACGATCACGTTGGCTTGCGGGTGGGCGGACACGAGCCGTCGAGTGGCCTCCACCCCGTTCGGCACGGCGCGCTGGGTTCCGACCAACACGACGTCCACTGCTTGCCGGGAATAGCGAGCCAGCAGCTCGTCGCCGTGGGCGACGCAGTCGATCCGGCTCACTCCGGGGACAGCTGACATCACGCGAGTGAGCCCCTCCCGGACGCTCCGTCGGTCATCGCAGATCAGGACCGTCGTCACGGGAACTCCTTCCTGCAGGCGAGTGACGTTTCACCATCCCCTATCGGACGCCGCGAGCGAAACCTTGACACGATCCGGTGCTTAATATGGCTGGATTTCCGGCAACCCCAGGTTTGAAACCGGGTCACCAGAACGGAGCAGACCCCCGCCGAGATCACTCCGCACCGCTTCCGAGCGATCACGTACAGCCGCCGTACCTGCGGTATTGCCCCAAAGCTGACACTGCTTCGGATCACTTCACTCGGACGGAGCGAACCGGTACGCCGCACTCATGAACCTATGTGTGATTTACATCACACCAAGATCGGCTCAGTCCAGCACCAGGCCGGCGACCCGGGCCACCGCGGTGTCCAGCGAGTCGAGGAATTCCACGTGACCGGGCAATTCGGCCGGGTTCCAACCGCGCCCAGCGGCGAAGACCCTGGAGCGCTGCCGGGTGTGCGGAACGTCCTCCAGCACCCGCGGAGCGGCGTAGCGCGACCGCTCCGCCCAGAGCACCACGGCGGCCGGCGCCGAGCGGCGCACCGCGGCGGCCAACCCCTCGCTGGGCAGCGCCGAACCGAACAGCTGGTGCCCGACCTCCGCCGCGGCCAGCGCGGCCGCCAGGGCCACCAGCTCGAGCTCCCGGGACTCCCCGGGGACCGGAGCCAGCACCACCGGACGCGGATTGCGCGGAGCGGGGGCGTTCGCGATCACCGCCCGCAGCGCGGTCTCCGCGCACTCGACCAGCAGCTGGAGCACTTCGACGCCGAGCCCGGTGCGCTGCCGGCGTTCGGCCACCGCCCGCAGCACCGGCCGGAGCACGCCGTTCCAGGTCTGCACCACGCCGTCGGAGGCCAGCGATTCGGCGAGCAGCTGCTGCATGGCCCTGGCGTCCAGGGACAGCGCGGCCCTCCCGAGCCCCCTGGCGCGCGGCCCGGCACCGGAGAGCTTCAGCTTCCCGCCGCCGGTGGGGGTCCCCTCCTCGAAAGGCCCCGGGGCGTCTTCCACCACCCCGGACAGCAGCAGCGGCTCAGCAGGACCACCGGGCTCGGTGCCGGTGTCCGCGCCGTGCCCGCGCGGCAGCGGCGGGGTGGCGGCGCGGGCGTAGCGCGCCGCTTCGGCCGGGGTCGCTCCGCGCAGCAGCGCGCGCTGCATCAGTTCCAGCCGGGCGACGTCCTCCGGACCGTAACGGCGGTGCCGACCGCTGGTGTGGTCGCTGGGCCCGAGTCCGTACCGGCGGTCCCAGGTGCGCAGCGTGGCCGGTGCGACACCGAGCCGCCTGGCCACCGCCGCGACGGTCAGCTTCGGCTCGTCCTGCTGGCTCTGAGCGGCTTGCGGGGCTGCCGTTCCGGGCCGGCGGGCAGTGCGGTTGTCGGCGTCCTGCCCCTGCTCTGGTTCCGGCCGAGTTGTCACGCGGGACATGTTCCGGATCCAACCACGGCCGGGCAAGCCAGGTGAGTAGCCGATCTTCGTGAAACCAGATCACCCCAATGATGAACAGCTTTTGGCGCGAAACGGTTGAACAAGTTTTGGCGCGGTTCTACGGTCAGATCAGCGAGCGCTGCGACAGCAGGAGTCGCAGTTGGGAGGGGACCCACCACTGGGAGGTGGTTAGCGCAATGGCAGACACTCGCCGTCTTCCAGGGCCGAACGCCGACATCTGGGACTGGCAGATCCGTGGCGCCTGCCGAGGCATGGACAGCGCCTACTTCTTCCACCCGGACGGCGAGCGCGGCCCCGCGCGGGCACGGCGCGAAGCGAAGGCAAAAGAGGTGTGCCAGCACTGCCCGGTGATCGTCCAGTGCCGGCAGCACGCGTTGACGGTCCAGGAGCCCTACGGGATCTGGGGCGGTTTGTCCGAATCCGAACGAGAAATGATCATCAAGGCGCGGAAGCGGCAGCAGCAGATGGCCGCAGCGGGCTGACGACCGCACCTGCACACCCACGAGACGTCATCCAGCCACTCGACCGAGCCAGGAAGAAGGCGCGAAAAAAGGGGCGGCACCGATCCGGGTGCCGCCCCTCGCAGAGTCCGAGCGCGCTCAGTGCGCGTGACCGTGACCGTGACCGGCCTCGGCTTCCTCCTCCTCCGGCTTGTCCACCACAGCGCTTTCCGTGGTGAGCACCATGCGGGCGATGGAAGCCGCGTTGGCGACCGCCGAGCGGGTCACCTTCACCGGGTCCACGATGCCCTCCTTGGCCAGCTCGACGTACTCGCCGGTGGCCGCGTTGAAGCCGTGGCCCCACTCCTGCTCGCGGACCTTGGACACCACCACAGCGCCCTCGTGGCCGGCGTTGCTGGCGATCCAGTACAGCGGGGCCTCCAGAGCGGTGCGCAGCAGCTGAACACCGGTGGCCTCGTCGCCGGTCAGCCCGAGGTTGCCGTCGAGCACCTTGGAGGCGTGCACCAGCGCGGCACCGCCACCCGGCACGCTGCCCTCCTCGGCCGCGGCCTTGGCCGCCGAAACCGCGTCCTCGATGCGGGACTTGCGCTCCTTGAGCTCGGTCTCGGTGGCCGCACCGACCTTGATCACCGCCACGCCGCCGGCCAGCTTCGCCAGCCGCTCCTGCAGCTTCTCGCGGTCCCAGTCGGAATCGGTGGCCTCGATCTCCTTGCGCAGCTGCTCGGCGCGCGCCTGCACGTCCTCGGCGCTGCCGCCACCGTCCACAATGGTGGTGCTGTCCTTGGTGACGGTCACCCGGCGAGCGGTGCCGAGCACCTCGGTGCCGACCTCGGAGAGCTTGAGGCCGACCTCGGAGGAGACGACCTGGGCGCCGGTGGCGATGGCCAGGTCCTCCAGGAACGCCTTGCGGCGGTCACCGAAGTACGGGGCCTTGACCGCGACGACCTTCAGCGTCTTGCGGATCGCGTTGACGGTCAGGGTCGACAGCGCCTCGCCCTCGACGTCCTCGGCGATGACCAGCAGCGGCTTGTTGTCCTGGACGATCTTCTCCAGCAGCGGCAGCAGCTCCTGGAGGTTGGAGATCTTCTCCCGGTGCAGCAGGATCTGGGCGTTCTCCAGCACCGCTTCCTGCCGCTCGGAGTCGGTCACGAAGTGCGGCGAGATGAAGCCCTTCTCGAACTGCAGACCTTCGGTGATCTCCAGCTCGGTGGCCAGTGTGGAGGATTCCTCGATGCTGACCACACCGTCCTCGCCGACCTTCTCCATCGCCTCGCCGATCAGGGCGCCGACGGTTTCGTCCCGCGAGGAGACGGTGGCGATCTGGGCGATGTTGTCGCGACCCTTCACCGGGGTGGCCTTCTGCTTCAGCTCGTCGACGACGGCCTCCGCAGCGGCCTGCACACCGCGGTTGAGAGCGGTCGGGTTGGCGCCGGCGGCCAGGTTCCGCAGCCCCTCCTTGACCAGGGCCTGCGCGAGCACGGTGGCCGTGGTGGTGCCGTCACCGGCCACGTCGTTGGTCTTGGTGGCGGCGTTCTTGGCCAGCTGGGCGCCGAGGTCTTCGAACGGGTCGGGCAGCTCGATCTCTCGAGCGATGGTCACGCCGTCGTTGGTGACTTGCGGCCCACCGAACTTCTTGTCCAGCACGACGTAGCGACCCTTGGGGCCCAAGGTCACCTTCACCGCGTCGGCCAGCTGGTTGACGCCGCTTTCCAGCGCCCGGCGCGCGTTTTCGTCGAAGGAGATCTGCTTAGCCATGTTTCAACAGCCCTTCTGGAATTCCTGATCGGTCAGTCGGGGAACGGAGGTCCCGACATGCGACCGCCCCGGGGGTCCCGCGGTCGGGACCGCCGGGGCGGCATGCGCTCGCACGTTGCGGTCGTCAGTTGACGACGGCCAGCACGTCGCGGGCGGAGAGGATCAGGTACTCCTCGCCGTTGTACTTGACCTCGGTGCCGCCGTACTTGGAGAAGATGACCACGTCACCTTCCTTCACATCCAGCGGGATGCGGTTGCCCTTGTCATCAACGCGACCCGGGCCAACGGCCAGAACTTTGCCCTCCTGGGGCTTTTCCTTGGCGGTGTCCGGGATCACGATGCCGGACGCAGTCGTCGTCTCGGCCTCGCTCGCCTGGACAACGATCCTGTCCTCAAGCGGCTTAATGCTCGCCACGGTGTGACCTCCACCTTCTGGGGCCTTCGAAGCGTTGGCTGGATTCACGACGGCTCCGTGGCTCCCCGCCGTCGCGGGTGCCGGGGCGCTCCGGCGCCGTTCAACTAGCACTCTACCGAGGAGAGTGCCAACGCTCAACAACTACCGCCCCGCGCAAGCCCACGTCGGGACGGGTGGTGGCGCGCAGTTCACCCGCTCGCGATCGCGCCGAAGGGCACCGGGGGCTCGCGGCGCGGGCGCACCGGAAGATCCACCCCGGCATCCGTGCTCGCTCGGTCACACCGCGTGGCGCTCCCCCTCGCGGCGCTCCTGCCTGCGAAGTTGTAACCAGCGATCTACTTTTCGTGATCTTCGCTGGTAGATCGGCATGCGGCAAATTTCACCAATACGCCCGTTCGGGTTACAAGCGGCTGCTTCGTGCTCTAGGTTCTGGGGCCATGCCAGCACGGTCCAAACCAGCGAACCGGCCCTGGGAGAGACGTCCGCGACCCTCCCGTCCTCCCGGCCCGCCAGCCCCGCCCACCCGGGGCAGCTGGCGTCCCAAGTAGCCGGAGCAGCCACCGCCCCGCCCGGGTCGGGCATCCCGCTCCACCACCACCGGCGTGCTGGCACACTTGGTCCGTGCACGGACTGCGGGTGGCCCTCGGGGCGCTTATTGGTTTCGGTGTGCTGATGTTGTTGCCGCCAGCGTGGGCCCACGTCCGCAGCGCTCGGCGGATCCGCAGCACGACGGACGTGCCGGAGACCGACGTCGCCCTGGTCCTGGGCGCCGGGGTGCGCTGGGACGGTCAACCCAGCCGGATCCTGCGCGGCCGGCTGGTCGTCGCCCGCCAGCTGTTCGACAGCGGCAAGGTGCGCCGCATCATCGTCAGCGGCAGCCCCTGCTCCCGCGGCCACAGTGAACCGGTGACGATGCGGAATTTCCTCGTCAGCGAGGGAATTCCGCCGGAAGCCATCATCATCGACGAGTCCGGAACGGACACCTGGCGGTCCTGCCGGCGAGCCGCCGAGGAGTTCGGGCTGCGCGAAGTCACCGTGGTGACCACGAAGTTCCACCTGCGCCGAGCCATCGCGCTGTGCCGGCGGATGGGCATCGACGCCTACGGCGTCGGCCACGACGCGGCGGCCGAGGGGCTCCGCCGGGTGTCGGCGCGCGGCGCGCGGCGGGAACTGCTGGCCACCGTCAAGGCCTTCTGGCTCAGCCACCGGTGAGGTCACTGCACCACGAGGGTTCCCACCGGCAGCCCCGGATCGGCCGGCATGTCCAGCGGTGAGGGCTTCGCCCCGGCGGCGATCACGTGCGCCCCCAGTGCGGCGATCATCGCCCCGTTGTCGGTGCACAGCCGAGGACGCGGTACGCGCAGGGTGATCCCGGCTTCCCGGCAGCGCTGAGCGGCCAGTTCCGACAGCCGCGAATTGGCCGCCACCCCACCGGAGATCACCAGGGTGTCCACCTCCAGTTCGCGGGCGGCCCGCACCGCCTTCGCGGTCAGCACGTCCGCCACCGACTCCTGGAAGGAAGCGCACACGTCGGCCACCGGGATCTCCCGCCCGTCCCGCTGCGCGGTCTCCACCCAGCGGGCCACCGCGGTCTTCAGCCCGGAGAACGAGAAGTCGAACTCGGGGTCGCGCGGACCGGTCAACCCGCGCGGGAAGTCGATCGCCTCGGGATTCCCCGCCTTGGCCTGCTCGTCGATGGGCGGACCGCCCGGGTACGGCAGGTCGAGGACGCGGGCGACCTTGTCGTAGGCCTCCCCCGCGGCGTCGTCGATGGTGGTGCCGATTTCGGTGATCTTCTCCGCGATGCCCTCCACGAGCAGCAACTGGGTGTGCCCGCCGGAAACCAGCAGGGCCAGGCAGCGGTCCGGCAGCGGCCCGTGCTCGAGGGTGTCCACCGCGACGTGCCCCGCCAGGTGGTTCACCCCGTACAGCGGCACCTGCAGGGCGCTGGCGTAGGCCTTGGCCGCGGCCACGCCCACCATCAGCGCGCCCGCCAGACCGGGCCCCGCGGTGACCGCCACCGCATCCACATCGGACAGCTTCAGGCCGGACTCGTCCAACGCCTGGCGCATGGTCGGGACCATGGCTTCCAGGTGGGCTCGACTGGCGATCTCCGGAACGACCCCGCCGAACCGGGCGTGCTGGTCGACGCTGGAGGCGACCGCGTCCGCCAACAGCTCGACCGAGCCGTCAGCGGCCAGCCGAACCAACCCCACCCCGGTCTCATCGCACGAGCTCTCGATGCCGAGCACGATCCGGTCGGTCATCCCGATCCCTCCGCGTCCTTCCGCTGGCCCGGCGGCAGCCGCCGCATGGTGTGCGCGTCCGCCCCCGAAGGCTGGTAGTAGTTCCGGCGCAGCCCGACGATCTCGAAGCCGTGCGCCCGGTAGAGCCCGATCGCGGGCTCGTTGTCGGTGCGCACTTCCAGGAAGGTGGTGGCCTGGTACTCGTCGGCCCGGGCGAGCAGGGCCCGCAACAGCGCTTTGCCGACCCCCCGACCTTGGTGCGCCGGATCGACACCGATGGTGTGGACCTCCGCTTCCGCGTACGGGGGCCGCCCGAGCAGCGCCAGTCCGGCATATCCGATGAGCCGGTCCTCTTCATCGTAGGCACCCAGGTAGTAGTGCCCGAAGTCGAGTTCAGCGGCGAAGGCCTGCTCGCTCCACGGGTCGTCCTCGGCGAAGAGCACCTGCTCCAGCTCGGCGCAGCGCTTGATGTCCCGGCGCCGCAGCTTGAGCACCCGGGGCGGGGCGGGCTGGTCGGTCACCGCTCCCCCACGGCCAGCACGGACTTGCGCTTCCCCGGCGTGTCGGCGTCCGGTCGCCGCAGGTACAGCGGCACCAGCGGAGCCGGTTCCGCGCCGGACAGCAACTGCGAGCGGGCTGCGGAGACCAGCCCGGCCGGCGTCGGGTGGCGCGGCTGCACCGGCTCGAGGCCGACCGCTTCGGCCATCTCCCCGGCCGCCGAGCCGATGCCCAGGTCCGGCAGGTCGGCCGGCCGGTTGACGTGCGGGCCGTGCGTGCGCTCGCCGGCCTCGTCGTAAGCCGCCCAGTAGACCTCCTTGCGCCGGGCGTCGGTGGCGACGACCACCGGGGTCACCTCCGCCTGCGCCGCGATGGCGTCCAGGCTGCACACCGGGTGCACCGGGCGGTCGCCGGCCTGCCCCAGGGCCGCGGCGGTCACCATCCCCACGCGGAGACCGGTGAACGGGCCCGGCCCGCAGCCGACGACCACCGCGTCCGCGTCGGCCAGCTCCCGTCCGGCCTCGGCGAGGGCCTCCAGCAACTGCGGCATGAGCAGTTCACCGTGCGCCCGGGGGTTGACCGTCACGCGCTCGGCGAGGGTGCGCAGGCCGGTTCCGGTCAGTTCGACCACCCCCGCGGTGACCGCGGGGGTCGACGTGTCCAGCGCAATGATGAGCACGGTTGCTCAGCGTACGTCAGCGCTGGTCACCCGGGCCGATGCCCCTCGCTCAGGGCACCGGGCGGAGCGTGACCGAGTAGCTGTGCTGCTGGTCCGGCGCCACCCGGTACTCCGGCTGCACCGGCACCGGGGTGTCGCCCAGCCCGGTCACCGCTGCGCTCACGTGCAGCGTGACGAAGTCGTCCCGGCGCAGCTGGTGGGCGAAGTCGGTGCGCTCGGCGTTGCTGAACCGGTCGGCAGCGATCGCCAACCGGTCGCCGGACACCTGCAGCCCGCCCCGGTCCCCGGACAGCACCGCCCACCAGGTGTCGGTCTTGACCCCGTTGTCCTGGGGCGGCAGGAAGTCGAACCAGGACTCGTCCACGGTCTGCGACCAGCGCCCGATGTGCTGGGCGTCCTTCCGGTCCGGGTACGACTCGCCGGGCCCGCGCCCGTACCAGTCGAGCTGGCCGAAGCTGTCCGGAACGGCCATCGACATGCCCACCCGCGGCAACCACGGGAGCGCGCGCATCCGCTCCCCGTACGCGTCCACCTGGTGGTCGATGGTGATCGCCCCGGTGCCGTCCACCGTGTAGACCCACGTGCTGCGGAACCCGTCGTCCGGCACGTCGGGCGCGGACACGTCGGTGCGCACGCTCACCCGCACCTGGTCCGGGGCCGGTTGGCTGACGGTGAAGTCGGTGACCTCGGTGCGCAGCCGGTCCAGGCCGACGGCCCGGAACTGCGCTTCGGGGGCCAGCCCGCTCCAATCGCTCCACTCGTTGCCGATGGGCGCGCGGAAGACGTCCAGCTGCGGGCCGCGCACCAGGTGCTGCTGGCCGTTCGCGGTCATCCCGGTGAGCGTTCCGGCCTCGCGGTCGAAGGTGTAGGTGAAGTCCGGGGCGGAGACCTCCACCGCGTTGCCGTGCTCGTGGACCGCCAACGGCTGGGGCTCGCCGCCGCTCTCCGGTGGTGGCGGCGGTTGGGTGCCACCGGCCGGCAGCTGTTCGGTGGCGACCAGGTGTCCGCGCGGCACGCCCGGCGCGTCGGCGCGCTGGCGCGCCTCCAGGACGAGGTACCGCTGGGTCCCGCCGGCGGGTGGCAGGTCCAGTTCGACCAGTTGCTGCTGCCCCGGGCCGACGACCACGTCCAGCGCGCCGGAGGCGATGTCGCGTCCGCCTTCGACGAGCCGCCAGGTCAGGTCGTAGGCCTCGGTGGTCAGCGTGTGGTTGCGGTTGTGCACGCGGAACTCGCCGGGTTCTCCGGTGCCTTCGAAGCGCACCGGGGCGTGGCTGTAGGCCAGCTGGGCCAGTTCCGGTTGCGGGGTGCGGTCGGCGTTGACCAGGCCGTTGACCACGAAGTTGGAGGACCCGTAGTCGAGGAACTCGCCGTTCTGCTGCTCGGTTTCGAAGTCCAGGGCGAGCACCGCGCGCTCCGCCGGGTCGTCTTCGAGCTGCTGCCGGGTGAGCGCGGTGTCGTAGACGCGCACCGAGTCGACGACGGCGTGGGCGGTGCGCCCGGCGAAGCTGTCCCCGTGCTTCTCCTGGTTGCGGCCGATGGACGCGGTGTACATCGTGTTGGCGGCGATCTCCCCGCGGTACGGGGTGGCGGCCACCTGTTCGCCGTCCAGGTGGAGCCGCACCTGCTCGCCGTCGTAGACGCCGCTCAGCCGGTGCCAGTTCCCCCACCAGTCGTCGGGGATCCGCACCCGGGCGGTGTGCCAGTCGTCCTCGCCGTAGACGAAGAACTCGACGTGTTCGGGGTCGGGCATCTGCAGCGCCCACTGCTTGTCGCCTTTGGACAAGAAGGTCCCGGATCCTTGCCAGGACAGGGGTTTGACCCACATGTCCAGGGTCACCTGGCGTCCGGTGATGTCCAGCGCCGGGTCCCGGTAGGCCTCCACCCAGTCGTCCAAACCGGACAGCAGGAGGCCGTTGCCGGAGACCCCGGGCACGGGTCGGGGGTTGCCGCCGTAGTGCACCGGGATGTTCGCCGGCGTGGTGCGCAGCGGTCGGTAGAGCCCCTGGTCGACCCAGTCCCAGACGAATCCGCCCTGCAGCGCCGGTTCCCGGCGGATGGTGCGCCACATGTCCTCGTAGTGGCCGAGGCTGTTCCCCATGGCGTGCAACCACTCGCCCATGACCACCGGCTTGGTGGTCTCGTCGGCGATCTCCTCGAGCCGCTGCGGTGACGGGTAGCGCGGTCCCCAGATGTCGGCGTACGGGGCGTCGCCGTCGGGCGAGTTGGACTGGTGGTACAGCGGCCGGGTCGGGTCGGTGGCGCGGGCGTGCTCGGCCATGGCGTAGTGCGCTGCGCCGAGCCCGGCTTCGTTGCCGGTGTCCCAGATGATCACGCTGGGGTGGTTCTTGTCGCGTTCCAGCAGGGCGTGGAACCGGTCGGCGAAGGCGGCCTGCCACTCCGGCCGGTCGGCGAGGCAGTCGTCGACCGGGTTGGAGCAGTCCTCCCGGTAGTGGGTTTCGACGTCGACCTCGTCGGCCAGCAGGATCCCGTGGTGGTCGGCCAGGCGGTACCAGTACGGGTCGTTCGGGTAGTGCGAGGTGCGGACCGCGTTGATGTTGTGCTGGCGCAGGAGTTCGACGTCCTGCTGCTGCCGCTGGCGGCTGACGGCGCGACCGGTGCGGGGGTCGTGCTCGTGCCGGTTGACCCCGCGCAGCTCCACCGGTTTTCCGTTGAGCAGCAGCTGCTCGTCGCGCACTTCGACGCTGCGGAAGCCGACCGGTTGCTGGGTGGTGTGCACGACCTGTCCGTTGTGGAGCAGTTCCAGCACCGCGGTGTACAGGTGCGGGGTCTCATCGCTCCACAGCCGCGGGGCGGCCACGTGCTGCGCGAGTTCCGCGGAAGCGGTTTCCCGGTCCACCACCACGGGTTCGCTGACTTCGGCCACCCGGTTCCCGTCCGGGTCGTAGAGGGTGGCGCGCAGTTCGTGGCGCCCGGTGGTGCCGCCGGGCAGGTGGCGCAGCTCCGCTCCCAGCCGCAGGGTGGCGTCGGTGTAGGTGTCGTCCAGCTCGGTGCGGACGGTGACGTCCTCGAGGTGGGTGCGGGGAACGCTGTAGAGGTGCACTTCCCGGAAGATCCCGGAGAAGTGCCAGAAGTCCATGTTCTCCAGGTAGGAGCCGGAGCTCCACCGGTGCACCTGGACGGCGATGGTGTTGGTGCCGGGCCGCAGGTGCGGGGTGACGTCGAATTCGGCCGGGGTGTAGCCGCCCTGGTCGTAGCCGACGTAGTGGCCGTTGACCCAGACGAAGTAGCCGCTGGTGACGCCTTCGAACCGGAGCAGCTGGCGGCGCCCCGCCCAGTGCTCCGGGAGTTCGAACTGCTTGCGGTAGGCCCCGGTGGGGTTGATGTCGTCGGGCACCTCCGGTGGGCGGTAGGGCGCGATCTCGGAGGAGACGTTGCGGTAGATGGGCCGGTCGTAGCCCTGCTGCTGCCACACCCCGGGCACGTCCACGGCGTCCCACTCCCCGCTGCCCCGCTGCCAGCCGGCCGGGAGGTCCCGGTAGTGGTCGGCGTACTGGAACTGCCACCGGCCGTTCAGCGACAGCGTCCACGGGGTGGGTTCGTCGGCCGGGGCGAAGAGGTCCTCGCGGGCGCTGCGCAGGGCTTGTTCGGCGTCGGCGTAGGGGCGCAGGAAGGCGTGCGGAGGCTGTTGGCCTTCCCCGGTGCGCTGCGGGTCTTCCAGGTAGGACTCGATCTCGGCGGGATCGCTGGGACCGTCGACCGGCTGGGCGTGGGCTGCCGGGAGCAACAGCCCGGCGGTGACCGCCAGGGTGGCGAGCAGGACGGCAGGGTGCATTCGCCTCCGCATGATCCCTCCGCAGCAGCACTATGTGTTTTTTTGTTCAAAAATGTCTGTTGCTGTTGGGACTTTTTCGGATGTGTGCACCCCGGGTCAATGATCGCGCCCGGAAATACTCCTGCGGGAGTAGCGCAACGCCCGACCGCGCACCGCGGTCAGTCGGGCAGCAGACCGATCAGCTCCGCCGGCAGCGCCCCCGTCACGGGCCGGCTCGCGACCAGCTCCGCCACCCGCTCCGCGGAGGTCCCGCCGGAACCGCTCAGGACTTCCCGCGCCTGCGGCTCGGGGAGCGCGTTGAACCAGGACCGGACGAGCTGCTGGTGCCCCTCCGGCGCGGCTTCGCCGTGCAGCCGCAGCCGCGCCATCCCGCCGTCCGGGTAGATGTCCACGCGCACCCGGGTGACCTCGGCCCGCACCGGCAGCCGGAACCGGTGCCGGGTGTCCGGTTGCAACCGGGTGCGCGGCAGCAGTTCGGTCCAGCTCTGCGGGTCCTCGGGGTCGTGCTCGCGGGTGTCGCACCCGGAGAGCGCGGCCCACCCGGGGGCGTTGCCGACGAAGCAGCTGGTGTCCAGCTCCGCCCAGTGCACGATCCCCGGGGCGGCCAGCTGCACGCTCACCCAGTCGTTGCCGTCGTCCCGGCGCCGCGCGGTCTCCCACCCCTCGCCCATCACCCGGGCCGGGCCGGGGAGCAGCAGGTTGGTCGGCGAGGAGTAGAACATGTTGCTGCAGCCGGCGATCCGGCCGCCGTTCTCCAGCGCGGCGAGGTCGAACCGGGCCGGCAGCCAGCGCGGGTCCGCGATCGGTTCCCCGCGCACCCGCAACCGGGCCACGCCTCCGTCCGGGTGCAGGCACAGCCGGACGTGGGTGTAGCGGTGGTCGTCGTCCACGTCGAAGGTGTTGCGGGCGTCGCCCCGCACCGGTGTTCTGGGCAGGATCTCGGTCCACTCCGCGGCCATCAGTTCGTCCGGGCTGGGGTAGCCCTCGACCGCGCAGGCCTGCACCGACACCTCGGGCGGGTAGTTCCCCTTGAAGAACGCGGTGTCCACGACGAGCTGGCGGATGGCACCGGGCAGGCCGAGGCGGACGATCGCGTAGTCGTGGCCGGGTTCTCGGCGCCGCCGGGTTTCCCACCCGTCGTACACCTGTCCCTTGTGGCCGAAGGTGTGGGGCTGGAAGACCGGTTCCTCCGGCTTGATCAGGTTCTCCCGTTCCGCGAACAGCTCGTCGTTGGCGTGGACGACGCTGCCGCCGACCGCGCGGGACGCCAGGTCCGGCAGGACGGCCGGGGACGGGGCGGTGCTGCTCATCAAGTCCTCCTGGGCGATGGGTGGGGAGCGGTGCCGCTTCAACCGGCTCGGTCGAGCAGGTGCCCGGCGGGCGGCGGGATCTCTCCGGGGCGGTACGCGAGCTGCCCGCGCAACCAGGTGGCGCGCACGACGCCGGCCAGCGGGCGCCCGTGGTACGGGGTGACGGGGTTGCGGTGCTGCAGCTGGGCGGCATCGACGACGAACGCTTCGTCGGGCGCGAAGACGCAGAAGTCCGCGGCGAACCCGGGAGCTATCGCGCCCTTGCCCGCCACCCCGGCGATCTCGGCCGGCCGGGCGGCCATCCACCGGACGACGTCGGCCAGCTGGTGGCCGCGCTGCCGGGCCTGGGTCCACACCGCGGACAGGCCCAGCTGCAGGCTGGAAACCCCGCCCCAGGCCTGTCCGAAGTCACCGGTGTCGAAGCGCTTCAGCTCCGGCGTGCACGGCGAGTGGTCGCTGACCACGCAGTCAACGGTTCCTTCGGCCAGTCCTCGCCAGAGCAGTTCGCGGTTGCCGGCTTCCCGGATGGGCGGGCAGCACTTGAACTGGGTGGCGCCGTCGGGGATCTCCTCGGCGCAGAAGGTCAGGTAGTGCGGGCAGGTCTCCACCGTGACCCGCACCCCGTCCGCTCGAGCGGCAGCGATCTCCGCCAGCGAGTCCGCACAGGACAGGTGCAGGACGTGCACGCGGGCCCCGGTCTTCCGGGCCAGTTCCAGCACTCCGCTGATCGCGGTCCGCTCGGCGCGCGGCGGGCGGGAGGCCAGGAAGTCGGCGTAGCGCCGGCCGCTCGGTTGCGGCGCGGAGTCGATGGAGGCGGCGTCTTCCGCGTGCACGATCAGCAGCGCGTCGCAGGCGGCGATCTCCTCCATCGCCCGGGCGAGCTGATCGGAGTCCAGCGGGGCGAATTCGTCCACTCCGGAGTGGAGCAGGAAGCACTTGAAGCCGAAGACCCCGGCCTCGTGCAACTGGCGCAGCCCGGCGAGGTTCTCGGGCACGGCGCCACCCCAGAAGCCGACGTCGACGTGCACCTTCGACCGCGCCGCGCGGTGCTTGACCGCCAGCGCCTGCGGGTCGGTGGTCGGCGGCAGGCTGTTCAGCGGCATGTCCAGGACGGTGGTGATCCCACCGGCCGCGGCCGCTCGGGTGGCGGTTTCGAAGCCTTCCCACTCGCTGCGGCCCGGCTCGTTGACGTGCACGTGGGTGTCCACCAGCCCGGGCAGCAGCACTTCGTCCGGCTGCAGTTCGACGGTGCGGGCGGCTGGCAGGTCCGCGTCGGGCGGCTCGACCGCGGCGATCCGGCCGTCGCGCACGGCCACGGCTGCTGGGACTTCCCCGTCCGGACCGATCATCCGCCGGGCGCGGAAGACGACATCGAACGGCGCGGTTTCGTCCAACGGGACCTCCTCGAGGTGTTCAACAAAATGTTGAACAGTTTGCGGTGCGCGGTCAAGGCCGCACCGCCGCTCAAGTCCCGCTCAGCCAGTCGCGAGCCAGCTGCTCGCCCACTCGGCCCAGCAGCGGCGCCGCCTGCTGCACGCACCGCTGCGAATCGGGCTCCAGGTCCACCAGGGCGTACACGTCGGCGATACCGGCCTCGCGCAGCTGCGCGGCCGACAACCGGCAGCGCCCGACCACCGCCACCACCGGGATCCCGGCGGCGCGCGCCCGGGCCGCCACTCCGGCCGGCCCCTTGCCGCGGAGGGTCTGCTCGTCCAGCGAGCCCTCCCCGACCACCACCAGGCCGCTGCCGGCCAGCAGCCGCTCGAAACCGGCCAGTTCCAGCACCACCTCCACGCCGGGGCGCATCCGCGCGCCGAGCACCGACAGCGCGGCGAACCCCACCCCGCCGGCGGCTCCCGCGCCCGGCTGCGCGGCCGCATCGCGCCCACCGGCAGCCACCACTGCCCGCGCCCAGCGCTCCAACGAGCGCTCCAGCTCGGCCACCTGCTCGGGCCCAACGCCCTTCTGCGGCCCGTACACCCGAGCTGCCCCGTGCGACCCGAGCAGTGGATTGTCCACATCGGAAGCGAGAACGATCTCCCGATCGGCCAAGCGTCGATCCAAATCGGACAGATCCACCGATTCCAGGCGGGCCAGCGGACCCCCCCCCGGCGGCAACGGCCGTCCCGCCGCATCGGTCAACCGCGCCCCCAGCGCGGCCAACAACCCGGCACCGCCATCGGTGCAGGCGCTACCGCCCACCCCCAGCACGATCGTGTCCGCGCCGGCGTCCAGCGCGGCCCGCAGCGCCTGCCCGGTGCCCAGGCTGCTGGCCCGGAGCGGGTCCAGTCGGTCCGGCGGCAGCAGCGCCAACCCGGACGCCGCCGCCAACTCCACCACCGCGGTGCGGTCGCGAACCGCGATCGCGGTGTCCACCGGCTCCCCCAGCGGCCCGCTGACCGTGACGGGCACCGGCTGGAAGCCGCTGGCCAGCGCGGCGGCGACGGTGCCGTCCCCGCCATCGGCCACCGGAGCCTGCCGGACGTCGACGCCCGGGGCGACCCGGCGGATGCCGTCGGCCAGCGCCGCCGCCACCTCGGCAGCGGTCAGCGACCCCTTGAACTTGTCCGGGGCGAGCAGCACGGGAGTGGCCAAACCGATCTCCGATCGCTCAATCGCGCCCGTTGAGCTGGGCGATCTGGCGGAACAGGGCGGAGTGGTCGAGCTTTCCGTCCCCCTGGGCGTTGGCCGCGGCAACCAGCTGGCCGACCAGCGCGGTCAGCGGCGCAACCAGCTGCCGCTGGCGGGCGGCGTCCTGCACGATGCCGAGGTCCTTGTGGTGCAGTTCGAGCCGGAAACCGGGAGCGAACTCCCGCTCGCGCATCTTCTCCGCCTTGGCGTCCAGCACCGCGCTCCCGGCGAGCCCGCCGCCCAGCACTTCCAGGGCCGGGCCGGTCTCCACCCCGTGCGCTTCCAGGAACACCAGGGCCTCGGCCAGCAGCGCGATGTTGCCGGCGACGACGAGCTGGTTGGCCGCCTTCACCGTCTGACCGCTGCCGACCGGGCCGACGTGCACGACGGTGGAGCCCACCGCCCGGAGCACTTCCCGGGCCGCGGGGAAGTCCTCCTCCGCCGCGCCGACCATCACGGACAGCGTTCCGTCGATCGCCTTCGGCTCTCCGCCGCTGACCGGCGCGTCGACCACCCGAAGTCGACCGGCGGCCCTCTCGGCGATGCGCCGCGGCACGTCCGGGCGGACCGTGCTGCAGTCGATGAGCAAAGCCCCTTCGGGGGCGTTGGCCAGCACCCCGTCCTCGCCCAGCACCACCGCCTCGACGTCCGGCGAGTCCGGCAGCACGGTGATGACGACGTCGGCGTCGCGGACCGCTTCGGCCACGCTGGACGCCGCTGCACCGCCCTGCTCGACCAGCCGCTCGGTCTTGGCCGGGCTGCGGTTGTAACCGGTCACCTCGTGGCCGGCGCGGACCAGGTTCGCCGCCATCGGTCCGCCCATGATGCCCAGTCCGATGAAACCGATCTTGCTCATTGGCCGCCTCCTCACCGCAGCAGCCGGTCCATCCACCCGAAGCTGTCCGCGCTGGCACCGCTCGGCCGGTACTCCAGCCCGATGTTGCCCCGGTAGCCGGCTGCGTCGAGTTTGCCCAACAAGTGCCCGAAGTCGAGCTGCCCGGTGCCGGGTTCCCCGCGGCCCGGCGCATCGGCGAGCTGCACGTGCCCGATCTCGGCGGCGTGCTCGTCGATCACCGCGTCCAGGTCGTCGCCGTTGACCGCGAGGTGGTACAGGTCGCACAGCAATCGCACGTCGCCCGCACCGGCCTGCTCGCGGACCCGGTGGACCACCGCGAGCGCGTCGGCCGCGGTCCGCAGCGGATAGCCGGGGGTCCCGGACAGCGGTTCGACCAGCACCGAGCCACCGATGCGCTGGACGGCGGTGGCCGCTCGGGCCAGCTGCTCGACGGCGGTCTCGTCCTGCTCCGCCGCGCTGACCCCGTCGACGCGGCTGCCGTAGAGCGCGTTGAACGCCCGGCAGCCGAGCCGTTCCCCGATGCCGACCACCACGTCGACGTTGTCGGCGAACTCGTCGGCCCGGGCCGGGTTGCTGAGCACGCCGCGCTCCCCCGCCGGCATGTCGCCGCCGAAGAAGTTCAGGCTGACCAGCTGCACCCCGGCGTCCTCGACAGCGCGGACGAACCGGTCGACTTCCCGGTCGGCCGGAACCGGTTCGGCGAACGGCCACCAGAACTCGACCGCGCTGAACCCGGCCTCCTTGGCCGCCGCCGGCCGTTGCAGCAGGTCCAGCTCGGTGAACAGGATGGAGAGGTTGACGTCGAAACGTTCGATGTGCACCAGGGTTCCCCCGCTTCCGGTCGGCCGCTCTTGCTGCCCGCAACCGGGCATTATCCGGCACCGCCCACCCCCAGCACCGGCACACCGCCTTCCCCGCTCGCGGCGAATCCGGAAGACTCGGTCGCGGCAGAGGCGACCACGGCACGTCCGGGGAGGACCGATGATGCTGCGAGCCGAGTTCACCACCGAGCCCTTCCGCGGGGAAGGCGATCCGCCGGAGCACGCCGTGGCGGCGCGCGACTGCCTGCGCACCGCGGGGTTGGAACCGGACTTCGGGCCGTTCGGCACGACCCTGGAAGCGGACCGCGAGGAGCTGCTGCCCGCTCTCGCGCAGATGCTGGACGCCGCGCTGAGCGCGGGGGCGACTCGAATCACGTTGCAGATATCCGCGACGCCCTCCCCCGAAGAGCGGGCTTAGGCTGGTGGCGTGCATCCGCTGGCCACCGCGATAGCCCCGCTGCTGGAGCAGATCGGCGCCGTCGCCGTGCCGCTGGACGAGCGGGAGCCCGGGGACGTCGTGCTGCACTGGGAGGGCAGTCCCGCGATCGCGGTGCGGCTGCCGGACGCGGGGCTGGTTTCCGCGCTCGACCGGCTGATCGCCCAGGTGGAGGCGGAGTTGGGTGGTCGGCTGGCCGACCTCCCGCGGGAGGAGAAGCAGCGCGCGGTCCGCCTGCTGGAGGAGCGCGGCGCGTTCACGGTGCGCAAGTCCGTGGAGGCGGTGGCCAGAGCACTGGGCGTCAGCAGGTTCACCGTCTACAACTACCTCAACCGGGAACGCGGCTGATTGCTGCGAGCGGGTGGTCCTGCCGCTTCCGCCGCCCGGCGGAACGCCGGGACTCGATGCCGTTCTCGTCCACCCCTGACCAGGAAATTCCCCTCTTGATCACGCTGACCAGCTAGTTCAACAAACTGTTGACACCTTGCGGGGTTGGCCGTAGTTTTCTGCCTCACCAGCTGCCAGGACCGCAGTGATTGACGAGAACGCCCCGTCCGGAGGGCCGGAATGCCGACACCAGCCACGCCAGGCCTGCCCAGGATCAATTCCCTACCGGCCGACGAACTCGCCCCGGAACTGCTCGCCTGCCTCGACGTCCCCCGGTGGGCCGACGACATCATCCGGCAGCGGCCGTTCGCCACCGCCACCCACCTCTACCGAGCAGCGGACACCGCCGCCCCCGGGCTCACCCGCGCCGAGATCCACCGCGCGCTGGCCGCGCACCCGCGCATCGGCGAACGCCCGTCGGAGAGGTCGAGCACCGCAGCTTGGTCGCGCACCGAGCAGTCCGGTGTGGACCCAGCCGACGAGCGGCTGATGCAACAGCTGCGAGAGGCGAACGCCGAGTACGAGCGCCGATTCGGGCACGTCTACCTCGTCTGCGCCAGCGGCCGCAGCGGCGCGGAACTGCTGGAGATCCTGCACTCCAGATTGGACAACGACCCGGAGACCGAAATGGCCGTGGTCGCTGACGAACTGCGCAAGATCGCCCGACTTCGACTGATGAAGGTGGTTGAGCAATGAGCGCCGTCACCACGCACGTGCTGGACGCGAGCCGAGGCACCCCGGCCGCCGGGATCACCGTCCGACTGGAGCAGAACGACGGCGCGGGCTGGACGGCGATCGCCGAGGCGACCACCGACGCCGACGGGCGGATCCGCGACCTCGGCCCCGACCGGCTCACCGCCGGCGACTACCGGTTGACCTTCGAGACCAGCGCCTACTTCGCGGACCGCGGGGTCGAGACGTTCTACCCGCAAGTGCAGATCGCTTTCCGGATCAGCGATCCGGAGCAGCACTACCACGTCCCCCTGCTGCTGAGCCCGTTCGCCTATTCCACTTATCGAGGGAGTTGACCACCAATGGGGATCGTCATCGGCGCCAACCAGTACGGCAAGGCGGAAGTCCGCCTGGTTGCGGTGGACCGCAGCACCCCCCGGCACAGCATCAAGGACCTCACCGTCAGCACGTCGTTGCGCGGCGACTTCGACGCCACCCACCACGAAGGCGACAACTCGGCGGTCCTGCCCACCGACACCCAGAAGAACACCGTCTACGCCTTCGCCAAGCAGCAGCCGGTCGGCGAGATAGAGGACTTCGCGCTGCGACTGGGCCGGCACTTCGTCTCCTCCCAGCCGACGGTGCACGGCGCCCGCATCCTGGTCGAAGAGCACAGCTGGGACCGGATCCCGGTCGGCGGCTCCGGGCACGACCACTCGTTCCTGCGCAGCAGCGACGAGAAGCGCACCACCGCGGTGACCATCGACGGCGACCGCGAGCACGTGGTCTCCGGGCTGAAGGACCTGCTCGTCCTCAAATCCACCGGCTCCGAGTTCTCCGGCTACGTCAAGGACGAGTACACCACGCTCGCCGAAACCGACGACCGGGTGCTGGCCACCGCGGTCACCGCGCGGTGGCGGTACTCGAGCACCGACGTCGACTGGGGGAAGACGTTCGAATCGGTGCGCTCGGCGATGCTGGAGGCGTTCGCCGTCACCCACAGCCTGGCGCTGCAGCAAACGCTCTACGAGATGGGCAAAGCCGTGCTCGCCAAGCACCCGGAAGTGGCCGAAGTGCGGCTGTCCCTGCCGAACAAGCACCACTTCCTGGTCGACCTGTCGTTCTGCGGCCTGGAGAACAACAACGAGGTCTTCCACGCCGCCGACCGACCGTACGGGCTCATCGAAGGTGTCGTGAAGCGCGACGACGCCGAAGAGGACCCCATGGCCTGGTACAGCCTGCCGGAATTCTGAAGTCCCGAGAAGAACCACCGCGCGTCCAACGAGGACCGGAGCGGGGTCGCCGAGCAACCGGCGACCCCGGTCACCACGACAGCTCCCGCGCCGTGCGGACGGCGAAACCACCCGTAACACCAGCGAAAAACAGCAGTCAGCAGCTGGCAGAAGGATGAGATCACCGGTTTTCCCGCGTTCCAGGAGCCCCCATGCCCTTCTTCCGGACGCGACGCAAGAGCAGCCCGGCGGAATCTGATTCGCACCCGGTGGACGAAGTGCTGCCGGCTGGTCGGATGACCGTTTACGGGCTGCAGCACGTCGTCGCCATGTACGCCGGCGTTGTCGCCCCACCGCTGATCATCGGTGAAGCCATCGGCCTTCCCCCGGTGGAGCTGGTCCTGTTGATCGGGGCCAGCTTGTTCTCGGCCGGCATCGCCACCCTCCTGCAGTCGCTGGGCATCTGGCGCGTGGGTGCCCGGCTGCCGTTCGTCAACGGCGTCACCTTCGCTTCCGTGGCACCGATACTGGCGATCACGGGGCAGCAGGACGGGACGCAGAACCCGCTGTCGGTCGTCTACGGAGCGGTGCTGGTTGCCGGGGCGCTGGCCTTCTTGGTGGCGCCGGCCTTCTCCCGACTGGTCCGCTTCTTCCCCCCGGTGGTCAACGGCACCGTCATCACGCTGATCGGCCTGTCCCTGATGCCGGTGGCCATCAACTGGATAGCCGGCCAAGACCCTGGTGCGGCCGACTACGCCGCCCCGGAGAAGATCGCCCTGGGCGCGACCGCGTTCGTCCTCGTGCTGCTGTTCAACCGGTTCCTCCGCGGGTTCTGGAACCGCATCGCCCTGCTGCTGGGGCTGGTGGCCGGCACCCTCATCGCCTGGCCGTTGGGCCAGGTGGACGCCACGACCTTCCGCCAGGCGCCGATCTTCGACGCGCCGCTGCCCTTCGCGCTGGGAGCCCCGTCGTTCAGCATCACCGCCACGGTCGCGATCTGCATCGTGATGCTGGTGGCCATGATGGAGAGCACGGCGGACATGATCGCGCTCGGCGAGATCGTGGACCGCCCGGCCGACGAGCGCACCATCGCGGCCGGGTTGCGGGCGGACGGCGCCGGCAGCGCGCTCAGCGCGGTCTTCGGCGGCTTCACCTGCAGCGCCTTCGCCCAGAACATCGGCCTGGTGGCGTTGACCCGGGTGCGCAGCCGCTACGTGGTGGCCACCGGTGGCTTCCTGTTGATCCTGTTAGGACTGTTCCCTGTGGTGGGCGCGGTGATCGCCCTGGTGCCGCAACCGGTGCTCGGCGGCGCAGCGCTGGTGCTGTTCGGCTCGGTCACCGCCAGTGGCATTCGGACGCTCAGCAAGGCGAAGCTGAGCGACCCATTCAACGCGCTGATCGTGGCCGGCTCCCTGGGCATCGGCCTGATCCCGGTGGTGGCACCGGAGTTCTACGCGCACTTCCCCGAATCCCTGCGCACCATCCTGGATTCCGGCATCAGCACCGGGTGCATCGTCGCCCTGCTGTTGAACTTGCTGTTCACCACCACCCGGGGCGGGACGCGGACCGCGCTGTCCGGTTCGGACACCGGCGAACCGGCGACCGGGTAGCGCAACACCGGAGCAACAAAGGATTTTCTTCCCCACCGCTGCTCCAGGCGCTCCCCCGCACGTCCGGAGCAGCGGGTCATGACTCCGAACGCAGCAACCAGCACCGCTGCACGACCTCTCCCCCACTGCTGCTTCCATCCGAAATTAACGGGCGATAACCGGAACGCTGGTCCCAATGTCGCAATTGGATGCTGCGCTCAGCTGCATTTCGAGAATGTTGCGCAACACATTCATCGCTCCGTCGTTTTCCGCGTGAAGTTGCACCAACCTCTGGGAGCAGCAATGCGGATGCGATCTCTGATCACTGCGGGACTGATCGGCATGTCAGTCGTCGCAGTCCCGGCCACGGCGGCCGGGCAACCCTCCGGCGATCCGCTCGCTGAGCAGCAGTGGGGGCTCGACCAAGTGCGGGCCCGCGAAGCGTGGGGCACGAGCACCGGGGAGGGCGCGGTCATCGCCGTGGTGGACACCGGCGTCGACCTCGAACACCCGGACTTGAAGCCGAACCTGGTCCCCGGCGCCACTTTCGTCTGCGAAGAAGAGCCAGCGCCCTGCGGGAACGGGGACTGGAAAGGAGTTGACGGGGTAGGACAGGAAACCGACGTGCACGGCACGCACGTCGCCGGCATCGCCGCGGCGGCGGCCAACAACGGCACCGGCATCGCCGGCGTCGCACCGAACGCCAAGATCATGCCGATCAAGGTGCTGGAGAACGGCTCCGGCTCGTTCGCCGACATCGCCGCCGGCATTCGCTACGCAGCCGACCACGGTGCCGATGTCATCAACATGAGCCTCGGCGCGCAGCCCGGCGCCCAGCTGCTGACGCTGCTCGGCCTGCAGTCCGAGGCCAAGGACGCGATCGCCTACGCCCGGGAGAAGGGCGTGGTGGTGATCGCCTCGGCGGGCAACGACACCTTCCCGCTGTGCGCCACCCCGGCTTGGGAGCCCGGGGCGCTGTGCGTGACCGCGACCGACCAGGAAGAGAAGCATTCGCTGTACTCCAACTTCGGGATCAAGCCCGACATGAAGGTGGTCGCCGCCCCGGGCGGGGCCAGTGGGGACTGCACCGAGGACGTGATCTCCACGGTTCCGCGGGGCACCGGCTCGAGCGAGTGCGGGGGCGCCGACTACGACGCCTTCGCGGGCACGTCGATGGCCGCCCCGCACGTCTCCGGGGTCGCCGCGCTGCTGGCTGCTCAGGGGCTGGACGCCGACGGGGTGGAGGAAGCGCTGTTGAGCACGGCGCGCAACCCCTACCTCGACACCCGCGGTGTGTACACCCCGCTCGACGGCTACGGGATCGTCGACGCCGCGGCCGCACTGCACCACCGCTCCACGTGAGAGCTGCGCCGGCCGCTCGCCGGCGCCTCGTTGCCGCCCCGGGTGCGCCTGCCGGGGCGGCAACAAACCGAAAAGCCTCGACCAAATCGCGAAATACGAGGAGAATGGCCCCGCCAGTCGATATGTTGCGCAGATCGCGGAAGGGGTCGTTCGTGGACTTCTCCAAGCTGTTCAAGCTGGTCTCGCCGGCCAAGCACGTTTCGCACGGGCACTCCAGCAGTGCGCCTCGGCGCTACCGCTCCAGCAGCGATCACCGGCGCCGCTTCTCCAGCAGCGATCATCGGCGACGTCGCTCCTCCAGCGACTACCGACGGCGCAGTCTCAGTTGACCGGGCCGCCTGCCGACGATGGTGTCCGCTGATACTTCAGCTTCCTACTACTCCGAGGAGACCAGCTCACCAGCCACCAGGCAGGTGCTCGCCCCCGGAGAACTGCTCGCCACGGGTTACCGAGTAGTAGCGCACTTGCGCCGGGGGAGCCGGCTCGACGTCTACGACGTCTGGAGCGAGGACCGGAGCTGCCGCTGCGTGGCCAAGACCCTCCGCCCGGATCGGGCCGACGACCAGCGCGCTCTCGGCTGGCTGCGCAACGAGGGCGTCATGCTCACCCAGCTGACCCACCCGAACCTGGTCCGCGGCTACGAGATCGTTCAGACCCTCCCCCCGGTGCGCCCGGCCGTCATCACCGAAACCGTGCCCGGCAGCACGCTCGGCTACCTGATAGCCGAGCACGGCCCCCTGGACCCGCCGGACGTGGCGGTGCTGGGGATGCAACTGTGCTCGGTGCTCGGCTACCTGCACCGGCGCGGCTGGGTGCACTTGGACGTCAAACCATCCAATGTGGTCGCAGTGGGCGGACGAGCGGTGCTGCTGGATCTGAGCCTGGCCTGTCGGATCGGGGAGCGCAGCTCCGCCGGCACGTTCGACTACCTGTCCCCCGAGCAGGCGCGGGGTGCCGAGATGACCCCGGCCGTGGACGTCTGGGGGCTCGGCGTCACCCTGTACGAGTCGCTGTGCGGGCGCACCCCGTGGGCCGACTTCTCCCACCGGGAGCGCACCAGCAACGGCGGCCGGTACTACCCGCAGACCGATCAGGTGGCCGCCCCGCTGCGCACCTTCCGCAGGGACGTCCCGGCAGCACTGGCCAAACTGGTCGACACGTGCCTGGAACCGGCCCCGGGAGCGCGGCCGACCATCGCCGAGGTCTCCGCCCAGCTGAGCGACTGGTGCGGGTTGGACCCGATGACGGTGGGGGCGGAGGACTAGCGGCGGCGCCGGAACGCCACCGCGAAGGCGACCAGCGCGACCGCCAAGGCGATCTGTCCACCGAGCACGATGCGGTTGACGCTGACCGCCGGGTGCCAAGCGACCTTCCCGTCGGCGGAAACGGAGAACGCGCCGACCGGTTTGCCGACCACGCCCACGCCCCGATCGCCGCCGATCCGGCCGAAGCGGGTCTTCGCCACCGGGACCAGGACGGTGTCGCCCTGCCGGACGGGTTCGCCGAACACCTGGTTGGGGGCCGGCCGTCCGGCCAGGTCTTGCGGTGTCCCGCTGCGCTCTTCCTCGGCCATCGCGTCCCTCCGCAAACGGCGCTGTCCTGCTTCCAGTGGCACCAGCCACTGTAGTCAGTTCCGCGCCAAGTCGCGGAGGGCCTGCTCGTCCAATCCGGTCAGCTGGCGGACCTCGTCCGCATCGGTGCCGCCGTTGTCCAGCGCGCGGACGAAGAAGCCGGCCAGCGCCCGGGCGGTGGCCGGTTCGTCGAGCACCGAACCGGTGGTGGCCGCGACGTAGTCGGCGATCCGCTGCGCCGCCGCCGGGGCGGCTTCCCGGAACGCGCTGAACACCGCGGCGTACCTGGTCACCAGCTGTCCGGGGTGCAGGTCCCAGCCCTGGTAGAAACCGTGCTCGAGGGAACGCCTGGTCAGCTCGTAGTGCGTGCGCCAGCCGGACCGCACCTGGTCGCCGACGGGCAGCACGTTGGTGGAACCGTCGGAGAGGAATATGCCGGTACCGGCCGCCGACACCTGCATGACGTGGCGGGCGAAGTCGCAGGCCCGGTGCGCCAGGTGCTGGTGCTCGGCGGTCAACCCGCAGCTGGCGGTGTAGTCGTAGGTGCCGAAGTGCAATCCGGACACCCGGCCACCGGCCGCCCGCACGAACCGGGGCAGCGCGATCCGCCCCTCCGCGTCCACCACGGACTGCGGCGTTTCCACCTGGATTTCGAACCGCAGCGAGTTGTCCGGAATCCCGAGCTGCTGCTCGAGCAGTTCCAGCAGCTCGACGAAGACCTCCACCTGCAGCGCGCTGATGACCTTCGGGAAGGTCACCACGAAACCGCTCGGCAGACTGCCCCACTGCTGCAGCAGGGCGGTGAGGAAGATGTCCAAGGTGCGGATCGAACGGGCTCGCAGCTCGGGGGTGTCGAAGGACTTCACCCGCAACCCGAAGCAGAACGGTTCGGCCCCGTCCTGCAACCACCCGGCGACCACCTCGGCGGCGCGTTCGGCGTCGGCGTCCTCGACCTCGTCCGGGCGGTTGCCGTAGCCGTCTTCGAAGTCGATCCGCAAGTCCTCCACCGGTTCCCGGCGGAGCTTCCAGCGCACCCGCTCGTGCACCGCGGGCGCGATCTGCGGGGCGAGCCCGAGGATGTCGGTGAAGTCCTCGGGCCCACCCGCGTGTTCGTCGAGCGCGGCGAGCGCCTGCTGACCCCACTCGCGGACCGTGCCGGCCCCCACCTGGTCGGCCGGGACGTAGCAGGTGTGCACCGGTTGCCGCACCTGTTTGGTTCCGGGGTACACCTGCTCTTTCAGCTCGTCCACGGCGGACAGCCGGGAGAGCCGGGCGGAAACCGCTTCGGACCGCAAGGAAATCCTTGGCACTTACCCGCTCCTTCCGGGAACCCGGGAGCCCGCTGCGGGCTCCCGGCCGGTGCTACTCAGTCGATCTGCTCATAAGCGGGCAGGGTGAGGAAGTCAACGAACTCGTCGGAAATCGCCACCTGCTCGAACAGCTCGACGGCCTTGCTGAGGTGCTCCACCGGGAAGCCGGGCTCGGCCCGCAGCTGCTTCTCGGTGTCCGCCAGCACCTCGCGGACCAGGTCCTTGGTGACCCGCTCGCCGCTGGCCAGCACGACGTCGTTGTGCACCCACTGCCACACCTGGGAGCGGGAGATCTCGGCGGTGGCGGCGTCCTCCATCAGGTTGTGGATGGCCGCCGCGCCGTTGCCGCCCAGCCAGGACACCAGGTACCGGACGCCGACGTCGACCGCGCCGCGCAGGCCCTCCATGGTCTTCTCACCCGGGGTGGAGGCCACGTCGAGCAGCTGCTCAGCGGTGATCTGGACGTCCTCGCGGGTGCGGTCGATCTGGTTCGGCTTGTCGCCGAGGACCTTGGTGAACTCCTCGTAGCAGACGTCGACCAGGCCGGGGTGGGCGACCCAGGAGCCGTCGAAGCCGTCGTTGGCCTCGCGCTTCTTGTCGTCGTGCACCTTGGCCAGCGCCTTCTCGTTGGTGGCCGGGTCCTTGGTCGGGATGAACGCGGCCATGCCGCCGATGGCGAACGCGCCGCGCTTGTGGCAGGTGCGCACCAGCAGCTCGGTGTAGGCGCGCATGAACGGCGCGGTCATGGTCACGGCGTTGCGGTCCGGCAGGATGTACTTGTCGGAGTCGCGGAAGGTCTTGATGACGCTGAACAGGTAGTCCCAGCGGCCGGCGTTGAGACCCGCGGAGTGGTCGCGCAGCTCGTAGAGGATCTCCTCCATCTCGAACGCGGCCGGGAAGGTCTCGATCAGCACCGTGGCCCGGATGGTGCCGTGCGGGATGCCCAGCTCCTTCTGGGCGTGGGTGAACACGTCGTTCCACAGGCGAGCCTCGAGGTGGCTCTCCATCTTCGGCAGGTAGAAGTACGGGCCGCTGCCCCGGTTGATCAGCTCCTGCGCGTTGTGGAAGAAGTACAGGCCGAAGTCCAGCAGCGCCGCCACCACGGGCTTGCCGTCGACCAGGACGTGCTTCTCGTCGAAGTGCCAACCGCGGGGCCGGACCAGCGGAACGGCGTGCCGCACGTCATCGCGCAGCTTGTAGTGCTTGCCCTCCGGCGAGGTGTACTCGATCTGCTTGCGGACCAGGTCGTACAGGTTGACCTGGCCGGAGACCACGTTGTGCCAGTGCGGGGTGTTGGCGTCCTCCAGGTCGGCCAGCCAGACGCGGGCGCCGGAGTTCAGCGCGTTGATCGACATCTTGCGCTCGGTCGGGCCGGTGATCTCGACCCGGCGGTCCAGGATGTCGGCCGGCGGCTCGGCGACCTTCCAGTCGCCCTCGCGGATGTGCTTGGTCTCCTCCAGGAAGTCCAGCCGGCCCTTCTTGGCGGCCTCTTCCCGACGCTGCTTGCGGCGCTCCAGCAATTCGTCCCGGCGAGCGCCGAAAGCCCGCTGGAGCCCGGCCACGAACTCCAGCGCCTCCTTGGTGAGGATCTCGTCACCGCGCTCGACGGCACCGCCGAGCACCTGCACACCCTGTGGCAATTCGGACATGGGAAGTCAACCTCTTTCTGCTGCGGGGTATTCGGACGGTGGCTGCTGGCTCACCTTGCCGCGCGGAGCACGTCTTCGCACCTGGCGATGCGCGACGACGAGGCTCGCATGCGGTACTCCTCAGTTTTTCTGCATCGTGGATGTTAGTTTCCATATAGCGTTCGAAGCAACTGAGCTGTGGCACCCGCAACCGGCTAAACTGCGGCTCAGCCCGCTATGTGGAGGGGAGTTCAGCAATGACTACTGGCTCGCGCCAGACGAACGGCAGCGGAGGCGTGCAGTCGGTCGAACGTGCCTTCGAACTCCTCGAGCTGATGGCGGACGCCGGTGGCGAGGTGGCGCTGTCCGAACTCGCCGACAAGTCCGGGCTCCCGCTGCCGACCATCCACCGCATCGTCCGAACCCTGGTCGCAGCCGGGTACGCCCGCCAGCAGCCGTCCCGCCGCTACGCGCTGGGCTCCCGACTGATCCGGCTCGGCGAAACCGCCAGCCGCGCCCTCGGCTCCTGGGCCCGCCCCTACCTGGCGGAGCTCACCGAAACCACCGGGGAAACCTCGAACATGGCGGTGCTGGACGGAGACCAAGTCGTCTACGTGGCGCAAGTGCCGTCCCAGCACTCGATGCGGATGTTCACCGAAGTCGGGCGGCGGGTCGACGCGCACGCCACCGCGGTCGGCAAAGCCGTCCTGGCGACCCTGCCCCCGGACGAGGTCACCCAGCTGCTCACCCGCAACGGCATGCGCCCGCAAACCGAGCGCACCATCACCAGCGTGGACGCCATGCACGAAGAGCTGGCGCGGATCCGCCGGCAGGGCTACGCCGTCGACGACGGCGAGCAGGAAGTCGGGGTGCGCTGCTACGCGGTCGCGGTCCCCGGCGCCCCCGCCGGCGCGGCGATCTCCATCAGCGGCCCGGAAGGGCGCATGGTGCGCATCTCCACCGACGAAGTCATCCCGCTGATGCAGCGGCTGGCCCGCGAACTGTCCACCGAGCTCAACGTCAGCCGCTCGCACTGAAACCGCGGGGGCACCCCCCGCGCTACTCGAACTGCTCGACCAGCTCGACGACCCGCTGCTCCCACCGCTCCCCGTGCGGTTCCAGGGTCAGCTCGCGGACGTCGTCCGGCCGCCGCTGCAACCGGACGGCCAAGAAGCTGTCGGCGAGCTGCTCCGCCATCCCCGATCCCCACTCGACCACCACGGCCGACTCGGTGAGATCGGTGTCCAGGTCCAGGTCGTCGATCTCCTCCAAGCCGCCCAACCGGTAGGCGTCGACGTGCACCAGGGCCGGCCGGTCCGCCACGTCCGGCCGGTGCACCCGGGCGATCACGAACGTGGGCGACGTGACCGCTCCGGTGACGCCCATGCCGGCGGCGATGCCCCGGGTGAGCACGGTCTTGCCGGCCCCCAGCGGCCCGTCCAGCAGCACCAGGTCACCGGCCTGCAGCAGGGCCCCCAACCGACGCCCGAAAGCCAGGGTGTCCTCTTCACGCGGCAGCTCGACCGTCCGCAGGGCAGAGCTCACGACCGGCACCTCCCGCACGCTCTCCTCACCAGTTCCGCCAACTGCTCGGTGACCAGCTCGGGGCGCTCCAGCATCACCTGGTGCCCGGCCCCGCTGACCTTCACCAACCTGGCCGCCGGCAACTCCCCGGCCAGCACCTCGGCGTGCGGGGAGAACGGGGTCACCCGGTCCGCCTCGCCAGCGAGGATCAGCACCTCGCACCGGCGCAGCGCCGCCAACGCGGCCCGCCGGTCGTGCTCGCTGAGGGTGTCCAGGAAATCGGTGACCACCCGCACCGTGGTGGCCCCGATCATCTCCGCCATCAGATCGACGACCTCCGGCGGCACATCGCGGTCGCCGAAGGAGAGGTTGCGCACCAGCCGCCACGTCACCTGGTCCCCGAGCCGCCGGGTCCGCTCCACCAGCTCCGGCTGCACCCCGGCCAGCACCGCCAAGCCCCGCGGCAGCGGGTTCCGGCGGGACAACCACGTCTTCCCCAACCCGGAAGACCCCACGTCGCCCGCCGAAGTGCTCATCAACGCCACCCCGCGCACCCGGTCGCGGAACAGCTCCGGGCGCTGCTCGGCCAACGCCATGATCGTCATGCCGCCCATCGAATGGCCGACCAGCACGACGTCCCCGGTGGGTGCGACGGCCCGCAGCACCGCGTCGAGATCCCGACCGAGCTGCTCGATCGTGCTGCCGCTCTTGGTGGACTGCCCGGAACGTCCGTGGCTGCGCTGGTCGTACAGCACCAGGCGGACCGGCGGGTCGGCGAGACCGGGGAGGTCCCGCTGCTGGAAGTGCCAGCACCGGGAATCCAGCGCGAAGCCGTGCACGAAGACCACCGTGACCTCGGCTTCCGCCCCACCCGCCGGCAGCACTTCCCGCACCACCAGCGGAATCCCGTCATCGGCCGCCACCGTGGACTGGCGGTCGACGGGGAGCCGCCCCAGCGGCTCCTCCTGGGCGGCGGCGCGCCGGGCCATCGCCCGGGTGCTGTGGGCGAACGCGCCCACCACCGCACCGGTGGCCGCGGCCCCGACCATGCCGCTCACCCAAGCGGCCGTCTGCCAGACGGACCTCACGCGGGCTCCCGCGAGTCCACCACGGTCCGGCTCACCCGCGGCCGGTACATGCCGGTGACGATCTCGTAGTGGATCGTGCCGATCTTCTCGGCCCACTCGGCAGCGGTCGGCTCACCTCGATCTCCCGGGCCGAACAGCACCACTTCGTCCCCCACCGCCACTGCGTCGTCCCCGCAGTCGACCACGAGCTGGTCCATGCACACCCGGCCGACCACCGGGCGGCGCTTGCCGGCCAGCCACACCGACATCCGACCGGACAGGGTGCGCGGCACCCCGTCCGCGTACCCGACGGGAACCAGCGCCAAGGTGGTCGCCCGTTCCGCGGTCCACAGCTGCCCGTAGGAAACACTCTCCCCGGCCTCGATCCGCTTGGTCAACACCACGGACGAGCGGAACGTCATGGCCGGCCGCAGCCCGTGGTCGCCGTGCTGCGGCACCGGGTCCAGCCCGTAGACGGCGATGCCCGGGCGCACCAGCTCGAAGTGCAAGTCCGGGCGGGTCAGCACGGCCGCCGAGTTGGCCAGGTGCCGGATGGGGGTCAACCCCGCCGCGCGGGCCTGCTCGTAGGCCCGCTGGAACCGGTGCGCTTGCTGGTCGATCGACGGGTGGCCGGGTTCGTCGGCGCAAGCCAGGTGCGACCACACCGCGACCACTTCGACGTGCCCGTCGGCCTGGGCCTTCGCCGCCTCCTCGACCAGCACCGGCCACAGCTCGGCGGGACTGCCGTTGCGGGACAGCCCGGTGTCGATCTTCAAGTGCACCCGGGCGGTGCGCCCCTGCGCGGCCGCGGCCGCCGCGATCCTCCGCAGTTCACCGCTGGAGGAAGCCGAGAGGTCGATGTCGGCGGCAATGGCCGGGGCGAAATCCACGTCCGCGGTGTACAGCCAGCACAGCAGGGGAACGGTGAAGCCGGCCTCGCGCAGCCGCAGCGCCTCGTCGAGGGTGGCCACCCCCAAGCTGTCGGCGCCGGCTTCGAGCGCGGCCCGGGCGACGTGCACGGCCCCGTGGCCGTACCCGTCGGACTTCACCACGGCCATGGTCCGAGCTCCCGAGTTGCGGGCGAGCCCGGACAGCACCGTCACGTTCCGGCGGATCGCGCCGAGATCGATTAGCAGATCAGCGTGGTAGGACTGGGCAGTCATGGCCCTGCCATCGTCGCACACCACCCGGGGACGTTCCGGTGCTCACCCCGGCTGACCAGCGCTCCCGTCAGCTGCGGCCGCAGGCCCGGACCCGGCGGATGGCTTCCGGGACCGCCCGCAGCACCCCGGACGCCCCGGTCGGCGCGCCCGGCGCCCCGCCGGCGGCGATCTCCGCGGCCAGGGTGTGCACGTAGGCGGCGTAACCGCAGGCCAGCCACGGATCGATGCCGGCGGCCAGCAGCGCCCCGATCAAGCCGGAGAGCACGTCCCCGGAGCCGGCGGTGGCCAGCCAAGCGTGCGGTGAGTGGTTGACCAGCACCCGCCCGTCCGGGGCGGCGATCAGGGTGGTGTTGCCCTTCAGCAGCAGCACCGCGTTGAACCGCTCGGCGACTTCCCGGGCCTTGGCGACCCGGTCGGGCCCGGGCTTCTCCCTCACCAGCCGGGCGAACTCCCCCTCGTGCGGGGTGAGCACCAGCGGGGTGTCCGGGTCCCGGGCGTCCCACAACGTCGGGTCGCTGCTCAGCAGGGTGATCGAGTCGGCGTCGGCGCACACGGGGTGGCCGTCCTCGAGGATCCCGGCCAGCACGTCCCGGCCGCTGGCCCCGGTGCCGATGCCCGGGCCCACCACCCACGCCTGCACCCGTCCGGCGTCCCCGACCGAACCGGTGGCCACCACCTCCGGCCAGTGCGACCGCACCAGGTCGGCGACCGGACCGGCGTAGCGCACCATGCCCGCTTTGGCCTGCACAGCAGCGCCGGCGGCCAGCACCGCGGCCCCCGGGAAGCGGGCCGACCCGGCGGCGATCCCCACGATCCCCTGGGTGTACTTGTTGTCCTCCGGGCCGGGAACCGGCCAGTTCGCCCCCACGTCCGCCGCCTCCAGCAGGTGCAGCTCGGGGTCGTCGAGGTGCCCGTCGAGCCCGATGTCGACCACCTCGGTGCGCCCGCAGTGGGCGGCGGCGGGGGTCAGCACGTGAGCGGGCTTGTAGCCGCCGAACGTGACGGTCACGTCGGCGTCGATCGCGGCGCCCTCGACCGCCCCGGTCAGCGGGTCCACCCCGCTGGGCAGGTCCACCGAGACGACGGGGACGTCGATGCGGCGGGCCAGCTCGGCGGCCACCGGGCGCAGCCCACCGCGGGCGGACAACCCGACGATGCCGTCGACCACCACGTCGGCCCGGTCGAGCGCCCCCGCGGCCTGGGCACCCACCCCCGCGGTGTCCGCGTGCTCGTCCTGGGCCGGCACGGCCCGCCCCCCGCTGCGGCGCAGCGCGGCCAACCCCGCCGGGTGCGCTTTCTCCGGAGCCAGCAGGACAGCGGTGACGCCCGCTCCGCGGCGGCGCAGGAAGTGCCCGGCCCACAGGGCGTCTCCCCCGTTGTTGCCGGCGCCCACCAGCAAGGTGACGTGGCGACCGGCCACTCCTCCGGTGCGCTCCTCGAGGACCTGGGCGGTGTGGACCGCGACCGCGTAGGCGGCCCGACGCATGACCTGCGGTTCCGGTACCCGGGTGAACAGCCGGTCTTCGGCGGCGCGGATCTGCTCCGGGGTCCACACTCCTAGCATCTGCTTCCTCCTGGCTGTGGTGCGGCCGGAACGAACTCCGGTCTGCTGTTCTCGGAAGACGACCAGCGGTGCCGGGAACTCTAGCGAGTCCCGTCCGGGGCGGAGCGGACCGCCGGTTCAGCGGCGTTCCGCGACGACGAAGGCGACGGCGGCACCTGCGTCGTGGGTGAGCGAAACGTGCCACGCGCTGACCCCGCGCTCGGCGGCCACCTGGGCCAACCGCCCGCCGATCCGCAGCTCCGGTCTTCCCCCGGGCCCGCTGACGACCTCGCAATCGGCGAGCCGGTAACCAGCGGGGGCCCCGACCGCTTTGGCGGCGGCTTCCTTGGCGGCGAACCGGGCCGCCAAGGAAGCGGTGGAGCGGGGTTGGCCGTCCGGGCCGGCGCGTTCAGCCGGGGTGAACAGCCGCTCGGCGAGCGCGGGCGTGCGCCGCAGGGCCGCGGCGAACCGGCTGATCGAGACCAGGTCCGTGCCGATGCCGACGATCATCCGGTGCTCTCCGGGACGAGCACCGGCTCACTCGACGGTGACGGACTTGGCGAGGTTGCGCGGCTTGTCCACGTCGTACCCGCGGCCCCGGGCCACCTCGGCCGCCAGGACCTGCAGCGGCACGGTGGAGACCAGCGGCTGCAGCAGGGTGGGCACCTGGGGCACGGTGATCAGCTCGTCGGCGAACGGCCGGACCGTCTCGTCGCCCTCCTCGGCGATGACGATGGTGCGGGCGCCGCGCGCCTGGATCTCGCGGATGTTGGACACCATCTTGGCGTGCAGCAGGGCCCGCCCGGTCGGCGACGGCATCACGACCACCACCGGCAGGTCGTCCTCGATCAGCGCGATCGGGCCGTGCTTGAGCTCGCCCGCGGCGAACCCCTCGGCGTGCATGTAGGCCAGCTCCTTGAGCTTGAGCGCGCCTTCCAGCGCCACCGGGTAGCCGACGTGCCGGCCGAGGAACAGGACCGCCTTGGCGTCCACCAGCTCGTGCCCGATCCGGCGCATCTGCTCCACTGTGGAGAGGGTCTTGCGGACGGCCTCGGGCATCTGGGCCAGCTCGTCGAACTCGCGGGCGACTTCGTCGGCGTACTTGGTGCCCCGGGCCTGCGCCAGGGCCAGGCCCACCAGGTAGTTCGCGGCCACCTGGGCGAGGAAGGTCTTGGTCGCGGCCACCCCGATCTCCGGGCCGGCGTGCGTGTAGAGCACGGCGTCGGACTCGCGGGGGATCTGCGCACCGTTGGTGTTGCAGATGGCCAGGACCCGGGCCCGCTGGGAGCGGGCGTGCCGGACCGCCTCCAGGGTGTCGGCGGTCTCCCCGGACTGGGAGATCGCCACCACCAGGGTGTCCCGGCCGAGCACCGGGTCGCGGTACCGGAATTCGCTGGCCAGCTCCACCTCGACCGGGATGCGGCACCAGTGCTCGATGGCGTACTTGGCGACCAGCCCGGCGTGGTAGGCGGTCCCGCAGGCCACCACGAACACCTTGTCCACGTCCCGCAGGTCCTGCTCGGTGAGCCGGAGCTCGTCGAGCACGACCCGGCCGTCGGCGTAGTGGCCGCGCAGGGTGTTCTGCAGCGCCTCCGGCTGCTCCTCGATCTCCTTGAGCATGAAGTAGTCGTGGCCGCCCTTCTCCGCCGCGGAGAGGTCCCAGTCGACGGTGAACGGCTTGCCGACGGCTTCCGCACCGGAGAAGTCGGTGATCTCGTACCCGTCGGCGGTGATGGTCACGACCTGGTCCTGGCCGAGTTCCACGGCCTGCCGGGTGTGCTCGATGAACGCGGCGACATCGGAGGCCACGAAGTTCTCCCCGGAACCGACCCCCACCACCAGCGGGGAGTTGCGCCGCGCCGCCACCACCTTGTCCGGTTCGTCGGCGTGGGTGACGACGAGGGTGAAGGCCCCTTCCAGGCGCCGGGCCACGGCGCGCACGCTGGCCGGCAGATCGCCCGCGGTCCGACCGGACTCGTAGGCACGGGCGATGAGATGAGCCGCGGTTTCGGTGTCGGTTTCGCTGGCCATCTCCACGCCGTCCGCCTCCAGCTCGGCGCGCAGCTCGGCGAAGTTCTCGATGATGCCGTTGTGGACCACCGCGAGCTTGCCGCTGGCGTCCCGGTGCGGGTGGGCGTTCCGGTCGTTCGGGGCACCGTGCGTGGCCCACCGGGTGTGCCCCATGCCACTGTGCCCGGCGAACTTCTCCGCCTCGACCTCACCGAGCCGCTTCTCGAGGTTGGACAGCGCGCCGGCCGCGCGTTCCACGGCCAGGCCGCCCTGTCCGTCCAGCAACGCCACGCCCGCGGAGTCGTAGCCGCGGTACTCGAGTCGTCGCAGGCCGTTCAGGACGACGTCGAGGGCCTGCCGATGTCCTACATAACCAACGATGCCGCACACCCCGCCCAGCGTAGCTACCTCTCTTGGTCTGAACCTCCGGAGGAGGCGGCGCGGGGGCGCGAACCAAGCAGCCGGGGGATGGGCTGGCCGGAGGCCGCCGGTCCCGATCGGCACCACCGGCGGCCTCCGCACCGCCTCAGTCGCGCAGCCGCAGGGCGCGCAGCGCGTTCTCCTTGTAGATCAGCGGCTTGACGTCGTCCTTGATCTCCAGCTTGGCGAAATCGGCGAACCACCGGTCCGGCTGGATGACCGGGAAGTCGGAGCCGAACAGCACCTTGTGCCGCAGCATCGAGTTGGCGGCCCGCACCAGCTGCGGCGGGAAGTACTTCGGCGACCAGCCGGACAAGTCGATGTAGACGTTGCTCTTGTGGGTGGCGATGGAGATCGCCTCGTCCTGCCAGGGGACTGACGGGTGCGCCATGATGATGGTCAGTTCGGGGAAGTCGGCGGCGACGTCGTCGAGCAGCATCGGGTCGGAGTAGCGCAGTTTGATGCCGTGCCCGCCGGGCAGCCCGGCGCCGATCCCGGTCTGGCCGGTGTGGAACAGCGCCGGCACCCCGTGCTCGGCGATCGCCTCGTACAGCGGGTAGAACCTGCGGTCGTTGGGTTCGAACCCCTGCAGGCTGGGGTGGAACTTGAAGCCGCGCACCCCGTGCTGTTCGACCAGCTGGTGCACGCGGCGCACCGCCGCGGCTCCCCGCCACGGGTCCACCGAGCCGAACGGGATGAGGACGTCGTTGTTCCGGGCCGCGCCTTCGGCGATCTCGACCACCGAGTTGGGCGGGTGCCCGGTGGCGGTCTCGCAGTCCACGGTGAACACGACGGCGGCCATGCCGCGCTCGCGGTAGTGCTGCGCGATGGCGTCCAGCGACGGGGTGCGCTCGGCCCCGGACTTGAAGTACTTCTCCGAGGCCGCCATCAGCTCGTCGTCGAGCGAGCGGTGGCCGCTGCTGTCGATCTCCACGTGGGTGTGCACGTCGAGGGCGGTGATCGCGTCGAAGTCGACGGCGCACTGGTACTTGCTCATCAGGACCTCACTTCGGCGGGCAGTTGTTCACCGACGCTCTGCCGGTGCTCGTGGAACCGGTGTTGCCATTCCGCGGCGATCGCTTCGGCGCTCCAGCCGCCGTCCCGGTAGGACTGCACCACCACGTCCGGGTGACTCCACAGGCTCAGCCGGTCACCGCCGATGCCGATGGCTTGCCCGGTGATCTCCCCGGCCTGCTCGCTGGCGAGGAAGGACACCGCTCCGGCGGCGTCTTCCGGCGCGCCGAAACCGAGTTCCCGCCTGACCTGGGCGGGCAGCGGCTTTCCCGCCTTGAGCGCTTCGACGTGGGGCTGCAGGAACGGCACGGTTTCGGTCATCGCCGTGGCGGCCACCGGGATCACGGCGTTGACGGTGATGCCGAACTTGGCCAGCTCCATCGCCCAGGTGCGCACCATGCCGAGGATGCCGGCCTTGGCCGCGGCGTAGTTGGTCTGCCCGAAGTTGCCGCGTTGCCCGGCGGGCGAGCCGACGCAGATGATGCGCCCGCCGCTGCCCTGCTGGCGCATCTGCACCGCGGCGGCCCGCACGCAGGTGAAGGTGCCGCGCAGGTGGACGTGCAGGACCTGGTCGAAGTCCTCGTCGGTCATCTTCCACAGGACCTTGTCGCGCAGGATTCCCGCGTTGGTGACGAGGACGTCGAGCCGTCCGTGCTCCGCGATCGCGGTGTCCACCAAGGACTGGGCTGCCTCGGCGGTGCCGACGGCGGCCGCGACGGCGCAGGCCTTCCCGCCCTGCCGGCGGAGGGCCTCGGCCGCGGATTCGGCGGTGTCCGGGTCGATGTCGTTGACCACGACCGCGGCGCCCCGGCGGGACAGTTCTTCCGCGTAGGCCAGCCCGAGTCCGCGGCCGCTCCCGGTGACGATGGCGACTTTGCCGGTCAGGTCCATGCTGCTGCTCCCCGGTGTCGAGTTGGTCCACGAAGCATGAGAGCATCGATTGTGGAAAAACTCAATGGTTTATGAGTGCTATTGTTTTGCGTGGAACTGAACGTGGAGGTCCACCATGAACGGCAAGCGCGCGCTGACCGACGACCCCGGCTTCCTGCTGTCCCGGGCCAGCGGAATGGTGGCGCGCTCGGTCAGCAAAGCACTGGCCCCGCTCGACCTGCGGGTGCGCTCGTACTCGCTCCTCGCGCTGGCGACCGAGCACCCGGAGGGCATCGCGCAGCGCCAGCTCGCCGACATCATCGGCCTGGATCCGAGCCAAGTGGTGGCCCTGGTGGACCAACTCGAAGAACGCGGCCTGGTCGCCCGCACCGCCGCCCCCGGCGACCGCCGCACCAAGCTGGTCACCGCCACCGAAGCCGGCCGCCAGCTCTACGACGAGGCCCACGCCCGGGTGACCGAGCAGGACACCCACCACTTCAGCCAGCTCTCCCCGGCGGAACTCGAGCAGCTGGTCCGCCTGCTGCGGCAACTGGCCTACCCCGCGGAACCGGCGGCCGGCTGAGCGGCGTCAGCCCTCCCCGGAGCGGACCTTCCCCACCTCGCCACCGGCGAACCGCTCGCGCAGCTCGTGCTTGCGGACCTTGCCGCTGGCGGTCCGCGGCAGCTCGTCGAGCACGACGAACGACTTGGGGATCTTGTACTTGGCCAACCGCTTCCGCAGGTGCTCGACCATCTCCGCCTCGGAGACCTCTACCCCGGGCTCGAAGGTGACGGCGGCGCAGCCGACCTCCCCCCACTTGCTGTCCGGCACCCCGAAGACCGCGGCCGCGGCGACACCGGGCACGTCCAGCAGCACGGCTTCCACTTCGGCCGGGTAGATGTTCTCCCCACCCGAGATGATCATGTCCTTGATCCGGTCCACAACGGACACGAAGCCGTCCTCGTCCGGCACGCCCACGTCCCCGGAGCGGAACCAGATCCCGTCCACGAACGCGGCCTCGGTGGCCTCCGGCAACCGCCAGTACTCCCGGAGCACGTTGGGCCCGCTGATCTGGATCTCCCCGCGCTGACCGGGAGCCACCGGGTTGCCGTTCGAATCCACCACCCGCACATCGGTGAAGAAGTGCGGCACCCCCGCGGTCCCGACCTTGCGCTCCACCTCGTCGGGAACGAGGATCAACGCCCCCGGACCGGTCTCGGTGAGCCCGTACCCCTGGCACAACCGCACACCCCGCTCCAGATAGGTGCGCAGGGTCCGCGGCGGCACCGGAGCGGCGGCGACGATCACCCGGCGCAACGACGACAAGTCCGCCCCCGGCCAATCCGGGTGCGAGCTGAGCGCGTCCAACATGGTCGGCACGCCGAAGGTGAAGGTCACCTTCTCGCGCTGCACCAAGTGCAGCACCCGCCCCGGGTCGAAGCGCTCCTCGATGTGCACCCGCCCGCCTTTGAGCAAAGTGGGCAGCGACATGAAGTTGAGCGCCGCGGTGTGGAACAGCGGAGCGCACACCAGGGTCACTTCATCGCTGGTCAAGTCCAGGTCGACGATGGGGTTGAGCGCCGCGAAGGTGACGTTCCCGTGGGTCAGCACCACCCCTTTGGGGCGCCCCGTGGTGCCGGAGGTGTACATGACCAGGCACGGGTCCTCGTGGTCGACCGGCACGTCCAACCGGCCGGTGCCCGCCTCGGCGATCAGCTCCTCGTACCCGGCACCGGCACTGGGATCGCCGATCACCACCGGAACCGGATCGCCGGCCTGAGCCGCGGCCTCGGTCGCCGTCCCACCCGCTTCCGCCGAGTGGATCAGCACCGACGCCCCCGAATCGCGCAGCGCGAACGCCACCTCCGGCGCGGTCAGCCGGCTGTTGAGCGGGACGAAGACGGCCCCGAGCAGCCCGCAGGCGAACAGCACCTCCAGGTAGGCGGGGTGGTTCGCGCTGAACAGGGCGACCCGATCCCCCTTGCCCACCCCCAGGCCGCGCAGCGCGTGAGCGAGTCGGGTGACCCGCTCGGCGAGCTCGGCATAGGTCCAGCTCTGCTCTCGGAAACTGATCGCGACCCGCTCCGGGCTCAGGCGAGCCCGCCGGTACGGCCAGGACCCCACACCTTGGTTGTGCATGAGCGACTCTCCTCCCACGGGGGCAGGCTTCGAGCAGTCCGCAGTTCACCGAGCCGGCTGGTGTTAGGTCGATCACTGAACGCAACCGGGAACATAAAAACAACAATGATTGAAGTAGTCAATAATTAATTCCGCCCTGCGGCAGCGGTCGGAAAACGCGGCAGCAAGGGAACTTTCCTGCCACCACCCGCACGGAAGTTCCCTTGCCGGAACGCACCACCCGGCGGACGACCGGCCGACAGCCCCTGCGCGCCCGCGGCAGCGGATTCGCCCTGGTCAGCGCATTCCCCCCGCACCGGAGCGACGAGCAGAGCGCACGAGCGGCCGAGTGATCACCGCACCCCGGGCACAGGTCCGCTACCGTGCTTTCCATGGCCCGAACTGCCAAGAAGGCTCCGCCGTTGCGGACGGTGTTCGACGAACTGTCCCGGCGCGGCCCCCACGAAGTACTGCACGGTGACCTCTCCGTGGCAGGTCTCCCGGGTCTGGTGTGCACCCCGCGCAGCGGGCTCGGCCTGCCCGCCGTCGTGTTCGGGCACGGCTGGCTGCAGCCACCCCGCCGGTACATCGGCCTGCTGCGGCACCTGGCTTCCTGGGGAATCGTCGCCGCAGCGCCCGGAACGCAACGAGGCGCGTTCGCCTCGCACCGGCTCTTCACCGCGGACCTGCGCACCGCACTGGACATCTGCGCCAACGTGCGGCTCGGCGACGGAGACATCAGCGTGGACCCGGACCGGATGGGCGCGGCCGGCCACGCGATGGGCGGCGGCTGCGCGGTGCTCGCCGCGGCCGACGATCCCCGGATCAAAGCGGTCGCCACCCTGACCCCCGCCGAGACCCGCCCGTCCGCCTTCGAAGCCGCCACCCGGGTGACCGTCCCCGGACTGCACATCGCCGCGGGGGAAGACCTGCTGGCACCGGCGGTGGCCAACGCCCAGCCACTGACCCGCGCCTGGGGCGGCCCGGTTCAGCTGCGCACCGTCAAGAAGGCCAACCACCTCAGCTTCACCGATGGACGGCACTGGACCGAGCTGGTGCTGCACGGCAAATCGCAGCACAGCGCGCAGCGAACGGCGAAAGCCCTGCTCACCGCGTTCTTCCTGCAGCTGCTCGCCGGCGATCGGCGCGGCGCGTCGCTGCTGAGCAGCAACGTCGGCGGCAGCAAGATCGACCAGGCGCTCAGCCGCGGCGACCTGACCGGGTGACCGACCGCACCAGCCACCGGACCGGCAAAAAGCAAGGGAACTTCCCTGCCTCTTCCGACAGGAAAGTTCCCTTGCTCCGGTCTTCGCGTTCCACCAGCCGCCGGCGGGGCGGGCGACGCCCGCACCGGGCGTTCACTGCAACCAGCTGATGTTCTCGAAGTCCTCCTCGTCGTCGTAGAACTCCTGCTGCCGCCGGGCGGGTCGGGACGGCTTCGCCGGCGGGGGCGTCGGCGCGGACGCCGCCGGTGGCGGAGGCGGCGGAGGCGGTGGTGCCGCTGGCCGGGACGACTGCGGAGGAGCGCTCTCGTGGTCGTCGTAGAACTCCGCGTCGTCTCCCCCGATGCGGATCTCCGACCCCTGGTCGGCCGGCCGGTTCTCCATCCAGTCGTTGCGCCGGCGCTGCTCCTCTTCCTCCTCCTTCTGCTCGGC
Source organism: Saccharopolyspora rectivirgula DSM 43747 (assembly GCF_000497205.1). Taxonomy (GTDB): domain Bacteria; phylum Actinomycetota; class Actinomycetes; order Mycobacteriales; family Pseudonocardiaceae; genus Saccharopolyspora; species Saccharopolyspora rectivirgula. The sequence continues at coordinate 48,705 of NZ_AYJW01000006.1, forward strand.
GGCTTCCCGAGCCTCCTTGGCCTTCTCGAGGATCTCCTGCCTGCGCTGCTCGGACTCCCGCTTGAGCTCTTCGTTCCGCTGGGCGGAGGCGGCTTCAGCCGCCTTGACCGCGTCCCGCGCGTCCTCAATGGCGTAGCGGTGCCGGGCGACCAGAGTGGCGATGTCGTCCGCGATCCGCTGGTTGATCAGGATCACCGATCACACCCTCCCCTGGTCTTCCCCGAGCACGGAGCGGAACCGGTAGTTGGCGCCGGTGATCCCGTCGTCGAACAGGTCACCTTGGGTGCGCCACGGACTCGGGTTGCTCCGCTCCTGGTCACCACCTTGCTGACCGGCATGGCCCATGCCGCCCATGCCCATCATGCCGCCCATCATGCCGCCCTGGCCGGCCTGCCCCCCAGCAGGGGTTCCCGCGCCGGCGTCCTGCATGGACCCCAGCCCGGTGGCCCCGGCCGGGCTCCCGACCTGCGCCTGGCCCATGCTCCCGATGCCGGCGGTCCCGCCCGGCGCGCGCTGCTCGTCCGCACCGCCCGGGGCGCTGTCCTCACCGCTCCCCCCGAACAGCTGCCCGGAAGCGCTGCCGAAGGAATGCGCCGAGCTCTCACTGCTGAACGTGGTGAACCCGGAGGACTGCGGGGACACCGAAGCCGCCTGCGCCCCATCGGCCCCGACGGCACCGAGCGGGTCACCTCCGGCTGCGGCTGCGCCGCCGGCGAAACCACCCGCGCCGCCGGTGAAACCGGCCGCGCCCGCGCCGGCGGGGGAATCGGCCATTCCCACCGCGCCTTCCGCGCCCACCTGGCCCGGTACACCGACACCAGGCCCGGCGCCCACACCGCCCGGACCGATCCCGGGCTCGCCGACAGCGGCCTCCGGCCCCGGCATCCCGAGTCCGGCTTCGGCGCCCACAGCGCCGGGCCCAACCCCGGGCCCACCAACGGCACCGTCGGCTCCCGGCGCGCCGAACTCCGACCTGCCCAGGTCCCCGAACGCGCTGTCCTCGCCGCCACCGAAGCTCACGGTCTCCTTGACGGGCGGCAGTCCGTCCCCGTTGTCCACGGTGACCTTGATGTCGCCCTCGGGGGTGCGCTCGAAGACGAGAGTCCGGTCGCCCTCCTCGATGACGATCTTGCCGTCCTCACCGGCTTGCACCGGGATGACGTCCTCGTCGGCGCCGGGCACACCTCCGACAGCACCGGGATCGGCGGGCTGGCCCGGAATCTGCTGTCCGGGTTGGCCGGGCACCTGCTGTCCAGCTTGACCGGCAGCGGACTGGCCGAGCGGCGCCGCGGTGCCCTCTCCGGACCCGTCGCCGAAGTCCAGCAGGTACTTCTTGGGCTTGCCGTCCTCGCCGAGGAGCTCGACCTCCACCTTGCCGTCCTGCTCCGGCTTGTGGATGGTGACGGCTTTCTCGCCCTCGCCGAGGGTGACGGACTGCTCTTCGGTGTCCGCTTCGGACTCACCGTCCTGCGGCAAGTCCGGCGGCTCCGAGGCCTCCGGAGGAGGTTCGATGCCCCCTTCCGGCATGCCACCGCTGTCCGGGGGGCTGATGCCACCGCCACCGGTGTCGTTGCCGCCCCCGCCGATGTCCCCACCGCCGCGATCGTTGGCACTGGGCTGGTTGGTGCTGGACGGGGTGGTCTCCGCCGGGGGCTTCTCCGCCGGCGGATCGAACGGGGACTCCGAGATCTGCGTGCCGAGCAGCTTGTCGTAGATCTCCTGGACCTGCTGCTGGGTGCTTTGGCTCTGCTGCTGGAACTGGCTGAACTTGGCGTCGAATTCGGGTTTGAACGAGGTGTCCAACCAGGCCTTGGCCTCTTCGATGAGGCGGTTGCGGATCGTGTCGCACGCCTCTTTCACCCCTGGCTCCAGCCAGGACGGGACCTTGAACGTCATGCCCAGGATCAAGCTGATCCCGTGCTCTTTGAAAGCGGCCCAAGCACCGGAGAAGAGGTCGTCGATCCCGACGTCGGCGAGGTCGCTGAACTCCAGGTCACCGCGCGCCTTGCGGATCTCGTCCTGGGTTTCCTGCGGGGTTTTCCCCGCGCACTTCATCTCCTTGCCCAGTTCCAGCACGAAACTGGCGTACTCCCGGACGACCTGCTGGATGCCGTCCATCGCCGGGGAGATCGCACCGGCGAAGTCCTCGGTCTCCGCGCAAACCGTGGTGCCGGCCTCGGTGAACCCCTCGACCTTCGCATCGGCCGCTTCCGCCGCCTCGCCCTGCCAGGTCTGCCGGGCGGTGCGGAAGGCGTGCTTCATCTCGTCGGTCTGCTCGGTCAGCGCTTGGTGCACCGCGCCCAACCGATCGGCGTCTTCCCGGAAAGCGGCGAAGTCGATGCCGCGCAGCTGGTTGTAGACGTCGAGGACGTCCGTCTCGTAGAGCGGGCCCCCACCGGTCCAGTCCCGGTACAGCGGGATGAAGTCCCGGAAGAAGTCCAACCCCATCTTGGCGTCGTCCAGCAACTCGTCCGACTTGTTGACGGGACCGGTCGAGTGCAGCCGCTCTTCGGCCTTGCCTACCTCTTCCTCCCGCCCGTGGTAGGGGTTGGTGGCTTCATCCCACTTGTCAGCGAGCCATTTGCCGGCCTCCCAGAGATCTTCGGCGATCTCGATCACGTCGTCTATGGGGCTCGAGTTCGAATCCCCCTGGTCGTCCTGGCCGGAGTCCCCTTCGTCCTGCTGGTCCTTGTTGCCGTTGCCCCGGTTCTTGCCGTTCTGGTGACCGTCCGTCTCGTCGTCACCGGTGCTGTCGCCACCGGTGCGCTTCTTCGGCTCCTTCTGATCGCCGGAGTCGTCGTCCGAACCCTGGTCGGTGCTCTGCTGACCGGTCGTCTGGTCGCTCCTGGAGTAGGACTCCGAAGCGCTGTTGTCGCCGTCGTAGCTCTGCGGCGTCACGCTGCTGGTGTTCGAGTTCGACGAGGTTTCGCTGGTGTTCGAGTTCGTGGAGGAGTCGTGCTCGCCCGTCGTCGACTCGGTGCTCGTTTTCTTTTCGTACGTCGGCGTGGTCGTGGTCGTGGTCGTGGTGGAAGTCTTCTCCTCCCCCTTGTTCGGGGTGTGGTGGCTGTTGCCCCCGTCGTTGTTCCCTCCACCACGCTTGTCAGGCCGCAGCCCACGAGGAGCCATCAGACTTCCACCTTCCCGATCTCACTCGCGCCGCTCTGATCGCTGCTCTGGTACTCCTTGGCCGATTCCTGGAAGCTCTCGGACAGCTTCATGCTGTGCTCGGAGAACGCCTTGACGTTGTCACCGAGCCGCTCGAGGAGATCCATGTAGGCCTGGCCGGCCTCGACGAACTTCCAGCCCGCCTTGTCCGCCGTCACCCCGGACTCGGCGATCTTCTTCACCTGGTTGCTGATCTCTTCCGAGCTGTCTGAAAAAGCCCTCGCGGCTTTTTGGAGATCGCTGCCCGATGTTTGCGCTCCAGACACGGCACCCCCTGCGCGAAGATCGATGACACGATGTGAGACAGCGAGGTCACACCCTGCTCAATCTTGACAAACTCGATCTCCGCGCACGGCAGAACCAGAAATCAGTTCACTTTCGTAACCGGCGCGTGACTCGAACGGGCCCGCCGCCTGCGGCGCGCGAAAGGACTCGCGGAGAGCAGAGGGGTGGGGCAGCGGCGGACTAGCTGATGATCTCCCCGACGAACGCGCCCTGGGAGATGAGAACCGCGCCCAACGCGGCGAGCAGCATCAGGAGCAACGGGATGATGAAGATGGTGAGCACGTCACCGAAGAACCGTCCACGCATGTCGGCCTCACCTGCGCCTCAGCGAGAAGTGGTCGACCAACCAGGAGCGGCTCTCGTGCGCGGCGTTGACCACCTTGAGCCCGGCGATCGCCAGCATCGCCAGCAGCAGCACGACCGCGACGAGGCCGACGGCGACGAGTCCTACGACCATGGTGACGACAATGGCACCCATGTGAGAAGGATCTCATAAGTTCGAGCGAACAAAGAGATCCAATTCACAAAATCACCGATTGGCGGAAACCGCCTGGGCGATCCGGTCGGCCACCCGCTGCGCCAGCTCCTCGCTCGGCGCCTCCACCATCACTCGCACCAGCCGCTCGGTGCCCGAAGGCCGCAGCAGCACCCGGCCGTTCTCCCCCAGCTCGGCTTCCGCATCCGCCACCGCGCTGGTCACCTCCGGAGCGGCCACCGCCGCCTCCTTGTCGACGACCGGCACGTTCACCAACACCTGCGGCAACCGACGCATCACCTGCGCCAACGAAGCCAACGAAGCCCCGGTCTCGCGCACGCGCCCCATCAAGCGCAGCGCGGTGAGCAGACCATCACCGGTGGTGGCGAAAGCCGGCAGCACGATGTGCCCGGACTGCTCACCACCGAGCGAGTAGCCGTTCGCGCGCAGCTCCTCCAGCACGTAGCGGTCCCCCACCGCGGTGGTCCGCACCTTGATGCCGTGCTCGCGCATCGCCAGGTGCAGCCCCAGGTTGCTCATCACGGTGGCCACCAAGGTGCTGTCGGCGAGCTCCCCCCGCTCCTGCAGCGCCAGGGCGAGGACCGCCATGATCTGGTCGCCGTCCACGACAGCGCCGTCGGCGTCCACGGCCAGGCAGCGGTCGGCGTCACCGTCGTGCGCGATCCCCAGGTCCGCGCCGTGCTGCCGCACCGCCTCGCGCAGTCCGTCGATGTGGGTGGAACCAACGCCCTCGTTGATGTTGATGCCGTCCGGCTCCGCGTTGATGGCGACCACTTCCGCACCGGCCTGCCGGTAGGCCTCGGGGGCCGCCACCGCGGCAGCCCCGTTCGCGCAGTCCACGACCACCTTCAACCCGGTGAGCGACTGCGGAGCCGCGGCCAGCAGGTGGTCCACGTAGCGCTGAACGGCATCGGGAACGTCCCGGACCCGGCCGATCTCCGCCCCGGTGGGCCGGGCGGTCTGCTCGGCCAACCGGGCCTCGATCTCGTCCTCCAGCGCATCCGGCAGCTTGTGCCCGCCGGCGGCGAACAGCTTGATCCCGTTGTCCGGCATCGGGTTGTGCGAGGCCGAGATCATCACGCCCAGATCCGCCTCCAGCTCGGCGACCAGGTGGGCCACCGCGGGCGTGGGCAGCACCCCCACCCGGAGCACGTCGGCCCCGGCCGCGGCCAAGCCGGCCGTGACGGCCGCCTCCAGCATCTCGCCGCTGGCGCGGGGATCGCGCCCCACCAGGGCGACCCTGCGACGATCACCGTTCCGGTCGTAGAGGACGCGCGCCGCCGCGGACGCGACCTGCATCGCCAGCTCTGGAGTCAGGTCGGCATTGGCCAGTCCCCGCACCCCGTCGGTACCGAACAGCCGGGACATGCTCGTGAAGCCTCCTTCAAATCCCACCGGGTCGGGGGACGGGCCAGCACGGGATCCGCCTCCGGAGGACCCGTGGAAACGACTGCGGGAGCAGTTCCTCGTCCAGTGGGGACGAAGCACTGCTCCCGCAAATCGTAGTTCTGATCAGCGCTTGCTGTACTGCGGCGCCTTGCGGGCCTTCTTGAGGCCGTACTTCTTGCGTTCCTTCTCGCGGGCGTCCCGGGTCAGCATGCCGGCCTTCTTCAGCGCCGGACGGTCGTCCGGGTCGTAGGCGGCCAGGGCCCGGGCGATGGCCATCCGCAGCGCACCGGCCTGACCGGAGGGACCGCCACCGCGCAGGGTGGCCACCACGTCGAAGTTGTCAACGCGGTCCACGGTCACCAGCGGCTCGCGGACGACCTGCTGGTGCACCTTGTTCGGGAAGTACTGCTCGAGGGTCTTGCCGTTGAGCTTGAACTCCCCGCTGCCCGGAACCAGCCGGACCCGGACAACGGCCTCCTTGCGGCGGCCGACGGTCTGCACGGGACGACCAGCCGCAGCCGGCACCTGAGCGACGTCGGCAACGGCCTCGGCTGGGGTGCTCACTTGCTCTTCCTGAAGTTCGTCGGTCACTTCTCGCCCTTCGTGATCTCGAACGGCTGCGGGTTCTGGGCCTGGTGCGGGTGGTTCGGCCCGGCGTAGACCTTCAGCTTCTTGGCCATGGCCCGGCCGAGCTTGTTCTTCGGCAGCATGCCCTTGATCGCCTTCTCGAGCAGCCGCTCGGGGTGCTTCTCCAGCACCTCACCGAAGGACTGCTTCCGCAGACCGCCGGGGTAGCCGCTGTGCCGGTACTGGAACGCCTGTTCGCGCTTGTTCCCGGTGAGGGCGACCTTCTCGGCGTTGACGATGACGACGAAGTCGCCGGTGTCGACGTGCGGTGCGTACGTCGGCTTGTGCTTGCCGCGCAGCAGCGTCGCGGCCTGAGTCGCCAACCGGCCGAGCACCACGTTCTCGGCGTCGATCAAGTGCCAGGCGCGGGTCACCTCGCCGGGCTTCGGGCTGTACGTGCGCACGGGTCTACCTCGTCGTCGTTCGCGTCGGAATCGTCAGTGCGGAGCCCGCCTCAATCACACCGGTCGGTTCCTCGGCTCCCGGGGAACCGACGTGCCAGCGCATACGCCGGAAACTCCGTATCTCGGCGTGCACTGCAGTCGCGCACCGCACAACAAAAAATCAGGGTACTTGGTGGCTTCTGCCCCGGTCAAAACGGGTCCCGGTAGCGGGGTGGCCTGCTCGGCCCGGGAACGGGAACCGATAACCAGGGTCATCGCCAACATAGAGAATAGCGGTCCATGACGAGCGGCTGACGCCGCCCCCTGGTTCTGCACCGGTACACCCAGGATGCCCTGGGCATTCGAGCGAGCTGCGAGGCGCCGTCGCACAACGGTGGCCTCGGCGCAGCGCCGAGGCCACCATCGGTCACATCGCAGACGTCGTCCGGCTCGGCTCAGCCACCGAAGCGAGCGGCGTTGCGGCGCTCACCGGCCTGGTAGGCCTCGTTGGCGGCGTTGACGGCCATCCCCATCTTGGCGGTGATCTCCTGCATGTTGGCGGCGGCCTTGTCCCACTCCCGCTGCGCGGCGTAGTAGGCCTCCTGGGCCGCACCTTCCCAGGTCTGGATCAGCGGCTTGAGGTAGCTCTCCAGCTGATCCAGCTCGGCCTGGATCTTCTGGGAGGTCTGCGAGAGGTCGTCGGCGGCCTGGCTCAGCGCCGCGAAGTTAACGCTAATCTCCATTGTCTTTTCCCCTCCAGTGAGTTAGTGCCAGCGGGACTTCTCGACGGGCCTGGATCAGCCGTTGAGCAGGTTCTCGATCTTGGAGATCTCCTGCGCGGTCTCCTCCTGCTGCTGCAGGTACTCCTGCCCGGAGGACTGGATGTTCTCGCTGATCTCACCCAGCTTGTCGGTGATGACCTTGGCGTTCTCGCGGTACTGCTCGGTCAGCTTGCGGAAGACGTCAGCCGCCTGGCCGCGCCACTCGGCCAGCACCGGCTCGAGGTTGGACTGGAGCTGGTTGACGGCGTTCTCGACGTTGGCGCGGACTTCCTCGACTTGGCCCGCGGCCTTCTGCATCAGCTCCGCATCGGTACCGAAACCGCCCATTCGGGATGACCCCCTTCGTGATCTTCATAAGTCCGGATGAACCTGTGATGTTGACATTGCCATGCCGGTTCCCCGTTGTCCCCGGTTTCCACCAAACCCGTTGCTGATGTAAACGTTCATCACCAAAACCGCAGGACAACGGCACAGCGCGGGTCACATCGACGCGGATCCGCGCGACCACCGGTGCCGCCCGGCACCGGCCGGCCGACGTCGGGGGCGTTCTCGTCGCCGCGGTTCGACCTCAGCGCACCTGCAGCGAGCTGACGACCTGCTCGCACGCGCGCTGCACCGCGGCCTTGGTGTCCTCGGTGTACTGGCAGCCGACGCTGACCCGGAACCGCCCCTCGTGCAGCACGTACCACTCGGCGATCGCCCCGGGCAGGTGTTCCCGGTAGTAGACGACGTCCCGACCGGCGAAGCTGCGCTCCCCGGCGAACGAGGAGAACTGCTTGCCCGCTGCGCGCAGCTGCTCGTACTCGGCCTGCAGCTCGGTGACGGCGCGCTGCCGGTCGGCCTCCGCGTCGTAGTCCAGCAGGCCCTGCTGGACGGCGATCCGGCTGCCGGAACCCCCCTGCGCGGGGGCCAGCAGCGTCTGCCACAGCTGGGGGTCGCCGCCGGTCTGCTGCCAGTCCACCGGGTAGGAGAACTGGTAGTGGTACTGGGCGATGTGCCGTTCGGGAAACTGCTGGGCCCCGCTGCCCCGCCCGGCCAGCAACGCGGCGATGATGCCGCCGAGCACGACCACCCCGGTGGCCGCCCCGATCAACCACGGCAGCCGGGTCCGGCGCGCGGGCCGCGGCGGCAGCACCGGGCGGGTCTCGTCGCTGCCGCCGATGACGATGGTGCGGGCTCGGCTGAGCGAATCCCCGGGCACGGGCACGACCGGTTCGTCCTCCGCCTGCTGCGGGGGCCGGTTCCCGGGTCCGGAGCGGACACCGGCGGGCCGGGGCGGCGCGCCGCGCCCCGGATCGGTGCGAACAGCGCGCAGCGCGCCGCGCGCCACCACCGTCTCCGGTTGGTCCAATGTGGTCGGCACTATCCCGATGCGCTCGTGGATCAGCCGGGACACCAGCGGGATCCGACTCGACCCGCCGACCAGGAAGACTCCGGCGAGCTGCTGCCGGGGCACCTTCGCCTGCTGCAGGGCGACCAGCACCAGATCGGCCGCGCGCCCCAGCGGTTCGGCGATGAGCGCCTCGAGGTCGCCGCGGGTGACGTGCGCGTCGGAGAACGGCGGGGGCATCGGCACATCGGTGTAGGTGTGCCGGGAGAGGGTTTCCTTGGCCCCGCGCACGTCCTGCCGCAGCATGCGGCGGCGACGCCGGTCGGCCATGTCGCGCCCCTCGGTGAGCTGCCGCCAGGCCTCCGGATCGGTCTTGGCCACGATCCCGCCGACGTGCTCCAGCAGCACCTGGTCGATGTCGGCACCGCCGAAGCGCGAGTCCCCCCGGGTGGCCAGGACTCGGAAAGCGGTGCCCTGCTTGCGGACCACGCTGGCGTCGATGGTGCCGCCGCCGAGGTCGAGCACGGCGAGCGCTGCTCCGTCCGGCAGACCGCGCCCGGCGGAGTGGAAGACGGCCGCGGCGACCGGCTCGGGGACCAGCACGACCTCCTTGCCGAGCCCGAAAGCGGCTTGCCGGAGTTTGCCGGTGCGCACCGAACCCCAATCCCCGGGGTGGGTGAGCACGAGCAGGTCGACCGGTGCGCCGCCGGCGAACCTGCGGGCCTCCGCGACCGCGCGCTGCAGCACCGCGCGGATGACGTCGGTGACCTTCAGGACGTTGCTGCCCAGCAGCAGTTCGCCTTCGTCGATGCGCCGCTTGGGGTGGGGTTCGAAGCGAGCGGGGTCCACGGCGGCTTGCCGTTCGGCCTCGTGCCCGACGAACAGGGTCCCGTCGGGCGCGGCGAAGACCGCGGACGGGATGATCGGCTGCCCGTCGATCGCTACCACCTGCGGTTCTCCGCCCCCCAGGGAAGCCACGGTGCAGGTACTCGACGTGCCGAAGTCGATCGAGACGTGCAGGGACACCCAGAACTCCTTCACCGTCGCCGGAGCGCTTCCCGCCGACGCAGTTGCCCGACCGCTGGTCTACTGGCGGACCGGCCCCCGCAGCACCCTAGACGCCGGGGAGCCGGCGCTCCATCAATCTCGCCTGATCGTGGGCTGCTCGAGAAAAGCGATTGACAAACGCAACTGAAGTGGATCAACGCAGGTCGAAGTCGGTGGCACCGGCGGCTTTCCGGCGGCGCGGCGCCCCCGCTGCCACCCCGGTGGAGCAGTCCGCCCGCTCCCGGCAGGAGCGCGAACGTCCAGAACGGACACCGCGTCAACCGGCGCGCTCGCGCGGCGCCCCGCCGGCCAACCGGCCCCCAGCGCGCAACCCGGCCAAGAACTCCGCCCACCGGGCGGGCGAGAACACCAGCGCGCCACCCGCCGGGTCCTTCGAATCGCGCACCCGGACCGCGCCCGCCCCCCAGCTCACCTCGACGCAGTCCCCTTCCGCCCCGCTGCGGCTGGACTTGCGCCAGCCCGCCAGTTCACCGCTTCCCATCAGCACCCTCGAACCTGTCCAGATGTCGACGCAGCACCGCCCGGGACGCGGCGGCGCTCAACGCCTGTTCGTCCAACAACCCCACCGCGCCGGAGAAGACCTCGACATCGGCGGGGCAGTCGATGAACGCCCCGGCCCGGCGAGCTTCCAAGTACACCAGCGGATCCGCCGCCACGAAGTCGAACAGCACGAAAGCACCGCTCAGCCCGGCGTGCGCACCGATCTCCAACGGCAGCACCCGCACCTGCACGTTCGGCTTGCCGCTCACCGACAGCACGTGCCGCAGCTGCTCGGCCATCACCGCCGGGCCGCCCACCGGGCGCAGCAGCACCACTTCGTCCACGAAGATCCGCAGGTCCACTCGCCCGGGCCGGGACAGGATCCGCTGCCGGGCCAGGCGCAGCTCCAGCCGGTCCTCGAGGGTGGAGCCGCTGACCCCGGCCGCCCGCATGACTTCCCGGGCGTAGGAAGGCGTCTGCAGCAGCCCGGGAAGCAGGTTCAGGGCCACGTTGGTGATCCGCGTGGCCCGCGTCTCGGCGTCGATCAGCGCGGACAGCTGGTACGGGAGCTCGTCCCGCGACCGCCACCAACCGGGGGTTCGCACTTCGCGGGCCAGTTCCATCAGCCGCTGCCGCTGCTGGCCCGAGATGCCCAGCGCGTCCAGGATCGCCGCCACCGATTCGGGTCGGATGCCCCGGCGCGCGGTTTCCAGCCGGGAGATCTTCGCCTCCGACCAGCCCAGCCGGGCCCCGAGCTCGCGCATCGTGAGCCCCGCGGCTTCCCGCGCCGCGCGGAGCTCTTTGCCCAAGGCACGCGCTCTGGGTGAAGCCGACATGAGCCCAGCTTACGAATTCAGCCACCCTTTCGAGCTCGCTCGATCAGGTAATTGATCGCGAACGCCGATCTGGCAAGACTTGCCACCCAAGGAGTTTCCGGAGGACCACGATGCCCGAGCACCTCACGCACATCTGGCGGCCCGTCACCGGCGGCCGGCACGCTTTCCCCGCCGCCGCGCGGGAAGCCGCCGCAGCGGAGAAGGTCAGGGCGTTCTGCGGTCTCGAAGTACCGGCAGCAGAACTGCACGGGCGCACCGAGTGGGATTGGATCCGCGAAAGCTCCTGCATGGAGTGCTGGCGCGCACTCGCCGAGCGGTTCACCAACCCCGACGGCCGGTGATCCGGAAACCGCTCCGCAGACCGACTGGTGCTGTTCGGACCGGCGGCGCACCAGTCCACCCCGGTCGAGCGCGGCTCCCCCGACCCGCGCTCGACCGCTCCTCCCCAACCAGCCGGTGCGGCCAGGAGGGGAACTTCCCCGCCACGGGCGAAGCGGAAGTTCCCCTCCTGATGCCGAATCGCACTGGGATCCCGCTGCCAGGACCACGCCCGCATGAAAAGAGCCCCTCCCGCACAGCGGCGGGAGGGGCTCGAAACCGCAGCGTCCTACTCGCCCGGCAAGTACGCCGTTTGGATCAGCTGCGGGCCGCCCTTCAAGCTGCGGCTGACCAAAGTACCGCGGCCCGGGGGCAGCTGACGCGACTTGACGTTGCCGACCAGCTGGCCGTCGTCCTTGTTCGCGCTCATCGCCAGACCCGGGGACGAGACCTCGCGCATCTTGCCGATGATCGGCTCGAACAGCGCGCGGCCCGCACCACCGGAGTTCCGGGCGATGACGAAGTGCAGACCGACGTCGTTGGCCTGCGGCACGAACTCCGCCAGCGGGGCCAGCGGGTTGTTGCCCTGCGGCGCGACCAGGTCGTAGTCGTCCACGACGATGAACAGCTCCGGACCCGACCACCAGGAGCGGTTCTTCAACTGCTCCTGGGTCACGTCCGGACCCGGCATGCGCTTCTTCAGCGCCGCGGCCACGTCGCGGACGTTGCCCTTGAGCTGGTCCGCGCTGACCGAGTACTCCAGCAGGTGGCCGGTGTTGAGGAACCCGAGCATCGTGCGGCGGTAGTCCACCAGCAGGATGAGGGCTTCCTTCGGCGTGTACCGCTCGGTGATACCGCGGACGATCGTGCGCAGCAGCGACGTCTTGCCGCACTCCCGCTCACCGAACACGTAGAAGTGCGGTTCGGCGGCGAAGTTGAGGTAGACGGGCTTGAGACCGTCCTCGTTGACACCGATCGGCACCAGCTTCGGCTGCGGCTGCTGGTCCGGACGCGGCAGTTCCTGGTACGGCAGCACATCGGGCAGCAGGCGGACCTTCGGGGCCACCGGGCCGCGCCAGGAGCTCTTGATCCGGTTGACCAGGTCGGAAACACCTTCCGACAGGTCGTCGTTGTACAGCTCCCAGCCGAGACGTGCGTTGCGCCTCTCCTGCTCGGCCGCCGCCTGCTCGGCAGCGACGCGGTCACCGATGCGCTCGCTGTCCACACGGGGCAGCGCCGTGAGGAAGTGCAGCTTGTCCGGGTGCAGACCACGGCCGGGCCGTTCCGCCGGAATCCGCTGGGCGACCTTGCGGTCGATCTCCGACTCGCTCGGGTCACCCAGTCGCAGCTCGATCCGGGTACCCAGCAAGTCCTTGAGCGACGGGCGGATTTCCGCCCACCGGTTCGACGTGATGATCAGGTGGATGCCGAACGTCAGACCGTTGGCCGCCAGGTTGAGCACGTCCGGCTCGAGGCTCTCGAAGTCCTCCCGGAACGTCCGCCAACCGTCGATCAGCAAGAACACGTCCCCGTACGGGTCGTCCTTGATCTCACCGCGGCGCTTGCGGTTCCGGAAGTCGTTCATGCCCTCGATCGCCTGCTGCTGGAACCGGATTTCCCGTTCCTCCAGCAGCGTCTTGAGCTCGGCGATCGTGCGGCGGACCATGTCCACGTCGCGACGCGCGCCGTAGCCACCGACGTGCGGCAGGTTGCGCATCGCGGCCAGCGAACCACCACCGAGGTCGATGCAGTAGAACTGCACCTCCTGCGGCGTGTGGGTCAACGCCATCGAGGCGATGAGAGCCCGCAGCGTGTTGGACTTACCGGTCTGCGGACCGCCGACCACCGCGCCATGCCCGTTGGCACCGCTGAAGTCCACCATGTACGGGTCCTGCCGCTGGTAGAACGGCACGTCCACCAGGCCGATCGGGACCTGCAACCGACCGCTGCCCGCGTAACCGGCGGCCGTGTAACCGCGGTCGTCGGTCTGCTGCAGCGGCGGCAGCAGCGCGTCCAATGTGGGCGGAGTGTCCAGAGGCGGAAGCCACACCTGGTGAGCTGGCACACCACCGTGATCGGCGACCCGCTTGATGACGATCTGCAGGTCGGTCATGGCCAGCTCGTTCTTCTCCTGCTTCGGCTTCTCCTCCTCCGGCTCCGGTTCCGGCTCCGGCGGCTTCTCGATGTAGTCCGGCACGAACAGCTTCGGCGTCTTCTCCGCGGTGACCGCCTTCGGGCCGCTGACCGAAGCCGGCGCCTGACCACTGGTCTGGTGCAGGTGCCCGGACACGTAAGCCGCCCGGAACCGCTCCATGCCGCTGTTGTGCTTCAGGAAGCCGTGACCACCGGTGGCCGGCAGCTCGGCCGCGTCGGGAATGCCGATGACGGCACGGGATTCGCCGGGGGTACCGGTCTTCAGACCGATCCGGTAGTTGATGTTCTCGCCCAGCCCCCGGAGCCGGCCTTCTTCCAGCTTCTGGGTGGCCAGCAGCAGGTGGATCTGCAGCGAACGACCCACACGACCGATCTGGTTGAAGACGTCGATGAACTCCGGCTTGGCCTCCAGCATTTCCGTGAACTCGTCGATGATCACGAAAAGTGCCGGCAGGGGTTCGGCCGCCGCCGAGTCACCGGCGTCCCGCATCTTCCGGTAGTCCCAGACGTTCTTGGCCCGGGCCTTGTTCAGGATCTCCTGCCGCCGGTTGATCTCACCGGCGATGGCGTCCTGCATGCGGTCGACCAGCGTGGAGTCATCGCCCAGGTTCGTGATGTTGGCCGACACGTGCGGTGCCGGGCTGAACCCGTTGAAGGTCGCACCACCCTTGAAGTCGACCAGCACGAAGTTGAGCAGTTCCGAGGAGTGCGTGGCGATCAACCCGAGCACGATCGTGCGCAGGAACTCCGACTTACCGGAACCGGTGGTACCGATGCACAGGCCGTGCGGGCCCATACCGCCTTCGGCACCTTCCTTGATGTCCAGGTAGACGATGTCCCCGGTTTCGTTCGGGCCGATGGCCACCTTGTACAGCTCGCTGACCGGGCGGGGCCGCCACGCCTCGTTAATGTCGAAGGTGACGACGTCACCGGCCAAGCCCAGCTGCTCGATGTAGTTCAGCGGCGTGGTCAGCGGCTCGTAGCCGGCGCTGTCGGAAGCGGCCGCCTGGCCGGCGGCGACCCGCCACGGGGCGAGCTGCCGGGCCACCGCGGTGGCCTCCTCCATGCTCAGCGCGTCCGGCCGACCGAACCACTCCACGCTGTTCTTGCTGCGGACACCGATGCGGTCCTCGTCCACCACGAGGCGCATTCCGCGTCGGACGCTGAGGTCTCCGAGCACATCGGACAGGTCGATCAGGGTGACGCCGGCGAGCCCGCCTTCGACGATCAGCTGCTCTTCCCGGCTGATCTCGGCGTCGTCGATGACGACGATGATGTGCGGCTGGCCTTCGGGCGGGGCCGCGTTGCGGCTGAAGCGAGGCCGTTCCGCCAACTGCTCCGCCAGCATCTCCTCGATGACCTGCAGCGAGCCGGACATCAGCCGCACGGAACCGATTCCGTCGGTCTCCGTGGGGTGCTGGGCGTGCGGCAGCCACTTCACCCAGTCCCAGTGCTCGCGCGCCTTGCCGGTGCTGGCCACGGCGATCAGCACGTCGCTGGGCGCGTGGAAGGTGGCGATCTGGCACAGCATCGCGCGGGCCAGCGCCCGGGTCCGCTCCTTGTCGCCCTGCAGCGCCACCGCGGCGAACCCCCGCAGGGACACCGCGATCGGCAGGTCGGGCACCAGCGAGTGCGCCCGGACGAACCGGCGCAGGGCCAGCGTGGTGATCGGCTCCAGCTCGTCGACCGGCCCGGTCTGCGGCGGCACCAACCGAGTTTCCAGCTTCTGCGCACCGCGGCCCACTCGAACCTGGCAGAAGTCGTTGTCGTTCTGCCGCCGTTCCCACATGCGCCGGGTGCCGTTGCCGGCCGAGAACGTCCACAGCGTCTGCGGGTCCGGGTGCACCCATTCCCGAGCCAACCGCTGCTCGTTCGCCGCCTCACGGGCCCGATCCCGCATCTGACCGAGGTACCGCAGGTAGTCCTTGCGGTCCTCGTTCATCTCGGCCTTCTTCTGGCTGCCCTCGCGGCCGCCGCCGGCCATCATGCCGAAGGTCGAGATGAGCATCATCAGCGGCATCATCATCATCATCGGGTTGTTCTGGGCCCGCTGGAGCATGAAGACCATCATTCCCAGCGAGGCGACGATCATGACGCCGGGCAGGACCTTTTGAACGATGTTCCCCGGAATGGTCCGGGGGATCTCCGGTGGTGGCTCGAGGTGCACCTCCCCGCCCGGTGGCCTGGGAGCGGCCAGGCGCGGCGTTCGCTTGAATTGCAGCGTGCTCACCGGACGCAACAACCTTTCCGTGTCTCAGCGTGCTCTCGGAAGACCGCAGCCAGCATTCTGTACTGGCCGCGACACCGCCGGCACCGGGGCCGGGCGGCGATCGTGACCAACCAGATATGAAGTAGCCGGTACGAGTTCTGCCAAACCGTCACCCGTAGACGGCCGGTGCCGCCATACTATGGTCGCTCTCCGATCAAGCGGGCGGGTTTCGCCAAGAAACTTCGCCTTGATTGGATCGAGCCGAAGAACCTATCCGAGGCAATTACCAAAAAGGGAGTAGGGGGCCCAAGTGGCGACCGGGACCACGGTGTTCAGCCGCGTGACGGTGGTGGCGCCGACAACTCGCATCGACCTGGCGCTTCCCGCGGACGTGGCAGTGGCGGACCTGCTGCCCATGATCCTGGAAATGGCTCGCCAGGTCACTCCAGATGGCGGCTCGCGGCACGGTGGGTGGTGCCTGGCCAAACTCGGTGACAGCGAGCCCCTGGATCCTAGCCAGTCGCTTGCTGAGCAGGGCGTGCTCGACGGTGACATACTGCAGCTGCGGCGCCGGGCAGACAACCCACCGCCACCGCTGTACGACGACGTCGTCGACGCGCTCGCGGAAGCAGAACCGGGCAGCTATCGGCCATGGACGAAGAAAACAGCGGCGAAGATCGGGCACACCGCCGGTGCGCTGGGGATGATCGCCGCGGCAGCAGCGATGGGGCTGGCCGGCCCGGCCGGCATCCTGAACCCGGCACTGCCGAACACGCAGGCGATCGTCTACCAGATCATCGCCGCGGTGACCTCGATCGTCGTGGCGATCTTCGCCACCGGGGTCGGGTCCATTGTGACCCGGGCGTACGCCGCGCCGACCACCGGCACCGTGATCGCGGCGGCCGGCGGCCTGCCGATGGCCTTCGTCAGCGGGTTCAACATCGTTCCGGGCAATGCCCTGGAACCTCGGATGCTGCTGGGATCGGCGCTGGTGCTGATCTTCTCCGCGGTGTCGCTGATGGTCATCGGCTCCGGCATCATCGTGTTCATCGCGGCCGCGACCGCGTCCGCTTTCGCCACCCTCGGATTCCTGATCGCGACGATCTTCCCGGGCCTGATCTCCGGGCCGGGGCTCGCCGCTGGGGCGTCCGCGCTCGCACTGGCCGGCATCTCCCTGCTGCCGCGGATCACCATCCAGTTGGCCAAGCTCCCGTTGCCGCAGGTTCCGGGCAGCGCTGAAGACCTCAAGGAAGACACCGAATTCCCCGAGTTCCGGATCATCGAGCAGCAGACCGGTCTGGCGCACCAGTACATGACCGGCCTGATCATCGGCTGCGGTCTGCTCGCCGCGCTCGGCGCGATCTACGCGGCCAGCGGCGGCGTTTGGGGCGTGGTCTACGCGGTGGTGGCCGCTGCCGTGCTGCTGCTGCGCGGCCGCAACTACGCCAACGGCAGCCAGGCGCTCGCGCTGCTGCTCAACGGTCTGCTGGCGGCCGTGGGCATCACCATCGGCCTGCTGGTGCAGGTGGCGTCCTGGCCGATGGCGGTGGCCTGGACGTTCCCGTCCTTGCTGCTGCTCGGGATCCTGTCGGTCATCTTCGGCGTGGTGTTCCCGAACCGCCGGTTCTCGCCGGTGCAGCGCCGGATGGTCGATGTCCTGGAAGCAGTGCTGATCGCCTTGGTGCTGCCGCTGGCGCTGGGCGCGATGGACGTCTACATGATGGTCCGCGACCTGAACATCGACTTCTTCTGAGAGGCAGCGTGATGCGCTCAACGATCATGCGTCCCCGCATGCGGCGTGCGCTTGCGCTGTCGGCTGCGGTGGGCACGCTGGCGCTCAGCGGGCCCGCGCTGCCCGCCGCGGCGGAGGAAGTCGGACCACCAGCACTGGATCCGAGCAAACAAGCCGCCCATGAGCTGACCCCTTTCAACTACCCGCAGAAGCAGGGCTGCATGGCGGGGAACCCGAACCCCACGGTGATCGAGGAAAAACCGTGGAGCCAGTTGGTCCTCGGCTTCGAGCAGGCCCACGAGCAGGGCCTGACCGGGCAGGGCATGAAGGTCGCCGTCATCGACACCGGTGTCAACGCCGCGCACCCGCGGCTGCGCAACGTCACCGACGGCGGCAGCAGCGTGCCGGGCGGGGCCCTGCGGGACTGCGACGGCCACGGCACCATCGTCGCCGGCATCATCGCGGCCTCCCCGGATCCGGAGACCGGGTTCGTGGGAGTCGCACCGGACGCGGAGATCCTGTCGATCCGGCAGTCCTCGAGCCTGTTCCGGGACGACGAGACCAACAGGACGATCGGCAACACCGAAACGATGGCGCAGGCCATCAACATCGCGGTGGACCGGCAGGTGGACGTCATCAACATCTCGCAGTCGTCCTGCCAGGACATCGCCCGCGCCTCCAACTACAACGAGGCGGGCAACCAGATGCTGCACAACGCCGTGAAGCGCGCCTACGACGCCGGGATCGTGGTGGTCGCTGCGGCGGGCAACGCGGGCAACACCTGCCAGCAGAACGCCCCGGGCAGTCCGTCCACCGCGGTGCTGCCCGCCTGGTTCGACGACTACGTGCTGACCGTGGCCTCGGTGAACGAGCAGGGCGCGCCGTCCGAGTTCACCGTCGCCGGCCCGTGGGTGGACGTGGCCGCGCCGGGCGAGAACCTGATCGCCCTGGACCCCGGCATCAACGGGCGGGGCTTGGTCAACCAGATCTCCACCGGGGACTCCGGGCAGATGGGGCCCATCCAGGGCACCAGTTTCGCGGCCCCGTACGTGTCCGGGCTGGCCGTGCTGATCAAGCAGAAGTTCCAGAACAGCGGGCAGCCGCTGGACGCCGGCGAGATCATGGAGCGGATCAAGAAGACCGCTCTGCACCCCGGCGGCCCCAACGGCCGCAACGACATCGTCGGCTACGGGATGATCGACCCGATGGCCGCGCTCGGCGACGTCATCCCGGCGGAGTGGGGCAAGGAACCCGCGCCGAGCGGACCGACCAAGCTGTCGGCCGACGTGCTGGGGATGAAGGACTACCCGGCGCTGATCGTCTCGCTCGGTGTCGCCGGTGCCGGCATCGCCGCGGTCGTCTTCACCGCATTCCTGGTGAACGCGGTGAAGAACGTGCGAGCGAGGACCACCGGAAAACGCGAGGAGTGAGCCTGCTGGACAACGGCCCGGTTCCGCACCGCGGAGCCGGGCCGTTCTTCGTGGTTCAGCTGCTGGTCTTGTCCCCCGGTTCGAGAGCGCCGTCGGACAGCAGGTCGGCGAGGTCTCCGTCCGGTTCGCCGACCGCTGCCCAGTCGCTGTCGGATATCTCGTCCTCCGCTTCGCTGTCCGGCTCCCCGAGAACGGCCTGATTTCCTTCCTGAGGCGTTCCGAACAGCTCCTTGGGGTCCGACTTCAACCGAGAGGCGTTCCGGCGCTCCTGGTCGCCCTGCGCCCCCGTTCCGCCGCGCATCATGCCCATCGGGGCCATCCCGTACATGCCGCCGGCCGATCCGGCCGCAGCGCCTGCCGCGGCGGCAGGTGCGGCGGCAGGCTGCTGCGGTGGTTCTCCCGCAGCGGTGGAACCTCCGGGCGGCAACGGGCTTTCCACGTCCTCCCCGGCCGCTTGGCCGCTTCCGGGCACCGAACCGGTCGCTTGCCCGGCTCCGGGTGCCGATGCGCCTGCGCCGGCCGAGGCCGGTTCGGTGCCACCGGCCGGTGCTGCCGCGGCCGGCCCGGTGCTGCCGGCTGGTGCCGTGGAACCGGCCGGCTCCGCGGGCGCTGCCGACGCGGCGGGCGGTTCGCACTCGTCGGCCAGACGCCGGCAGAACTCGCCCAGCTTCCGGTAGATGCCGGTCAACGATTCCACCGCGTTGTCCCCGGGATCCTGCAAAGCGGCCAGTTGCTCCCGGGCCAGCTCGGTGTTCCCGGCGTCGAGGGCGCGGTCCACCGCCTCCGCGGTTTCCGCGGCCAGTTCGCCGAAATCGGACAGCACGGTCAGCACGCCGTCCGCGGTGTGCTCCAAGGCTTCCGCCACCGCGCGCAGGGCGTCGACCAGATCGTTCGCTTCGGGACCGTACTGCTGCAGCTGGGCGACGAACGCCTCCGCGGCTCGGCCTTCCCACGCCGAATCGATTCCCGCCAGCCGGGACCGGACGTCCCCGGCCGCCTCCTCGACGGCCGCAGCCGCCTCCCGCCACAGCAGCGCCGCATCGGCCAGTTGCTGCGGGTGTCCAATGTGCTCGGTGAGCTCCTCGGTCACCGGAGCGGGCACGTCCAGCTCAGCCGCTTGCCGGGCCAATTTCTCCAGGTGCCCGGCCAACCCGCTGCTGCCGCTTCCCATGGTCACCACTCTTGCTCCCGGTTGAACTCGTGGGCGCTCTCGTCATCGCCACCGAGATGGACACCGGTGACCTCGCGCAGCTCACCGGCTGCTTCGACCAGCACCTCGCCCGCTCGGCGGGTGCGGTCGGACAGCAGCCCCGCCAGCCGTTGGAACTCGGTCGCCGCACCGGTCCGGCGACCGTACTCGCCGAACGCGTCCTCCTCCGGCCCGTCCGCCTCGAGCTTGCGCTGGGCGGCGAGCACGTCCTCCCCGGTTCGCTCGAGCTGGCCGGCGCACCGGTCCAGCCACTCGACGTCGACCCGGATCCCCGACCCCGGCATAGGCACCTCCCAAACAACGGGCCACTCAAGCACAATCCGCCCGCAGCGGGAAGTCACTGCGGGCGGATTGCATATTCCTCGGACGTTCGCACCCACCGGGGCGGTTCCCGGGCCGATTCAGCCGAATTGCGGCCCCGGGAACGGGATCAGGCCCCGGCAGTCGACGCCGCTTGCTGCTGTTTGTTCGGCGTGCGGTTGACCCCCGCACCCTCTTCCACCGGCACCGAGTCGTAGGTGACGCTCGCCGCCGCCGGGTCCAGGAAGTCGCCCTTGGGCAGGGTCCGGGTCAACCAAGCCGGGGCGGCCTTGATGTCACCGCCGCCGCGGATGACGCCCAACCCCTGGGCGGTCGCGACGTCCTTGATGCCGTACTGCACCCCCTGGTCGGACACCAGGACGATCGGGCCGCTGGAAGCACCGGCCTCGTTGGCGGCGGCGCGGACCACGGCGGCCTTGCCGGCCGGCATGTAGAAGTAGTCCACGTTCGGCCCGTCACCGTCGTGCTGGGCCAGCTTCACCGGGGCCTTCGGGGTCAGCGCTTCCTTGTTCAAGGTGACCGTGATGTTGTGGTCACCGTTGACGTTCTTCCAGCTCAAGCAGGAAGTGGGCGACTGCTGGAAGGTGACGGGCTCGGGCACCTCCACCGGGAAGTTGAACAGGTTGAGCTGTTCTTCCTCCGGAGCGTTCGGCGCGTCGGTGACCGCACCGGTGGCGTTCGGCACTTCCTTGCTGTTGTACTTCGACGCGTGCAGCACCGCCGCCGCACCAGCGGTGATCTCCTGCTTGCCGTTCTGCAGCAGCAAGAAGTACTGGTCCTTCTGGCCCGGGACGCTGCGCCGGACGACGTCGCCAACGCTGTAGCTGCTGCCGCTCATGTAGCTCGGCGACGAGTTCTCCCCCGGGATGTCCGGCAGCGTCAGCGCCGGCACCTCCGGGATGGCGTTCAGCATGTTGGTGCTGATGGTCCGCGGCGTTGCTCCGTTCAACCGGTAGACGTCCATCACCGCGGTCTCGCTCTTGTCCACCATGGCCTTGGCCACCTTGGTGTTCGGCTGGCCCGGCAGACCGTCGACCCGGAAGACCAGGTACTCGCGTCCCGAGCTCTGGTCCTTGACGTACAGCGACTGGTCGGGCGCCAGTTCGGGACCGTGCTCGTCGTAGCCGCCGATCACCGTGGTGTGCACCTTGACGGCACGCTCCACTTTGGCCTCGTTGAGGTTGTCCCGCACCTGGCCCACGTCGCAGATGGCCCAGGCCGGAACGGCGATGTTCTTGGCGTCCGGCAGGTACGTCGGAGCGTTGACCAGACCGGTCAGGGAACCGCGCGGGTATTCCGCCAATGCGGCTTCCTTGACGACCGTCGGCTGGATCGCACCGCCCTGGCCACCGCCCTGCGCCATCACCAGCAGCTTGGCCGAGGCCATGTTCAGCATCGGAATCAGCCGTTTGTCGGCCTGTTCGTCGGAAGTCACCACGAAGACGCTTCCGCTTTCCTTGGCGATGACGACCGATCCCGGGTCCGGCACGGTGCCCTTCCCGCTGAAGAGCCCCCAAACCAGGAAGCCGATCATGCCGATGACCGACAGCAATGCACCGACCAGGGTGGACCGCTTGTGCGAGCCCATGGGGTCGTGCAGCATCACCGCGTCTTTGCGCACCAACGCCGATTCCATGCGGCGCAGCACGAACCGGTACGCCTGAACTTGTGACTTTGTTGTGGGTGTTGATGCCATTCTTCGCCTACAGCTCTCCCGTCCGAGGTACGGTTCCGCAGGATAGCCGCAGAGAGATACGGAATGGGTGCGGTTCGGCCGACTCAATCAGTATTCTCATCACGCGGTTGCTCGCCAGACCGCCTACTCGCGCGCCGCGCGCCGCATCTACCTGCGAGGGGGAGAGACCAGACGGATGTCCGTGACCACGAAACATCCGGCCCAGCCGAAAGCTCCCGAGCCCGCCAGCCCGCCCCGCGCCCGGATACGCGCGCGGCGGCGTCGGATCAACGGCGTGACCCTCGGCGGCATCCCGGCGGCCAACGTAGTGCTGATCGAGGTCGGCTTAGCCATCGGCTTCGGCCTCTTCCTGATCAACCAGATGCTTTGGCCCGTTTCCATCGGGATCGCCGCCCTGGCAATCGTCATCGCCCTGCTCCGGCGGCGTGGCCGCTGGTTCACCCAGTGGCTCGGCCTGGTGCTGGAGTACCAATTCCGCAACCACCTCCGCTCGGTTGAGCCGCCGGACTTGAGCGAGCTGGACTCGACCGTCGAGGACAAGAACGGGGACGGCGTCATCAGCCCGGAGGAGAACCACCGGGTCGCCCTGCTGCGCCTGGTCGTCGACGACCTGGTGATCGCCCGCACCCAGGACCACGACCGCAACGACGTCGGACTCGCCTGGCACAACGGCAAGTGGACCGGGGTGCTGCTGGTGGAGACGACCAAGGGCATGCTGAACCCGGTCAACAGCTCCCCGAACCTCCCGCTGAGCGTGCTCGCGCCCTGCCTGGAGGACCGCGGGGTCGTGCTGGACGCCATCCAGGTGATCTGGCACTGCTACCCGGGCAGCGCCGCTCTGCTGTCGAACTCGGCCGCCCTGAACTCCTACCTGGAGCTGCTCGGTCCGCAGGGCACGGCAGCCCGCCGGACCACCTGGGTGACGGTCCGACTGGACCCGCAGCAGTGCGCGAAAGCCATCGGTGAGCGCGGCGGCGGTGTGCTCGGTGCCCACCGTGCGCTGATCGGGGCTATGTCGCGCGTCCGCAACGCGTTGGAACAGCAGGGGATTCCGAGCCGCCCACTCGACCCGGACGAACTGCTGCAGGCCGGGATCTCGTCCGCCGAGCTGCAGAGCGTGCTCAGGTCGCAGTGGCAGAAGCCGGTCGGCCTCAAGGAGAGCTGGGACAGCGTCGCAGCCGGCGAGGTCGGGCACACCAGCTACGCCATCACCGGTTGGCCGAGCCAGCTCGGCAACTCGCTCAACGCGCTCACCGGCATCCGGGCGCTGTCCACGAGCATCGCCATGTCGATCTCCCCGGTCGGCGAAGAAGGCGAAGTGGGCTTGCGCTCGCTGGTCCGGGTCAGCGCCCGCAACCAGAAAGCGCTGGACGCCGCTGACAAGCGCCTGAAGGAGATCAGCACCCGGCTCGGCCTGACGCTGACCCCGCTGCACGGCTCGCAGCTGGCCGGCTACGCCGCGACGCTGCCGCTCGGAGGTGCGGCATGAACCGAAACCGAACCATCGACGTCCCGGGCGCTCACGGGCCGGCCCCGGAATTCATCGTCACGCCGGAAACCCTGGACGCGGTCAGCCTGCCCGGTGATCGCGGCGGCATGATCCTCGGATCCGGACCGGACGGCCAGCCGGTGGCGGTGTCCCTGCTGCGACCGGCACCCACCCGCATCGTCAGCGTCGGCGGGCTGTACTTCGCCCGCCAGCTCGCGCTGCGAGCGCTGGCCACCGGCGCGTGGGTGATCATCGCCACCGCTCGCCCGGCCGCCTGGAAGATGTTGGAGCACACCGCCGGGCAAACCCCGGACGGCAAGCCGGTTCCGCTGTTCCAGATCCGGCGGCTCACCCACTTCCCGCTGCCGCAGTTCGACGAGGACACCCCGCTGCTGGTCATCCACGACGGCGGCGCGGTGCCGCAGCAGGAGCTGTTCCCGCCCCGGGCGGCGTGGCAGACCACCATGTACGTGCTGCCCTACCTGCACCCGCAGGTCGCCAGCACGCCCGCGGCCAACGCCGCGGACCTGGTGCTGCTGCAGCGGCTCCAGCTGAGCGGGGCCAACCACGCGCAACGCATCTGGAGCTTGCAGCCCCAGCAGGCGCAGCAGCTGACCCAGCTGAAGGACGACCAGGTCATCGTGCTGGGGAACTGGACGTGGACGCGCGTTCAGCTGATCACCAGCCCGAAGGAACAGGAGATCCTCGGCCCGATCCGCCGAGGGGACTGAGCGGTGGGGCTTTCCCGCCACCTCGGCGGAAAGCCCCACCCCAGGAAACGTCGAAGGCCGGATGCGGAATCCTCCGCTCCGGCCTTCACTGTTGCCGCCGGTCCGAGCAGTTGCGGCTATTCGAGCGTGCGCACGGCCCGGGCTCGGGCGGCGCGGGCGGCGAGTTCCTCGTCCGGCGGGTACTCCACGCCCACCAGGGTCAGCCCGTGGGCCGGGGCCACCGAGGTGGTCCGCTGCCGTTCCCGCAGCAGGTCCGCTGGCCACCGCACCTGACGACGACCGTCGCCCACCATCAGCAGCGTCCCCACCAGGCTGCGCACCATGGAGTGGCAGAACGCGTCCGCCGTCACGTGGGCCACCACCAGGTGCTCGTCGACCCGCTCCCACTCGAACCGCTGCAGTTCCCGCACCGTGGTGGCGCCTTCGCGCGGCTTGCAGTACGCGGCGAAGTCGTTGAGCCCCAGCAGCTCCGCGGCCGCCTCGTTCAAGGTCTCGACGTCCAGCGGCCGGTTCCAGGCCAAGGTGTCGCGCCGCCGCAGCGGGTCGACGCCCCACGGCGCGTCCGAAACCTGGTAGCGGTAGTGGCGCCGCAACGCGGAGAACCTGGCGTCGAAGCCGTCCGGGGCGATCCGGGCATCGATCACCCGGACGTCCGGCGGCAAGATGCGGTTCCACCGGTGGCGCATCCGCTGCAGGTCCGGGATGCCGTGCTCGTCCACCGGCACCCGGCCTTCTCCCGGGCGCAGCGGTACCGCGTCCACGTGCACCACTTGGCCCCTGGCGTGCACTCCCGCATCGGTGCGGCCGGCCACCACGACCGGACGCGGCACCGAGCGGCCCGGCGGCTGTTTGGCCAGCGCATCCTCCAGGAGGCCCTGCACCGTGCGCAGCCCCGGCTGCTTCGCCCAGCCGGCGAAGTCAGTCCCGTCGTAGGAGAGGTCCAAGCGCAGACGAACGAGCCCGCCTTCCTCGGGAGGAACAGCGGGCTCGTTCACAGCATCTTCGCGAACCGAAATCAGGACTCGTCCTTCTTCTCGGCAGCGTTGTCCTCGGCCTTGGCCTCGGCGCCCTCGTCGGCCGCCTCCTCCACCTGGGTGGCCTCGGTGTTCTCGGCCTCCTCGGTGGCCTTCGGCTCGTCCTTGGCGAACTTGGTGTTGCGCGCCGCCTCCGCTTCCGCGGTCACGGTCTTCTCGTTCACCAGGGCGATGACGGCCATCTTCGCGTTGTCACCCTTGCGCGGCATCGTCTTGATGATGCGGGTGTAACCGCCGTTGCGGTCCGCGAAGAAGGGGCCGATCTCGGCGAAGAGCTTGTGCACGACGTCCTTGTCGCGGATGGTCTTGAGGACCTCGCGACGGTTGTGCAGGTCGCCCTTCTTGGCCTTGGTGATCAGCCGCTCGGCGAACGGACGCAGTCGCTTCGCCTTCGCCTCGGTCGTGGTGATCTTCCCGTGCTCGAACAGCGCGGTGGCCAAGTTGGCCAGGATGAGCCGCTCGTGCGACGGCGACCCGCCGAGACGCGGTCCCTTGGTCGGGGTGGGCATCGGGTTGCTCCTCTCAGGGGCGCGCGCCGGTGACCCGGTCGCGCAACACAGCTACAGCTGCTCTGTCTCCGCGTAGTCCTGACCGTCGTCGTAGCCGTTGTCCTCGACAGGACCCACCGTGGGAGTGGTGCCCTGGTTCGACGACCAGCCCGCGGTCGGGTACTCGGCCGCCGCAGCGGACGGGTCGAATCCGGGCGGGCTGTCCTTCAGCGACAGGCCCAGGCCGGCGAGCTTCATCTTGACCTCGTCGATGGACTTCGCACCGAAGTTGCGAATGTCCAGCAGGTCCGCTTCACTGCGCGAGACCAGCTCACCGACGGTGTGGATGCCTTCCCGCTTCAGGCAGTTGTAGGAGCGCACCGTGAGGTCGAGGTCCTCGATCGGCATCGCGTAGGCCGCGATGGTGTCGGCCTCGGCCGGCGACGGACCGATCTCGATGCCCTCGGCGTCCACGTTGAGCTCCCGGGCCAAGCCGAACAGCTCAACCAGGGTGCGACCAGCCGAAGCCACCGCGTCCCGCGGGGTGATCGACGGCTTGGTCTCGACGTCGAGGATCAGCTTGTCGAAGTCCGTGCGCTGCTCGACACGGGTCGCCTCGACCTTGTAGCTCACCTTCAGAACCGGCGAGTAGATCGAGTCGACCGGAATCCGGCCGATCTCGGCACCGGTCTGCTTGTTCTGCATCGCGGGGACATAGCCACGACCACGCTCGACGACAAGCTCAATCTCCAGCTTGCCCTTTGCGTTCAAGGTGGCGATGTGGAGATCCGGGTTGTGCACCGTGACACCGGCCGGCGGCACGATGTCAGCGGCGGTGACCTCACCCGGGCCCTGCTTGCGCAGGTACATCGTCACCGGCTCGTCCTCTTCGGAGCTGATCACCAGCTCCTTGATGTTCAGGATGACGTCGGTGACGTCCTCCTTCACACCCGGAATGGTGGTGAACTCGTGCAGCACACCGTCGATGCGCAAGCTGGTGACCGCCGCCCCCGGGATCGAGGACAGCAGCGTCCGACGCAACGAGTTGCCGAGGGTGTAACCGAAGCCCGGCTCCAACGGCTCGATGATGAACCGCGACCGAGTCTCCGACACCGCTTCTTCGGACAGTGTGGGTCGCTGGGAGATGAGCACTTCAGTTTCCTTTCCTCACGGCGCCCGCCATATGACGCCGATGGGAGATGGCTTGCCCGCCTGGCGCGGGCGTGGCTGCCGGATTCCCGTTCCGACAGCCGGGGCTTTCCGGCCGGCGGCCCGCAGGCCGCCGGCTGGAAACGTCACTTCGAGTAGAACTCAACGATGAGCTGCTCGGTGACCGGAGTGTCGATCTGCGCCCGCTCGGGCGGCTGGTGCACCAGGATCCGCAGGTTGGACGGGACGACCTGCAGCCAAGCCGGAATCGGCCGCTCGCCCAGGGTCTCCTTGGCGATCAGGAACGGCGTGGTGTTCAGCGACTTGGGCCGGACGTCGATGATGTCCCACTTGGTGACCTGGTAGCTGGGGATGTTCACCTTCTTCCCGTTGACCAGGAAGTGGCCGTGGCTGACCAGCTGCCGGGCCATCCGGCGGGTGCGGGCCAGACCAGCGCGGTAGACCACGTTGTCCAGCCGGCACTCGAGGAGCTGGAGCAGGTTGTCACCGGTCTTGCCGGGACGCCGGTTCGCCTCCTCGTAGTAGGCCCGCAGCTGCTTCTCCAGCACCCCGTAGGTGAAGCGGACCTTCTGCTTCTCCTGCAGCTGCAGCAGGTACTCGGTTTCCTTGACCCGCGCACGCCCGTGCTGCCCCGGCGGGTACGGCCGACGCTCGAAGGCCTGGTCGCCACCGATGAGGTCGACCTTCAGCCGGCGGGATTTACGGGTCGCGGGACCGGTGTAACGAGCCATCTGTGTCTACTCCTTCCCGCGGCTCAGACCCGACGACGCTTCGGCGGGCGGCAGCCGTTGTGCGGCTGCGGGGTCACGTCCTGGATGGTGCCGACCTCGAGGCCAGCGGCCTGCAGCGAGCGGATCGCCGTTTCGCGGCCCGAGCCCGGACCCTTGACGAAAACGTCGACCTTCTTCATGCCGTGCTCAGCGGCCTTGCGAGCAGCGTTCTCAGCGGCCATCTGCGCGGCGAACGGGGTGGACTTGCGGGAGCCCTTGAAGCCGACGTGACCGGCAGAGGCCCAGCTGATCACCGCACCGGTCGGGTCCGTGATGGACACGATGGTGTTGTTGAACGTGCTCTTGATGTGCGCTTGGCCGTGCGCAACGTTCTTCTTCTCCTTGCGCCGCACCTTCTTGACGGCGCCGGCGCGCGACTTAGGTGGCATAGCTGTCGTGATCTCCTAGCGAGGCTTACTTCTTTCCGGCCTTCTTCTTGCCGGCGACCGTCTTCTTCGGCCCCTTGCGGGTGCGGGCGTTGGTCTTGGTCCGCTGCCCGCGCACCGGGAGGTGACGGCGGTGCCGCAGTCCCTGGTAGCTGCCGATCTCGATCTTCCGGCGGATGTCGGCCTGGACCTCGCGGCGGAGGTCACCCTCAACCCGGTAGTTGGCCTCGATGTACTCGCGCAGCGAAGCCAACTGCTCGTCGGACAAGTCCTTCACCCGGGCATCGAACGAGATGCCGGTGGCCGTCAAGATCTCCTTGGACCGGCTACGGCCGATTCCGTAGATGTAGGTCAGCGCGATCTCCATGCGCTTTTCGCGCGGCAGATCAACGCCGGCGAGCCTTGCCATCAGGCAGGTCCCTTCTCCTCCGTTCCAGGTCTGCTCCCCCACCGTCTTCGCTGCCGCGAAGCCCCGGCCTGGTCCGGGGGTCAACCAGCCCTGCTCGCGGGCCGGCAGGCTGAGGGAGTTCTTACTTGTTCAAGTTCCTGCTGCGACTCTCAGCCTTGGCGCTGCTTGTGACGCGGGTTGTCACAGATGACCAGCACCCGCCCGTGCCGGCGGATCACCTGGCACTTGTCGCAGATCTTCTTCACACTCGGTTGGACCTTCACGGTCGATGCTCTCCTGCTCAGACGCGTGCCCAGATTCCCGGACACCGTGGAGGTCACTTGTAGCGGTAGACGATGCGCCCACGGGAAAGGTCGTACGGCGACAGCTCCACTACCACCCGGTCCTCTGGCAGGATGCGGATGTAGTGTTGACGCATCTTGCCACTGATGTGGGCGAGGACCTTGTGGCCGTTCTCCAACTCGACGCGGAACATCGCGTTGGGGAGCGGTTCGATCACGCGACCCTCGACCTCAATGGCCCCGTCTTTCTTGCCCATGTCCTCCGCGTTTCGTGACGGTGACGGTTTGCAGACTCCACAGGAGTCCCTCCTACAGACACCGGTTTCCCGATCCCCGTAGCAAGCGGCCCGCAGCGAAGTCCGGAACGGGACTGCTCCCGAACACAGTCGGACAGACGCTACCAGTGCGCCGACTTACTACTGTACGCGCTGCATTTCCGGCACCGCACATCGGGGCAGCTCATAGCGGCTGCCGGCACTCCCCGTGACCGATCCCGAGGAGCGGTACGCGGGTTCCCTCAGCTTGCACGGCCACTTCGGTGATCATTACGTTCGATCACACCGGAAAGCCGGACAGTCGTGCAGACGAGGAGAATCGGTGGCAATCCAGCAGCACAAATCTGAACAACCTGCTCAAGCGCTTCGCAGGTGCGCAGAATTCGCCGCACGGAAGTTCGGTGAGTACCAGACCTTCCTGGCCACCGCCATCCGCAACCCGCGGGTCGTGGGCGCCCCCACCCCCACCTCCGCCGCGGTGGCCGAAACCGTGGCCCAAGTGGTTCCCACCACCGGAACACCGGTGGTGGTGGAGCTGGGGCCGGGCACCGGCTCGCTCAGCGACGGCATCCACCGCCGCCTGCCGGAAGGAGCCCGGCACATCGGCATCGAGCTCAGCCCCGAACTCGTCGACCACCTCCGCGAGCACAAGCCCTGGCTGGAAGTCGTCCACGGCGACGCCGCCGACCTGCTGGCCCTGCTGGACAAAGCCGGCGTCACGGAAGTGGACGCGGTGATCAGCAGCATTCCCTGGTCCCTGCTGGCGCCCAACGCGCAGGACCACATCCTGCGGCAGGCGACCGAAGCGCTCACCCCGCACGGCGCCTTCACCGCGCTGACCTACCTGGGGGCGGACCGCACCCAAGGCGGCCGGCGGTTCCGCGCCCGGCTCCACGACACCTTCGACGAAGTGCTCACCCACACCACGTGGTTGAACTTCCCGCCGATCCTGCACTACATCTGCCGACGCCCGCTGCGCTGACGCCAGCCCCCTCCAGCTGCGGCCGGCCGGCGGCAACGGCATGCTCTGCCCAGGAACAGGCAAGACGGGGGCTGGCTGTGAGCAAAGCGCGCGAGTACTGGACGTTCCTGACCCGGGCCATCCACGCCCCGGCGACCATAGGGGCCATCGCGCCCACGTCCGGGCACGTCGCCAACGCCGTGGCCGGCGTGATCCCGAGCTTCGGCGATCCCGTCGTGGTGGAGCTCGGCCCCGGCACCGGGGCGGTCAGCACCGCGATCCGCCGCCGGCTGGGCACCCGCGGCCGTCACCTGGCGGTCGAGCTCGACCCGGAGATGGTCCGGTTCCTGCGCTCCGACAAGCCGTGGCTGCAGGTCGTCGAAGGCGACGCCGGTCAGCTGCGGGAACTGCTGGCGCAGGTCGACGTCACCCGGGTCGATGCGCTCATCACCAGCATTCCGTGGACCTTGCTGGAGCCGGCCGAGCAGTACCGGCTGCTGCGGGAAGCCGCGCAGAGCCTCGCCCCGAACGGGGTGTTCACCACCATCACCTACGTGACGACGCTGTGGCGAAGCGCCACCCGCACCTTCGTGCAGGCGCTGCACGAGCACTTCGACGAAGTGGTGCCGCGCGCCACGGTGTGGCCGAACGTGCCGCCCGCGCGGATCTACGTGTGCCGGCGGCCGCTGCTCACTGCTCCGGGTCGGTGAGCACCCACGGGCCGTCCTCGGTGATGGCCACCGTGTGCTCCCAGTGCGCGGCCCGCGAACCGTCCAGCGTGACCACGGTCCACTCGTCGTCCAGCTCTTCGGTCTCCGGGGAGCCGAGCGTCAGCATCGGCTCCACCGCGATCGCCATGCCGACCTTCAGCTTCGGGCCGCGCCCCGGCTTGCCCAGGTTCGGCAGGAACGGCTCCATGTGCATCTGCGAACCGATGCCGTGGCCGCCGTACTCGGCGATGATCCCGTAGTCGGCGCGATCCGCTTTGGCCTTGGCCCGCACCGCCTGCTCGATCGCGTGCGAGATGTCGGTCAGCCGGTTGCCGGCCCGCACCTGCTCGATGCCGGCCCACATCGCCGCCTTGGTCGCCTCCGACAAGGCGAGGTCCGCCGCTGCGACCTCGCCCACCGGGATCGTGACCGCCGAGTCCCCGTGCCAACCGTCCAGGATCGCCCCGCAGTCGACCGAGAGCAGATCACCGGCGGACAGCACCTCGTTCGGGGACGGGATGCCGTGCACCACCTTCTCGTTCACCGAAGCGCAGATGGAAGCGGGGAACCCGTGGTAGCCCTTGAAGGAGGGAACCGCACCGGCGTCGCGGATCACCTGCTCGGCGATCGCATCGAGCTCGCCGGTGCTGACTCCCGGTTTGGCGTGCGCTGTCACCTCCGCGAGGGCCCGGGCCACCACCAGGCCCGCCGCCCGCATCGCCTCAACCTCACCGCGTGACTTGAGCTCGATGCCCTTTCCCCGACGCAACAACGCAGCCACCTTCGAATCGCTTCATCCGCGCTCGCGGCGCGGTCTTCCTGACGTGCTCCGACCCGTTCCCGCTCAGGAGCGGCTCTTCACCGCTTCCAGAGCGCGGGCCGTGATCTCCTCGACCGCCCCCACCGCGTCGATCTTGACCACCAGGTCGCGGTAGTAGTCGAGCAGCGGTTCGGTCTCCTCGTGGTACACCGCGAGGCGACGGCGGATGACGTCCTCGTTGTCGTCCGAACGGCCCCGCTCCAGCATCCGCCGGACCAGCTCCTCCTCCGGGACGTCGAACTGCAGCACCGCGGTCAGCTCGTAGTCGTTCTCGGAGAGGATCCCGGCCAGCACATCCGCCTGAGCGATGTTGCGCGGGTAGCCGTCCAGCAAGAAGCCCTTCTTCGCGTCGGGTTCCGCGAGGCGCTCCCGGACCATCTGATTGGTGATCTCGTCGGGCACCAGCTCACCGGCGTCTATGTAGCTTTTCGCCTTCTGGCCCAGGGGCGTGGAGTTGCCGATGTTCGCGCGGAAGAGGTCCCCGGTCGAGATGTGGGGGACTTCGAGCTTCTCACTGAGCACTGCCGCCTGGGTGCCCTTGCCCGCACCGGGCGGGCCGACGAGAACCAATCGCACCAAGGGTCTGCCTCCGAATCAATCCGATCGCGCGCCAGCTGTTGACGAACCCGCCTGCCCTCCCTCTACCGGGCAACCGGAACCGCCGCTAACGATACGCACCGGCCGGAAAATACCGAACACCTGCCTCGGCAATTGCTGGCAACCGACCGACTCGGGCAAGCCTACCGGAGGAAGCCCTCGTAATTCCGCTGCTGGAGCTGGCTTTGGATGTGCTTCACGGTGTCGAGGCCGACGTTGACCATGATCAGCACAGCGGTGCCGCCGAACGGGAAGTTCTGCGCTGCCCCCTGGCCGGTGAGGCCGATGAAGAAGTTCGGCAGGATCGCCACGATGCCCAGGTACAGCGAGCCGGGCAGGGTGATCCGGGAGAGCACGTAGCTGAGGTACTCCGCGGTCGGACGCCCCGGCCGGATGCCCGGGATGAAGCCGCCGTACTTCTTCATGTCCTCGGCGCGCTCTTCCGGGTTGAAGGTGATCGAGACGTAGAAGTAGGCGAAGAAGATGATCAACGCCATGTAGAGCAGGATGTGTACCCAGTTCGCCGGGTCCGCGATGTAAGTGCTGATGAACCGCACCCACCAGGAGTCCTGGTTGCCCGACAGCTGGGTCAGCAGCTGCGGCAGGTACAGCAGCGACGACCCGAAGATCACCGGGATGACACCGGCCTGGTTCACCTTCAACGGCAAGTACGTCGAGGTGCCCCCGTACATCCGGCGGCCGATCATCCGCTTGGCGTACTGCACCGGGATCCGGCGCTGGGCCTGCTCGATGAACACCACGGTCGCCAAGATCGCCACCGCGAACGCGCACACCACGCTGAACACCAGCGGGCCGTGCTGGTTGAAGATGTTGACGCCCTCGGCCGGGACCCGGGAGGCGATCGAGGTGAAGATCAGCAGCGACATGCCGTTGCCGATGCCGCGCTCGGTGATCAGCTCACCCATCCACATCAGCACCGCGGCACCAGCGGTCATGGTGACCACGATGACGATGAGGTTGAAGACGCCGTCGTCCGGGATGGGGGAAACCGTGCAACCGGGGAACAGCTGCCCGCGCACCGCCAGCGCCACGATGCCGGTGGCCTGCAGCACCGACAGCGCGATCGTCAGGTACCGGGTGTACTGCGTCAGCTTCGCCTGACCGGCCTGCCCCTCCTTCTTCAGCTGCTCGAAGCGCGGGATCACCACCTGCAGCAGCTGGATGATGATGCTCGCGGTGATGTAGGGCATGATGCCCAGCGCCAGCACCGACAACTGCAGCAGAGCACCACCGCTGAAGAGGTTCAGCAGGGAGTAGACGCTCTGCGCGCTGCTGCCCTGGAGCTCCTCGACGCACTGCTGGACGTTCGGGTAAGAAACCCCGGGCGAGGGGATCGCCGCGCCGAGCCGGTACAAGACGACCATGCCCAGCGTAAACAGGATCTTGCGGCGCAGGTCCGACAACGCCAGAGCCGAGCGGAAGGCGCTGAGCACGCAAACCTCCTGTATTGGAGCCGGACGGTACCGGCCGGGGACGGACGGCCGACTTGCCAAGCCGACCAGCGGAAAATTTTCCAATGCTGCCGCGAAGACAGCACCGCGGGGGCGACTCTAGCAGGCCGCAGGGAGTTCACGGTGGGCTACCGCGACCTTACTCGTGATCATCGTCTCAGCTCACCGCTGGTGTCACGCCATCAGATGACCTTCGAGCAGCCGCAGCCCAATCTTCCCCGTTATTCCCACAGCTCGCCACTAGATCGCACCCGCGACCAACGGCAGCAGGCCGGCCGCTCCTGTGCGGAACGACCGGCCTGCGTGCCCATGTGAAGTCCGGTTCAGCGGTCCAGCTTGGTGACCGAACCACCCGCGGCGGTGATCTTCTCCTGGGCGCTGCCGGTGAACGCGTGCGCGGTCACCTCGAGCTTCACGCCCCCGAGATCCCCGTCACCGAGAATCTTCACCAGTTCGTTCTTCTTGACCAGGCCAGCAGCGATCATCTCGTCGATGCCGACCTTGCCGCCCTGCGGGAACGCCTTGGCGAGCTTCCCGACGTTCACGCCCTGGTACTCAGTGCGGAACCGGTTCTTGAAGCCGCGCAGCTTCGGCAGCCGCATGTGGATCGGCATCTGCCCGCCCTCGAAGCGCGGGGAGACGTTCTTGCGAGCCTTGGTGCCCTTGGTGCCGCGACCAGCGGTCTTACCCTTCGAGCCCTCACCACGACCGACCCGGATCCTGTCGCGCTTAGCACCCGGGGCCGGCCGCAGGTCGTGCAGCTTGATGACCATGTCAGTCGACCTCCTCGACCGTCACCAGGTGGCTGACGGTTTTGATCATGCCGCGCACGTTGGGGTCATCCGGGCGGATCACAGACTGGCGGATCTTGCGCAGACCGAGGCTGCGCATGGTGTCGCGCTGCTTCTGCCTGGTGCCGACCAGGCCACGCACCTGAGTGATCTTCAGCTGTGCCATCTGGATCAGACCCCCTGCCCTGCCCGGGCCCGCAGGACGAATGCCGGAGCAACGTCCTCGAGCGGCAGACCACGGCGAGCCGCGACCTCTTCCGGGCGCTGCAGCTGCTTCAGCGCTGCGACCGTGGCATGCACGATGTTGATCGGGTTGTCACTGCCCAGCGACTTGCTCAGCACGTCGTGCACGCCAGCGCACTCCAGCACCGCGCGCACCGGACCACCGGCGATAACACCGGTACCGGCGCTGGCCGGGCGCAGCAGCACGACGCCAGCGGAGTCCTCACCCACGACCGGGTGGGTGATGGTGCCGCCCAGGCGCGGGACGCGGAAGAAGTTCTTCTTCGCTTCCTCAACACCCTTGGCGATCGCCGCCGGAACTTCCTTGGCCTTGCCGTAACCGACACCGACCATGCCGTCACCGTCACCGACGACGACCAGCGCGGTGAAGCTGAACCGCCGGCCGCCCTTGACGACCTTCGCCACGCGGTTGATGGTTACGACACGCTCGAACTGCGGGGTCTTGTCCTGGGCCGCCCCGCCACGGCCACCGTCGCGGCGGTCCCGGCGGTTGCCGTCCCCGCCCTCACGCCGAGTGCGTCCAGGCATCAGGCGTCCCTTCCGTTGTCGTTCTTAGCCACTTGTCAGAACTCCAGTCCGCCATCACGCGCGGCGTCGGCCAACGCGGCGACACGGCCGTGATAGGCGTTGCCACCACGGTCGAACACGACCTTCTCGATCCCGGCTTCCTTCGCACGAGCGGCGACCAGCTCGCCGACCTTGGCGGCCTTGGCCTTCTTGTCGCCCTCGAAACCCTCGAACGACGACTCCTGCGAGGTGGCCGCGACGAGCGTGTGCCCCTTCGTGTCGTCGATCACCTGAGCGGTGATGTGCCGCAGGGAACGGCTGACGACCAGACGCGGGCGTTCCGGGGTACCGAAAATCTTCTTACGGACACGCGTGTGCCGCTTCGCACGGGCAAGCCGACGCACGGTCGAGACGTTCTTGCCCACCGGCTTACGCTTGGTAGCTGTACTCTCGCTCATGCTCACTTACCCGTCTTTCCGACCTTCCGGCGGATGTTCTCACCCGCGTAACGGACGCCCTTGCCCTTGTACGGGTCGGGGCGGCGCAACTTGCGAATCCGGGCGGCAACCTCACCCACCAGCTGCTTGTCAATGCCCTTGACAGACAGCTTCGTCGGACCGTCCGTGGCGAACTGGATGCCTTCCGGCGGCTCGATGACGATCGGGTGGCTGTAGCCGAGCGCGAACTCCAGGTTCGAGCCCTTCAGCTGGACGCGGTAACCGACGCCGTGGATCTCCAGGTCCTTCTGGTACCCCTGGCTGACCCCGATCACCATGTTGTTGATCAGCGTCCGGCTCAGACCGTGCAGCGACTTGCTGAGGCGCTCGTCGTCCGGGCGCTTCACCAGGATCGAGCCGTCCTCGTCCTTCTCCACGGTGATCGGCTCAGCGATCCGCTGCTGCAGCGTGCCCTTGGGGCCCTTCACCGTCACCACTTGGCCGTCGATGGTCACCTCGACGCCGGAGGGGACGGTGATCGGCAGCTTTCCGATGCGCGACATTCCGTGCCTCCTCCCTTACCAAACGTAGGCGAGAACTTCCCCGCCCACGCCTTTCCTCATCGCCTGACGGTCAGTCATCAGGCCGTGCGACGTCGAGATGATCGCGATGCCCAGACCACCGAGCACCTTCGGCAGGTTGGTGGCCTTCGCGTAGACCCGCAGACCGGGCTTGGAAACCCGGCGCAGGCCGGCGATGCTCCGCTCGCGGTTCGGGCCGTACTTCAGCTCGACAACGAGCTGCTTGCCCTTCTCGCCCTCCTCAACGCGGGATCCGGCCACGTAACCCTCGCGCTTGAGGATCTCGGCGATGTTCGCCTTCAGCTTGGAGTGGGGCATGCGGACTTCGTCGTGGTATGCCGCACTGCCGTTCCGCAGACGTGTGAGCATGTCTGCGATCGGGTCGGTCATCGTCATGACCAGCTCAACCTTTCTCGTCTGGTTCCGATGAGCCCCAACCGACCGGCGCACCGGGAAGTCTGGGCTCTGGCCTGGACGAAATCGGGGTTTCGCCCGCCGGGTGCTCCCGACAGGCCCTTACTCGTTTCGTTCGCGTGCAAGCACGGCCTTCGCCGCGGAGCTCGGGCATTTGCCCTGGTGTGACGCCCGATGAAGGGTACCGGGTGACCGGTTCCCCCCATCAGGCGGGCACATCACCAGGAAGCCTTGCTCACGCCGGGAAGCTCACCTGCGTGCGCCATTTCGCGGAAGCACACCCGGCACAGCCCGAACTTGCGGAACACCGCCCGCGGACGCCCGCAACGCTGACAACGGGTGTAAGCGCGGACCTTGAACTTCGGCTTGCGCGCGGCCTTGATGATCAGCGCCTTCTTGGCCATCAGTTCTCCTTGAACGGGAAGCCCAGGTGCCGCAGCAGCGCCCGGCCTTCCTCATCGGTGTTCGCCGTGGTAACGACGGTGATATCCATCCCGCGGGGACGGTCGATGGTGTCCGGGTCGATCTCGTGGAACATCGACTGCTCCGACAACCCGAACGTGTAGTTGCCGTGGCCGTCGAACTGCTTCGGCGACAGCCCGCGGAAGTCCCGGATGCGCGGCAGCGAGATGGTCACCAACCGGTCCAGGAACTCCCACATGCGGTCCCCGCGCAGCGTCACCCGAGCACCGATGGGCATGCCCTCGCGCAGCTTGAACTGCGCGATCGACTTGCGAGCACGGCGGATCTCGGGACGCTGACCGGTGATCGTGGCCAGGTCGCGGACCGCGCCCTCGATCAGCTTGCTGTCGCGGGCGGCGTCACCGACGCCCATGTTCACCACGATCTTGACCAGGCCCGGCACCTGCATCGGGTTCCGGTAGCCGAATTCCTTGGTGAGCTCACCGCGGATTTCCTCGCGGTAGCGCGTCTTGAGCCTCGGCACGATCTTTTCAGCAGTAGTCATGATCAGATCTCCTTCCCGTTGCGGCGGGAGATCCGAACCTTCTTGCCGTCCTCCCCGATGCGGTAGCCGACACGGGTGGGCTTGCCGTCGGAGTCGATCACCATCACGTTGCTCACGTGGATCGGGGCTTCCTGGGTGACGATGCCGCCGGACTGCGCACCCCGTTCGGTTCGGGAGACCCTGGTGTGCTTCTTGATCCGGTTGACGCCCTCGACAAGGACGCGCTGCTCCTTCGGGAAGGCCTTGATGACCTTGCCCCGAGCGCCCTTGTCCTTGCCGGAGATGACGACGACCGTGTCGCCCTTCTTGACCTTCATCACAAAACCTCCGGCGCGAGCGAGATGATCTTCATGAACTTCTTGTCGCGCAGCTCGCGGGCCACGGGGCCGAAGATGCGGGTCCCCCGCGGCTCACCACCGGGCTTGACCAGCACAGCGGCGTTCTCGTCGAACCGGATGTAGGAACCGTCCGGACGACGCTTCTCCTTCTTCTGGCGGACGATGACGGCCTTCACCACATCGCCCTTCTTCACGTTGGATCCGGGGATGGCTTCCTTCACGGTCGCCACAACGATGTCCCCGAGTCCCGCGTACCGCCGACCAGAACCACCGAGGACCCGGATCGTGAGGATCTCCTTGGCCCCGGTGTTGTCGGCGACGCGAAGTCGCGACTCCTGCTGGATCACGTCTGTCTCCTGACCCTAAGTGCACGAACCCTGGCGCCCGCACACACTCTGGCACGCCAAATTTCCGACCTGACGCGCGCGGTCAACTGCCGGCACACGAACCGGCCGACCGCTCGGGCTTTCCCAGCGGTCGGCCGACCGCAGTGCTTTTGTTACTTGGCCTTCTCCACGATCTCGACGAGCCGCCAGCGCTTGGTCGCCGACAGCGGCCGGGTCTCCATCAGCAGAACCCGGTCGCCGACACCTGCGGTGTTGGCCTCGTCATGCGCCTTGACCTTCTTGGTGGTGCGCATGACCTTTCCGTAAAGGGGGTGCTTCTTGCGGTCTTCGAGGGTAACCACGATCGTCTTGTCCATCTTGTCCGAGACGACGTAGCCCTCGCGAACCTTGCGGCGATTGCGGGTCACGCCCTGTCCTTTCTCAGTCATGCAGCGCCCTCCTCAGCGCCCCCAGGGGAGACCGACAGGCCCAGCTCGCGCTCGCGCATGATCGTGTAAATCCGGGCGATGTCCTTGCGGACGACCCCAAGCCGCCGGTTGTTCTGCAGCTGCCCGGTGGCCATCTGGAAGCGGAGGTTGAACAGCTCCTCCTTGGCCTCCTTGAGCCGCTGCACGAGCTCCTCGTCGTTCAGTTCCCGGAGCTCGGATGCGGTGACACCAGCTGCCATCAGAAGTCACCACCCTCGCGGGACACGATCTTGCACTTCATCGGGAGCTTGTGCGCAGCACGGGTCAGTGCTTCGACCGCGACCTTGTCGTTCGGGAACGTCAGCTCGAACATGATCCGGCCCGGCTTGACGTTCGCCACCCAGTGCTCCGGCGAGCCCTTACCGGACCCCTGACGGGTTTCAGCCGGCTTCTTGGTCAGCGGACGGTCCGGGAAGATGTTGATCCACACCTTGCCGCCACGCTTGACGTGCCGGGTGATCGCGATACGGGCGGCCTCGATCTGGCGGTTGGTCACGTATCCGTGCTCGAGCGCCTGAATCCCGTACTCGCCGAAGTTGATGCGAGTGCCTCCCTTAGCGAAGCCCTTGCGCTTCGGCGCGTGGCTCTTGCGCCACTTCACCTTGCGTGGGACGAGCACGTCTCAGCCCTCCGTCTTCTCTTCAGCCTTCGGCTCGGCCTGCGCCGGAGCATTAGCGGGGGCTGCCGCCTTGTCTCCGCCCTTGGCCCTGTCCGAGCTCTGCCGGCGACGGCGACCACCACGGTCGGAGCGGCGCTCCGAACGCGGTGCGCGAGCCTCAGCCTCCTGCTGCTGCTTCTGCTTGAGGCCGCCGATGAGCTCGCCCTTGTAGATCCACACCTTCACGCCGATGCGGCCGAAGGTGGTGCGGGCTTCGAAGAAGCCGTAGTCGATGTCCGCGCGCAGCGTGTGCAGCGGGACCCGACCCTCCCGGTAGAACTCCGAGCGGGACATCTCAGCGCCGCCCAGACGACCGGAGCACTGCACCCGGATGCCCTTGACCTGCGGCGAGCGCATGGCCGACTGGATGGCCTTGCGCATCGCGCGCCGGAACGACACGCGGTTGGACAGCTGCTCGGCCACGCCCTGCGCGACCAGCTGGGCGTCCGCCTCGGGGTTCTTGACCTCGAGGATGTTCAGCTGGACCTGCTTGCCGGTCAGCTTCTCCAGCGCACCGCGGATGCGGTCCGCCTCGGCACCACGACGGCCGATGACGATGCCCGGCCGAGCGGTGTGAATGTCCACCCGGACTCGCTCACGGGTGCGCTCGATCTCCACCTTGGAGATACCCGCGCGCTCCATCCCGCGAGAGAGCTGCCGGCGGATCTTGACGTCCTCCGCAACGTATTCCTTGTACTGCTTGTCGGCGTACCAGCGAGACTTCCAGTCCGTGGTGATGCCGAGTCGGAAGCCGTGCGGGTTGATCTTCTGACCCACTACCGGGCACTCCCCTTCTGGCTCTTTCGGGACTTGCTGGCCGCCTTGGGCCGCGACTCGACCTCGATCGTGATGTGGCTGGTCCGCTTGCGGACCCGGTACGCACGACCCTGAGCCCGCGGACGGAACCGCTTCAGCGTCGGGCCTTCGTCCACGTACGC
The DNA here is from genome assembly GCF_000497205.1 of Saccharopolyspora rectivirgula DSM 43747. GTDB lineage: Bacteria > Actinomycetota > Actinomycetes > Mycobacteriales > Pseudonocardiaceae > Saccharopolyspora > Saccharopolyspora rectivirgula. The sequence continues at coordinate 88,897 of NZ_AYJW01000006.1, forward strand.
CCGGTGGACCCACAGGGTGTCGGGGTCGAGAGAAAGGTTGTTCTCCGCGTTGGCGATCGCGCTGGCGAGCACCTTCGACACCGGACCGCTGGCGGCCTGCGGCGCGAACTTGAGCACGGCCAGGGCTTCGCTGGCGCTCAGGCCCTTGATGAGCTCGACCACGCGACGGGCCTTCATCGGCGCCACGCGGACGTAGCGGGCCCGCGCCACTGCCCGCGGGTTCGCCTCCGCGGCAGTGTCCTGGGTACGGGCTGTCATCCTGCTACCCCTCGCTCTTACTAGTTCGAGTCACAGACCCGCTCAGCGGCGGCGCGACTTCCGGTCTTCCTTGACGTGGCCCTTGAAGGTGCGGGTCGGGGCGAACTCGCCCAGCTTGTGCCCGACCATGGCCTCGGTGACATACACCGGCACGTGCTTGCGGCCGTCGTGAACCGCAAAGGTGTGGCCGATCATGTCCGGGATGATCGTCGACCTGCGGGACCAGGTCTTGATCACCGTCTTCTTGCCCGACTCGTTGAGCGCGTCCACCTTCTTGAGCAGGTGGTCGTCCACGAACGGGCCTTTCTTAAGGCTGCGTGGCATGCTGTTCTACCTCCCTGCTCAGCGCTTCTTGCCGGTACGACGACGGCGGACGATCAACTTGTCACTCGCCTTGCGGCGGCGGGTGCGGCCTTCCGGCTTGCCCTTCGGGTTCACCGGGTGACGACCACCGGAGGTCCGGCCCTCACCACCACCGTGCGGGTGGTCGACCGGGTTCATCACGACACCGCGGACGGTCGGGCGCTTGCCCTTCCACCGCATCCGGCCAGCCTTGCCCCAGTTGAGGTTGGCGTGCTCGGAGTTGCCAACCTCGCCGACCGTGGCACGGCACCGGGCGTCGACGTTGCGGATCTCGCCCGAAGGCATCCGCAGCTGCGCGTACGGGCCGTCCTTGGCGACCAGCTGAACCCTGGTCCCGGCGGACCGGGCGATCTTGGCGCCGCCACCGGGACGGAGCTCGATGGCGTGAACCACGGTGCCCGTCGGGATGTTGCGCAGCGGCAGGTTGTTGCCCGGCTTGATGTCCGCGCGCGGGCCGCTCTCGACGACATCGCCCTGCTTGATGTTGTTCGGGGCGATGATGTACCGCTTCTCGCCGTCGGCGTAGTGCAGCAGAGCAATCCGAGCGCTGCGGTTGGGGTCGTACTCGATGTGCGCGACCTTGGCCGGCACACCGTCCTTGTCATTGCGGCGGAAGTCGATCAGGCGGTAAGCCCGCTTGTGACCGCCCCCCTTGTGCCGCGTGGTGATCTTTCCTTGAGCGTTGCGACCAGCCTTGCGGTTCAGCGGCCGCACAAGCGACTTCTCCGGCTCCGACCGGGTGATCTCGGCGAAGTCGGACACGCTCGCGCCGCGACGACCCGGCGTCGTCGGCTTGTACTTGCGAATGCCCATTTCCAACGAACCTCGTCTTAATCAGCGCGGTCAGGAAGCCGGCCCACCGAAGATCTCGATCGGCTTGCTCTCCGGGTGCAGGGTCACGATCGCCCGCTTGGTGTCCTTGCGCTTGCCGAACCCGGTGCGGGTGCGCTTGCGCTTGCCCTTGCGGTTGATCGTGTTCACGTTCGTGACCTTGACGTCGAAGATCTTCTCTACCGCGATCTTGATCTCGGTCTTGTTCGAGCGCGGGTCAACCAGGAAGGTGTACTGGTTCTGCTCCAGCAGCCCGTAGCTCTTCTCGGAGATCACCGGCGCGATGATGACGTCACGCGGGTCGGAGCTCACTGGTCAGCCTCCTCTGCGGAAGACGCGGCGGCTTTGACCGAGCGGCCGGCGATAAACCGCTCGAGAGCGGCCTTGGAGAACACCACGTCGTCGTTGTTCAGGACGTCGTAGGTGTTCAACTGGCTCGGGTCGAGCAGGTGCACGTTCTGCAGGTTCCGCAGGCTCAACCAGGAGGTCTCCTCCTCGTTGCGGTTGAGCACCACCAGAACCTTCTTGGCCTCGGTCCAGTTGCGCAGCGCCGTCTTGGCCTGCTTGGTGGACGGCTTCTCCCCGCCGACCACGTGCGTGACGACGTGCAGCTGGCCCGCACGGACCCGGTCGGTGAGAGCGCCGCACAGGGCCTTGCGCTTCATCTTCTTCGGGGTCCGCTGCGCGTAGTCGCGCGGCTGCGGACCATGCACCGTGCCACCACCGACGAACTGCGGGGCGCGGATCGAGCCCTGGCGGGCGTTGCCGGTGCCCTTCTGGCGGTACGGCTTCTTGCCACCACCCGACACCATTCCGCGGGTCTTGGTGGCGTGCGTACCCTGCCGGGCTGCCGCCAGCTGCGCCACGACGACCTGGTGCAGCAGCGGAACGCTGGCCTCCACGTCGAAGATCTCGGCGGGCAACTCGACGGTGCCGTCGGTCTTGCCGTCCGGGGTACGGACGTCGAGCGTCAAGCTCATCACGCACCACCCTTCGCAGGACTCTTCACCAGAACCAGCCCGCCCTTGGGACCAGGAATGGCGCCCTTGATCAGCAGCAGGCCGGACTCGGCCTCAATCTTGTGCACCTTGAGGTTCTGGGTGGTGACGCGGTTGGAGCCCATCCGGCCGGCCATCCGCATGCCTTTGAAAACCCGGCCCGGAGTGGCGCAGCCACCGATCGAACCCGGCTTGCGGTGCACGGCCTGGGCACCGTGGCTGGACGGCTGCCGGTGGAAACCGTGCCGCTTGATGGTGCCCGCGAAACCCTTACCTTTGCTGGTGCCGACCACGTCGACCACCGCACCGGCTTCGAAGGTCTCCGCCGCGGTGATCTCCTGGCCCACTTCGTATTCACTGGCATCGGCGGTGCGCAGCTCAACAACGTGGCGACGCGGCGTGACACCGGCTTTGGCGAAGTGGCCGGCACGCGGCTTGTTCACCTTGCGCGGGTCGATGGCGCCGTACGCCAGCTGCACGGCCGAGTAGCCGTCTTTTTCGGGGGTGCGAATCTGGGTGACCACGTTCGGTTCGGCCTTGACCACCGTCACCGGGACAACCCGGTTGTTGTCGTCGAAGACCTGGGTCATACCGAGCTTGGTGCCCAGAATCCCCTTGATCTGCCTCTCAGACATGAGTCTCGTTCTCTCCAGCTACCTGGGGTCGCCGCGCCTTACTGGATGTTCACGTCGACGCTGGCTGGCAGGTCGATGCGCATCAGCGCGTCCACCGTCTTCGGCGTCGGTTCGAGGATGTCGATGAGCCGCTTGTGCGTACGCATCTCGAAGTGCTCCCGCGAGTCCTTGTACTTGTGCGGGGAGCGAATGACGCAGTAGACGTTCTTCTCCGTGGGCAGCGGCACCGGCCCGACGACCCGAGCGCCGGTGCGCGTCACGGTCTCGACGATCTTGCGCGCGGACGCGTCGATCGCCTCGTGGTCGTAGGCCTTGAGCCGGATGCGGATCTTCTGTCCCGCCATAGTGGCTTGCCGTTCCTCTAGTCTCGTGCCGCGGTTGGTTGTGGGAGCAGGCGCACCACGCCCTTCCGAGCGGATGCCCCACGCGGCCTCAGCCTTGTCTTGAGCCCCGATGAATCGAGCTCGACAGCCCTCGGTCCGCCCCTGTTCAGGTCTTTGGTGCCCGGTCCACGCGGTCGGGCGTGTCGCCCACTAACCACACACCGGTCCCCGCGAACGTCGCCGTGGGGATTGACCTTGCGGTCAGTACACCTTTGCTTTGTCAGCCACCCCAGTCGGTCCGCCGTCAAGCGGTGACCCGAACAAGGGCGTTTGTCTCGCGCCAGGGCGGTCGGACCTGCCAACTCGATCCGACCGCCCTGAACGAGCAACTTTTACAGGATGACATACCTGCTGCGTCATCCAGCATCGGGGGGTGGTTTCCGACGACCGCGATCACCGGAAACCAAGAGGGCCTGCCTCCGGAAGGGAGACAGGCCCTCGCCACGTCACTTGATGATCTTGGTGACGCGACCGGCGCCGACCGTGCGGCCGCCTTCGCGGATGGCGAAGCGCAGACCCTCTTCCATGGCGATCGGCTGGATCAGCTCCACCTTCATCTCGGTGTTGTCACCGGGCATGACCATCTCGGTGCCCTCAGGCAGGGTCACCACACCGGTCACGTCGGTGGTCCGGAAGTAGAACTGCGGACGGTAGTTGTTGAAGAACGGCGTGTGCCGGCCACCCTCGTCCTTGGACAGGACGTAGACCTGAGCCTCGAACTCGGTGTGCGGGGTGGTGGAGCCCGGCTTCACGACCACCATGCCGCGCTCGACTTCCTCGCGCTTGACACCGCGCAGGAGCAGACCCACGTTGTCGCCGGCCTGGCCCTCGTCGAGGAGCTTGCGGAACATCTCGACACCGGTGACGGTGGTCTTGATCGGCTTCTCCTTGATGCCGACCAGCTCGACCTCCTCGTTCACCTTGATGACACCGCGCTCGACACGGCCGGTGACGACCGTACCGCGGCCGGTGATCGAGAAGACGTCCTCGACCGGCATGAGGAACGGCTTGTCGACCTCGCGCTGCGGGTCCGGAATGTTCTCGTCGACCGCGTTCAGCAGCTCGAGGATCTTGTTGGCCCACTCCTCGTCGCCCTCGAGCGCCTTCAGCGCGGAGACGCGGATGACCGGAACGTCGTCACCCGGGAACTCCTGCGAGGACAGCAGCTCGCGGACCTCCATCTCGACGAGCTCGAGGATTTCCTCGTCGTCGACCATGTCGGCCTTGTTCAGCGCGACCAGGATGTAGGGCACGCCGACCTGGCGGGCCAGCAGCACGTGCTCACGGGTCTGCGGCATCGGGCCGTCGGTGGCGGCGACCACCAGGATCGCACCGTCCATCTGGGCCGCACCGGTGATCATGTTCTTCACGTAGTCGGCGTGGCCCGGAGCGTCAACGTGCGCGTAGTGACGCTTCTCGGTCTGGTACTCGACGTGCGAGATCTGAATGGTGATGCCGCGCTCTTTTTCCTCCGGCGCCTTGTCGATCTCGTCGAACGGCGTGAACGGGTTCAGCTCCGGGTACTTGTCGTGCAGCACCTTGGTGATGGCTGCCGTGAGCGTGGTCTTGCCGTGGTCAACGTGACCGATGGTCCCGATGTTGACGTGCGGCTTGTCCCTCTCGAACTTCGCCTTCGCCACTGGATTGTCCTCCTGGACTTGTTAACTTTCCGCCGTACGACTTGGTGTGCCAGGCGGAGTCCTGTCGGGTAACGGCGATCAGGCCTTCTCCGTGCGGATCCGGCCCGACCGCCGGTGGCGGGGATTCCTCCCCTGGTGCCTTCGCAGCATGCTCCTCGTCGGTGCCCGTTACCGGGTCAAGGAGTCCTGCCCGGGCAGCGGCTCACTCGCCGGTTGCCTTGGCGATGATCTCCTTGGCCACGTTGGCCGGAACCTCCGCGTAGGAGTCGAACTGCATCGAGTAGTTCGCACGACCCTGGGTCTTGGACCGCAGGTCGCCGACATACCCGAACATCTCCGACAGCGGTACGAGAGCCTTGACGACCCGGGTGCCGCTGCGCTCTTCCATGGCCTGGATGTGACCACGGCGGGAGTTCAGGTCGCCGATGACATCGCCCATGTACTCCTCGGGCGTGGTCACCTCGACCGCCATCATCGGTTCGAGCAGCACCGGATTCGCCTTAGCGGCTGCCTCCTTGAGCGCCATCGAACCCGCGACCTTGAAGGCCATCTCCGACGAGTCAACCTCGTGGTACTGACCGTCCACCAAGGTCACCTTGATGCCGACCAGCGGGTAGCCCGCGAGCACGCCGTACTGCATGGCGTCCTGAGCACCCTGGTCGACCGACGGAATGTATTCCTTCGGAATACGCCCACCGGTGATCTGGTTCTCGAACTCGTAGGTCGGGCTGTCCGAGGTCTGCTCGATCGGATCGAGCCGGATGACCACACGCGCGAACTGCCCGGAACCACCGGTCTGCTTCTTGTGCGTGTACTCGTACTTCTCGATCGAGTTGCGAATGGTCTCCCGGTAGGCCACCTGGGGCTTACCGATGTTCGCCTCGACCTTGAAGTCGGTCTTCATCCGGTTGACCAGCACCTCGAGGTGGAGCTCGCCCATCCCCTTGATGATGGTCTGACCGGTCTCTTCATCCTGTTTGACCTGGAAGGTCGGGTCCTCCTCCGCGAGCTTCTGGATCGCGGTGGAGAGCTTCTCCTGGTCCGCCTTCGTCTTCGGCTCGATCGCGACCTCGATGACCGGGTCCGGGAAGGTCATCGACTCGAGCACGATCGGGTTGGCCTGGTCGGACAGCGTGTCACCGGTCGTGGTCTCCTTCAGACCGACGACGGCGTAGATGTGACCGGCCTGCGCCTCGTCGACCGGGTTCTCCTTGTTGGAGTGCATCTGGAACAGCTTCCCGATGCGCTCCTTCTTGCCCCGGGTCGCGTTGAGGATCTGCGCACCCTGGCTCACGCGGCCGGAGTAGACCCGGACGTAGGTGAGCTTGCCGAAGAACGGGTGGACAGCGATCTTGGACACCAGCGCGGCGAACGGCTCCTCCACACTGGCCTTGCGCTCGGCCGGGGTCTCGCCGTCCGGAAGGGTGCCCTGCACCGGCGGGATGTCCAGCGGCGACGGCAGGTAGTCGACCACCGCGTCGAGCAGCGGCTGGACACCCTTGTTCTTGAAGGCGCTACCGCACAGGACCGGGAACGCTTCCTTGTTGACGGTCAGCTTGCGGATGCCGGCCTTGATCTGCTCGGTGGTGAGCTCCTCACCGCCGAAGTAGGCCTCCATCAGCTCTTCGTCGGTCTCGGCAACCGCTTCGACGAGCTGCTCGCGGTACTCCGCGGCCTGCTCGGCGAGCTCGGCCGGGATCTCCTCGACCTCGTACTTGCGCCCCTTCTCGACGTCACCGCGCCAGGTCAGCGCCTTCATGTGGACGAGGTCGACGACACCCTGGAAGTCGGACTCGGCACCGATCGGCAGCTGCACGACCAGCGGACGGGCGTTCAACCGCTCGCGGATCGTCTTGACGGTGAAGAAGAAGTCCGCGCCGAGCTTGTCCATCTTGTTGACGAAGCAGATGCGCGGAACGTCGTACTTGTCCGCCTGGCGCCACACCTGCTCGGACTGCGGCTCGACACCTTCCTTGCCGTCGAACACGGCCACCGCACCGTCCAGGACGCGCAGCGAACGCTCCACCTCGACGGTGAAGTCGACGTGCCCGGGGGTGTCGATGATGTTGATCTGGTGGTCGTTCCAGAAGGTGGTGGTAGCAGCCGAGGTAATGGTGATACCCCGCTTCTGCTCCTCCTCCATCCAGTCCATTTGAGACGCACCCTCGTGCGTCTCACCGAGCTTGTGGGTGATGCCTGTGTAGAACAGGATCCGCTCGGTTGTGGTGGTCTTGCCCGCATCGATGTGGGCCATGAT
>NZ_AYJW01000007.1 GCF_000497205.1 Saccharopolyspora rectivirgula DSM 43747
GGCCCAACTCGGTGCCGACCCGGCGAACCTCGTCCTTGAACAGCGCGCGCAGCTCGGTCTCGGTGTCGGCCACCACGTCCCAGATCAGCAGCTCTTCCTTGCCGCGCCGCTCGTGCACCACCAGCAAGCGCGGATCGCCCGGCACCGGGGCGAACTCCAGCGCGTCCAACCCCTTGCCCGGGCCGTCCCACTTCTCGGCAACGGTGGTCCCGTCGGTGCGCACCACCCGCAGCGCCGGGTGCCGGCTGTCGCCGTGCTCGGAGTGGGATATCACCAGCAGGGACTCGTCGCGGGACATCGCGGCCAACCCGCCGTCCTGCTGGTGCTGGTAGATCACCTCGGGCTGCCCGCCGTCGCGAGCCACCCACACCGTCACACCGTCGTCGGTGGACATGGCCACCCCGGTCACCGAGGTGCCCAGTTCCAACCCGGACGAGTAGCCCGGGTGGACCCCGGTGAGCGCCGGCTGCGGCTGGCCCCCGGAGAACGGCTCGACCACCCAGCTGCCGAATTCGTCCCCGTCGGTGTCGTTGAACCACCAGATCTGCTCGCCGTCCGCGGACAGCGCACCGTGGAACGTGCCCTCCGGGCGGTCGGTCACCTGGCGGTGCGTGTCCGCGTCCCGGTCCCACGCGTAGATCTCCCACTTGCCGCTGGCGTTGGAGACGTAGAGGTTGCGCTGGGGGGCGTCCCGCGCCCAGGAGGGCAGCGACACGCGCGGGGCGGAGAACCGGGCCCGCCACCGGGCTTCCCGCTCCGGGTCGTCGAACAGCTTCTCGGGAATCTTCGCTTCTGGATAGGTGCTCACAGCACCGATCCTGCCTGATCGGCGCCATGTCCGACGGGGCGCCGAGCGATCAGTCCTTGCGGGCGGTCACCAGGTAGTAGTCGATCAGCCCGTCCCGGTAGGTGCACAGCCACTCCCGCACCCAGCTGCCGGCGTGGGGAGTGCGGGCCAGCCACCGGTCGAAGCCCGGGAACACCCAGCTGCCGATGGACCTCTCCGCGACCCCGGTGAACCCGGCGGCGCGCAGTTCCGCCAGCAGCTCCGAAACCGCGTGGGGCAGGTCGATGCCTTGCGCGAACGTCTCCAACCGCTCGGCCAGCGCCTCCGCGTGACCGGGATCGGTCAGCAGGAACGAGGCCAGCGACAACCGCCCACCGCTCGCCAGCACCCGGAACGCCTCCCGGGCGAACCCCGCCAGGTCTTCGAAGTGCTGGGCGGCTTCCACCGAGTACACCCCGTCCAGGGACTCGTCGGCGAACGGGAGGTGCTCGGCCGAGCCGACCTGGTAGCTCAACCGGCGCGGCATGGCGCTGAGCGCGGTGTCGTTGAGCTGCTGGGCCCGCTGGACCTGCACCGGCAGCAGGTCCACCCCGCAGATGCTGGCCGCCGGGTACTCCTCGGCGGCCAGCGCGGTGCCCCGCCCCAGGCCGCAACCCACTTCGAGCAGCCGATCTCCCCGCTGGACCTCCAACGCCTCCAGGACCAGCCGGTACAGGGACTCCTCGCTGACCACCCGGTGCTCGATGGTCAGCGGACCGTTGGCCGGAACCGATCGCCAGTAGCCGAAGTTGATGTACGACCCGGCGAACAGCTCGAGCTTGCTCAGGTCGTTCTCGCCGTACAGCCGATCGCGGAGTTCCAGCCGCCGCTGCTGCTCGGTCATACCGCTCATCGTGCCGGAAAAACCCCGTTCCGGCGCGCGCCGGTCAATCGCGGCCGCGCCTGCGCAGCACCAGCGCGGTCACCACCAGCCCGACGACGGCGGTCGCCCCGAACAGCGCGGCCACCACCAGCCCGGGGGTGGCGCAGTCGAGCACGTCCTCGGCCACGCACTGGACAGCGGTGGAGTCGGCGAGCAGCAGCAGGGCGAACAGCGCCGCGGCGGTGGTCACCGCGATCCAGGGCGTGTTCTGGAAGCGGCCGAACGTCGAGCGCCTGCGGTGCAGGATGCGGGCCGCTTTGAGCAACCGGCTGACCCGCAGCAGTTGGACGGCGCTCGCCACCCGAGCCGCCCGCAGCAGCTGGGCCGGGCCCACCGCGAACACCACCGCCAGCACCGAGAGGAGCGCGACCAGCACCGTCCACCAGTGCTTGCGCAGCCAGGCGAGCGGTTTGGCGCTGAGGACCAGCAGCAGGACCGACTCGGCGGTCAGCACCAGCATGGACGCGTAGTTCAGCACCGTGCCGACGGTGCCGGCGAACCCCGGCATGCGTTCCAGGAACACCGCGGGAACCGATGCCCCGGCCGCGATGAGCACCGGGACGTTCAGCCGTTCTTCCCACACCTGTGCGCGGTCCTGGTGCTGGTTGCCGCGCTCGTCCACGGAGAAGATCTTGCCAAATCGACTCGTCGGGCGGGCACAACCGCCAGCTCGCCGCCCCAACGGCCGATCAGCTGCCGTTCGGCAGGAGCTGCCGCAGGTCGCGCAGGCCCTGCGCGATCTCGGTCATGTCGGCCGTGCACTGCTGCTCGTCCGGGACGGTGCTCTGCGCACAGCCGTGCTCCCACCACCGGTCCAGCTTCTGCTGCAGCTCCCGGCCGGCTTCGTTGATCGGCGGGGTGGACTGGTGGCCGGAGACCGCCGCGCCCGCGATGTTGCGCAACTGGGTCATGTACCGGTCGCACGTCGGGCCGTGGTGCGTCTGCGGAGCCCGGTAGCAGGCGTCCTGCTGGATCAGGCCGATCTTGGTGGACAGGTCCTCCAGGGACTCGCTGCGCGCTCCCTGCTTGGCGCCGGGACCGGCCTCCCCCGAACAACCCGCGCCGACCAGTGCGACGGCGGAGAGGGCAGCAACCACGAGCATGCGGCTACGGAACCGGTTCCGGCGAGGATGCGTGAACATGCAGGCTTGCGCCTCCTTCGTTGGCCAGGTCGTGCAGCAGCGAGCGGCTCGCGGCACGGGATCGCCGTCCCGGCGGCCGGTCGACGGCTCGGGATGATCGTGCGCCCGCCTCGGACGCGGCGGGCAGCACCCGCGAGGGCCTGCCGGGGAGTTCGCTTCGCAGCATCACCGTAGCCCTGCCGGAGACCGCCGCGTCCCCGCGGTGGAGCCCGCCGTGAGGAGCACCTCAGCGCTGCCGGAGCGGTGCGGGAAGGGGAGCGTCCGCAGGTGCTGGGAACTCCGGAACCGCGTTGCCCCGGGCGTTGCGCGGTGGTGGAACGACCTCGTTGATCGCGAGCCGGGGGAGGGGACGACCGTGCTGGTCTCCCCGGGGGACGCGAGGTCGTGGCCAAGTTCGGGTACGACGAGCGCGAACCCGTCGAGCACCGCGCGGGCGGGGGTTCGACGCGGCGGCCGCCCGCCATCAGCGGCGCCGCCTGAACCGCATCGGCACCTGGTGCTCCTGACCGCAGCGCGGAAGGGGGGCATGCCGGTCACCGCACCAACGACAAAGGGCCTGGCCAGAAACTCTGGCCAGGCCCTCTTGCCCGTCGGGGTGGCGGGATTTGAACCCACGACCTCTTCGACCCGAACGAAGCGCGCTCCCAAGCTGCGCCACACCCCGATCCAGACGGTGAACATCTCGGGTTCTCGTTCAACCGCCTGTCACAGTTTAACGGACGCTCTCACCCGCTTCGAAGGGGGTCTCGTTTGAGTCGTTTTCGCTGGTCAGGTCCACGTCCCGGGGAACCAGGGAGAGCAGCGTGGCCTCCGGCGGGCAAGCGAACCGCACCGGCGCGTACGGAGACGTGCCCAACCCGGCCGAGACGTGCAGCTTCATGTCCCCCCAGTCGGACACCCCGCGAGCCCGCGAGCGGTCCAAGTCGCAGTTGGTCACCAGCGCCCCGTAGCCCGGCAGCCGCAACTGGCCGCCGTGGGTGTGCCCGGCCAGCACCAGGTCGTAGCCGTCCTCGGCGAAGCGGTCCAGCACCCGCGGCTCGGGCGAGTGCGTCAACCCGATGCTCAGCTGGGCGTCCTCCTTCGGCGCCCCGGCGATCAGGTCGTACTGCTCCAGGTGCAGGTGCGGGTCGTCCACCCCGGCCACGTGCACTCGCAAATCGCCGACCTCGAGCTCCAGCCGGCGGTGCGTCGCGTCCTGCCAACCCCGCTCGGTCAGCGCGGCCCGCAGGTCCCGCCACGGCAGCGGCTCACCGTGCACCCGCTTGATCTTCGACGCCGGCAGCAGGTACCGGGCCGGGTTCTTGGGCTTCGGGCCGTAGTAGTCGTTGCTGCCGAACACGAAAGCGCCGGGCACGTCGAGCAGGTCCCCGAACGCCCGCAGCGCCGCCGGAACGGCCTGCGGATGAGCCAGGTTGTCCCCGGTGTTGATCACCAGGTCCGGCTCCAGCTCGGCCAGCCCCGCCACCCAGCGCTGCTTCGACTCCTGGTTCGGCATCATGTGCAGATCGGAGATGTGCAGCACCCGCACCTCCGGTGTGCCCGAAGGCAAGATCGGCAGGGTCGCCCGCCGCAGCGTCCAGCGGGACCGCTCGTAGCCGGCAGAGTAGGCAACGGCCGCGGCGCCCAGCGCGCCGCCGGTGAGCAGAATTCGCCCAAGCTTGTTCACCCCATCAACCCTACGGCTCTCCAGTGGGCGATCGCCCGGCACCAGTCCCTCCCGCGGGATAATTCCCGCATGCCCAACTTGAAGGACAAGCTTCGCGAGGACCTGTCCGCGTCGATGAAGCAGCGCGACACCTCGGTCACCGGGGTGCTGCGGATGGCGCTGGCCGCCATCAGCAAGGAAGAAGTCGCCGGCAAGCAGGCGCGGGAGCTCACCGACGAAGAGGTGCAGCGCGTGCTCACCCGCGAGGTCAAGAAGCGCGAGGAGGCCGCCGAGGCGTTCGACTCCGCCGGCCGCGCCGAGCAAGCCGCCAGCGAACGCCAGGAAGCCGAGATCCTGCGCCGCTACCTGCCCGAACCGCTCAGCGACGACGAACTCGCGGAACTGGTGCGGGAAGGGGTCGAGCAGGTCGCCGCCGAACTCGGGGACAAGCCCGGCATGAAGCAGATGGGCCAGGTGATGAAGGTGGTCAACGCCAAGGTCGCCGGCCGGGCCGAAGGAGCGAAGGTCGCGTCCCTGGTGAAAGCCGAACTCGCCGGCTGATCAGGATCCCGCGGCGTTCCGGCGCCAGTAGGCCAGCGCGTACAGCCGCCGGCGGTCCAACCCCAATTCCCGCTGGCAGTGCTCGCGAAGCTGATGCACGACGTCGGCCTCGGCCCCGACCCACACGTGCGGGTTCGCGCCGAGGTCGGCGTTCCGCACCGCGTCCACCAGCAGGGAGCTCTCCCCAGGCGGGGTCCCGTCCCGGTGCAGCCACGTCCACTCCACGTCCGCCGCGGAACCGATCTGCTGCTCCTCGGCGGCGTCCGCGACCTCGGCGAACACCTTCACCGGTCGACCGGCCGGGAGCTCCTCCACGATCGCGGCCATGGCCGGCAGCGCGGTTTCGTCCCCCACCAGCACCAGCGGATCGGCGTCCGGCTGCGGCTGGTACGAGGGGCTGGGGCCGACCGTGACGATCTGCGAGCCCGGCTGGACCGTGGCCGCCCACGAGCTCCCCGGGCCGCCGTGCTCGTGCACCACCAGGTCGACGGCCAGCTCCTGGCGCTGCTCGTCGAACGAGCGCACCGTGTAGGTCCGCTGCTTGGGCTGCTGGTCCGGTGGCAGGGCGTACACCTCCGCCCGGGTGCGGCCCAGCGGCACCGGCTGTCCCGGTTGCGGCAGGCACAGCTTGATCCGCTGGTCACTGCCGTTGCTGACGAAGTCCGACAGTTCTTCGCCGCCCAGCGTGACGCGGACCATGCGCGGGGTGATCCGCTCCACCTTCCGCACATCCAGCAGTCGGTAGCGGGACCGGGCACGTCGGGTGGTGGGCATGCTCGTCACATCCGACGAGTGTAGAAACCCCGGTCCCGCACCGCGCCGCAGGTCACGGCGGGAAGACGCGGGTGGGCAGCCGCGGTGGGGCGTCCTCGTCCGGCTCGCCCTGCGCCTGCGGTGGAGGCGGTGGCGGTGCGATCACCGACGGCGGCGGCACGTACCCGGTGCTCACCAGGAGCGTCACCGTGCTCCCCGGGGGAGCCGCGCCCCGCGGGGACTGGCTGGTGACCGTGCCCTCCTTGCGCTGGCTGTTGATCGAGCGCACCTCCACCTGGTAGCCGGCCTGCTCCAGCACCTCGACGGCGCGCTGGCGCTCCAGCCCCACCACGTCCGGCGCCTGCGGTTCGTCACCACCGCTCTCGTACCGCTCGGTGGTCGGCGGCAGCGGGGCCACCGGCAGTCCTTCGTGGATCGATTTCATCGCGTCGAACCAGGTCCGCGCGGGAACCTTGCCGCCGTAGATGTTCCCGCCGTTGACGCCGCACAGCGATGGCGGATCGGTGTCGCAGATGCCCTGCGGCGACGAGCCGTCGCTGAAGGTCAGCACCATGCCGGCGTACTGGGGGGTGGCGCCGAGGAAGCCCGCCGACTGGTGGGCCTCGGTGGTCCCGGTCTTGCCGGCCATCGGGCGGGTCCAGCCGGCACCGCTGGCCGCCGCGGCGGCGGTGCCACCGGCCTGGTCGTCCCTGCTCATGCCGACGGCCAGCGTGTTCGCCAACGCCTCGTCCACCGCCTGCTCGCAGGGCTCCTCGGTGATCACCACCGGGTTGCCGTGCCGGTCCCGGATCTCCTCGATCGGGGTGGGCGGGCACCACACGCCGCCGCTCATGATGGTCGCCGCCACGTTGCTCAGCTCGAGCGGACTGGTGGGGGCGTAGCCGAGGGTGAAGGCGCCGATCTGCTTCTCCTTGACCAGCTCGGCTTGGGAGGGGCCGTTGGCCCCGTTGGGGGCGAGCGGGTCACCGCTGCCGTTGTGGAACAGCAGGGTTTGCCGCATGCCCAACCGCACCGCCATGTCGACGGTGCGGTCCAGGCCCACCCGCTCCTGGAGCGCGACGAAAGCCGTGTTCGGCGAGGTGGCCAGGGCCATCTGGATGGTGCGGGCACCGGCGCCGACGCCTTCGGCGTTGCTGACCGTGTAAGGCGCGGCGCCGTTCCGGTAGACCTTCGAGGTGTAGGTGGCCGGGGAGGGGATGGTGGTGTAGATGCCCATCCCGGCCTCCAGGGCCGCGGCCGCGGTGAACACCTTGTAGACCGAGCCGGCGCCGAACTTCACGACCCCGCTGGGCAGCGCGTACGCGGTCTGCCCCTTGGACTGGTCGAGGCCGAAGTCGCGGTTGGCCACCAGGGCTCGCACCCGGTGCTTCTCCTTGCCCGGCTCGATGACGCTCATCACGTTCGCGATGCCCTTGGTGCGCTTGGGCACGTGCTGCTCGGCCGCTTCCTTGGCCGCCCGGGTGACCCTTTTGTCCATTGTGGTGCGGATCGTGTACCCGCCGTTCTTGAGCTGCTCCTCGGTGAAGCCGGCGCTCTCCAGGTAGTCGATGACGTACTTGCAGAAGAAGCCGTCGGACGGGTTGGCGCCGACGCAGCCGTTCGGGCGGGTGCGCACCGGCTCGACGATGCCGAGCGGCTCCTTGCGGGCTTCCTCGGCGGTCTTCGGGCTGATCCGGTGCTGGTCGAGCATGGCCTGGATGACCAGGTTCCGGCGGAACAGCGCCTCCTCGGGGTTGGTCACCGGGTTCAGCGAGGTGGGGCTGTTGACGACCGCGGCCAGCAGGGCGGCCTGGGAGACGGTCAGCTTGTCCGGGGTGGTGTCGAAGTAGGCGCGGGAGGCCTCGGCGACCCCGTAGGTCCCGTTGCCGAACGGGACCACGTTGAGGTAGCGGGTCAGGATCTCTTCCTTGGACAGCTGCTTCTCGATCTGCAGCGCGATCCGGATCTCCCGCAGCTTCCGGGCCGGGGTCTGCTCGATGGCCTTGGCCTGCTTGACCGGGTCGTCCCCGGCGACCACGTGCACCAGGTGGTTCTTGACGTACTGCTGGGTGAGGGTGGAACCGCCCTGGGAGATCTCCCCCGAGGTCTGGTTGGTGACGGCGGCGCGCATGGTGCCAGCCCAGTCGACGCCGTCGTGGTCGAAGAACCGGCGGTCTTCGATGGCGATGATCGCCGCCTTCATGGTGTCGGCGATCTGGTCTGGGGCGGCTGGCGTGCGGTTCTGGGTGTACAGGTAGGCGATCGGGTCCCCGTGCATGTCCGTGATCGTGGTCACGTACGGGGGTTCCTGGGTGATCATCTCCGCGGCGGTGGCGTTCACCGCGTCGCTGGCGCGGTTGGAGATCACGCCCAGTGATCCCGCGGCCGGGAACAGCATTCCGGCCACCAGGACGCCAGCCAGCACGCACAGGCCGAAAAGCTTCATCAGGCCGTCTCGGACTCGCACTTCGCCAGCCTAAAACCGGCGCTCGATGTAACGCAGAGTCATGTGGAACTTCCGCCCGATGTGATGAGGTCCAAAGATAACGGAGCGACAACCGTTGTTTGGTTGTGGAACCGGTGGGCCTTAGAGTTCGTCCACGTCTAGCGACAGCACTGTTGCGCTCCGCTGGAGCGCGACATCCGGTGCCAGGGGGTCCGGATGAAAGAACAGTCGCCGACGATCCAGTGAGGAGCTGGGGGACTTTATGTTTGAGCAGGGGGACTGGCGGGTTCGTGCGGCTTGCCGCGACCAGAACCCGGATCAGTTGTTCGTTCGCGGAGCTGAGCAGCGCAAGGCCCGGGTGATCTGCTTCGGTTGCCCGGTCCGCACCGAATGCCTCAGCGAGGCGCTCGACAATAAGATCGAATTCGGCGTCTGGGGTGGAATGACAGAACGGGAACGCCGTGCTTTGTTACGGCGTCGCCCGGATGTCCGAAGCTGGCGGGAATTGCTCGAAGCTGCCCGGCAGGAATACGTGAATTACCAGGAGCAGGCCAGCTGAGCAGAATTGTCGGCCGGGAATTTGCTTTGCAATAACCCGGCCGACGTGCTTTATTCACCCGCCAAGCGTCTGCCGATTTCCCGCAGTCCGGCCAAGTCGTGCACCTCGGCTGGCAGCGCCGGTACGCCGGTCAGCGCAACCTCCGGGTGCGCTCGGGTGAACCGGGCCAGCAGTCGTTTTTCCCGTTCGGCGAGCGCGATTCGGTCGGCGTGGATGCGCAGCACCGCGGTGGCCAGCGGAGCGGAGCCCTTCGCTTCCAACTCCTCGGCCGCGCTCAACGTGCGGGTTGCCGGCAGGTCCGCGAAGACGGGGTGGGTGCGGTTGGCGATCAGCCCTGCCAACGGCATGCGCTCGGTCGCCAGCCGCTCCACGAAGTAGGAGGCTTCGCGCAGCGCATCGGCCTCGGGGGAGGCGATCACCAGGAACGAGGTGCCCGGTGATCGGAGCAGCTGGTAGGTGTGCTCGGCGCGTTCCCGGAACCCGCCGAAGGTCGAGTCGAAGGCCTGCACGAACGCCGAGGCGTCGGCCATCAGCTGCCCGCCGATGACGGTGGAGACGACCTTGGCGAACACGCCGAAACCGGCGCCGACGAGCTTGCGCAGGCTGCTGCCGCCCGCGCGGGCCGGGCTGGCCAGCATCTTGATCAGCTTGCTGTCCAGCACTGTGGACAGTCGTTGCGGGGCGTCCAGGAAGTCCAGCGCGGACCGGCTGGGCGGGGTGTCCACCACGATCAGGTCCCACTCCCCGGTACCGGCGAGCTGGCTGAGCTTCTCCATCGCCATGTACTCCTGGGTGCCGGAGAAGGACGTGGAGATCGTCTGGTAGAAGCGGTTGTTGAGGATCTGCTCGGCCCGTTCCGGCCCGGCGTGCGTCCGCACCATGTCGTCGAAGGTGCGGCGCATGTCCAGCATCATCGCGTTCAGGGCTCCGGCCGGCTCGAACCCCTCCAGCACCACCTGCCGCGGCTGGTTGTCCAGCTCCTTCAAGCCCAGGGCCTGGGCGAGCCGCCGAGCCGGGTCGATGGTGAGCACCACGGTCTTGCGGCCGCGTTCGGCGGCGCGCACGGCCAGCGCGGCGGCGGTGGTGGTCTTGCCCACGCCTCCGGAGCCGCAGCAGACCAGGATCCGGGTGTTCTCGTCGTCCAGCAACGCGTCGATGTCGACCGGAGACGGACGGATCGGTTTGTTCATCGCATGCTCCGGATGCCGTTTTCGGTCAGCACTTCAGCCAGCTCGTAGAGTTCGGCCACGTCGACGCCGCCCGTCAGGTCCGGCAGCATCACGGCCGGCATGTCCAGCGCTTCCAGCTCCTGGCGGATCTCCTCCTCGGCTTGTGCGCGGATGGCGTGCTCCACGGTTTCCTGCACCAGGCCGTCGAGCACGTCGTCGTCCACGTGCAACCCGACTTCCCGCAGGCCGGACCGGATCCTGGCGCGATCCACCCGGCCGGCGGCCGCGCTGGTGAGGGATCTGGCGGGGAGCCGGTTGGGGCGCACCCGGTTGAACAGCACCCCACCGGGCCGCAGTTCCGCCTGGTCGAGTTCTTCCACGGCTTCCAGGGTCTCCCGGACGGGGAGCTCTTCCAGCAGCGTCACCAGGTGCACCGCGGTGGCCTCGGAGTGCAGCAGCCGGACCACGCCCTCGCTGTGCTCCCGGATGGGGCCGACTTTCGCCAGGTCGGCCATGGCCCGGGTGACGTCCAGGAACTTGACCACCCGACCGGTCGGCGGGGCGTCCACGACGACGGCGTCGTAGACGTAGCGGCCGTGCTCGTCGGTGCGGGTCACGCACTCCTTGATCTTCCCGGTGAACAGCACGTCCCGCAGCCCCGGCGCCAGGGTGGTGGCGAACTCGATGGCTCCCATCCGGCGCAGGGTGCGGCCGGCGAACCCGAGGTTGTAGAACATCGAGAGGTATTCGAGCAGCGCGGCTTCGGCGTCGATGGCCAGCGCGCGGAGCTCGCCGCCGCCCGGGGCGGCCGCGATCCACTCCTCCGAGTAGGGCAGCGGGGAGGTGTCGAAGAGCTGGGCTATGCCCTGCCGGCCTTCGACCTCCACCAGCAGCACCCGGTGACCGCCGGAAGCGAGGGCCAGCGCCAGCGCAGCGGCGGCGGTCGTTTTCCCGGTGCCGCCCTTGCCGCTGACGATGTGCAGTCTGGTCTGGCTGAGTACCTCGTCCCAGTCGGTCACACGATCAGCCTAGGCCGCCGTGGCGCGTCTGTCTGCCCGGTCGTCCTCCCGCGAGGGATGCCACGGGCGGCACCGGCTCCGGCCCTTAGGCTGAAGCCATGCAGAAATGGGAGTACGCGACTGTGCCGTTGCTGAGCCATGCGACCAAGCAGATCCTCGACCAGTGGGGTGAGGACGGCTGGGAGCTCGTAGCCGTGCTGCCCGGTCCGACCGGGGAGCAGATGGTGGCCTACATGAAGCGGCCGAAGGAAGGCTGATCATGGCTGGGTGGAAGCAGCGGTTGAGCGAGCTCGGCATCGCGCTGCCCGAGGTGGCCGCGCCGGTGGCGGCGTACGTGCCGGCGCTCCGCACCGGTTCGCACGTCTACACCTCGGGGCAGCTGCCGCTGGTCGACGGCAAGCTCCAGGTCACCGGGAAGGTCGGTGACCAGGTGACCCCGGAGCAGGCCAAGGAGCAGGCCCGGATCTGCGGGCTGAACGCGCTGGCCGCGGTGGACTCGGTGGTCGGCCTGGACTCGGTCGCGCGGATCGTGAAGGTGGTCGGCTTCGTGGCCTCCGCGGAGGGGTTCACCGGACAGCCGGCGGTCATCAACGGTGTTTCGGAGTTGTTGGCGGAGGTCTTCGGCGACGCCGGCGAGCACGCGCGTTCCGCGGTGGGAGTCGCTGAGCTGCCGCTCGGGGCACCGGTCGAAGTGGAAATGATCGTCGAGGTGGAATGACTTTTCGGGCAAACGCGGCGTCACTGTGGACGCCGCGTTTGTTTTGCGGCCCGCCCCGCACTCCGTTTCTGACGGCTTCGTGCCGGTGGGCTGGCTCGGCCCAGTACGCTGTGGCCACACCGATTACGGGTGAAGTGGCACGGTGATCACCTGTACGGTCGGGTTGCGATTCCAGCCTGTGGCCGAAATGGCGACTTTCGGGGTTGATTCATCCGGTCGGCACCGTCAGAGTTCACCTGTATGGGTGCGGCTGAAGATGCGGGGGGCCGGAGCTCCGCAACGTGAGGGTAAGTACTGGGAGGGGCCAACGTGGCGGTGCGCCAAACCGAACTGCTATGCCACGAATTACTGCTCAAACTCGCCGGCCGTTTACCCGACAGGCACCTCTGGCGCTACCGCGACTGGCTCGCCGGGGAAGCGGCCGGGGTGGTCGCTCGAGTGCTGCCGAGCACGCTGGTCAGCGAACGGATCACCATCACCGATGACGAGCACCAGCTGATGTCCGACGCCCTGCTGCCGCTCGGCGGTGACCCGGCGGTGATCAACGCCGTGCTCCCTTCGGACGGAACCGTCACGAATTACAAGTTCAGCGCCGAGTCACCGGTCGACTCCCGAGGCGACACCGAAGCCCTGGTGCTCGGCGCCACCCTGCGCGGCCGGCCGGGCGTCGGGGAGGTTCGCTGCAGTTGGCGCCGCGTCGGTGATGGCGAGCCGCGACGGATCGTGCTGGTCACGGCTTCCGCGGAGTTCGTCGCGCTGACCGGGGAAATCCAGCGGGTGCTGCGCGCACTCGGTGAAGCCGAGCCACGCGTCGAAGTGCTCCCGCCGGACGTGGAACTCCCCGCGTACCACCGGGACGCACTGGAGGAATCGGCACTGGTGTGCACGGGAGCTGAAGAACTCGCCGGACACCGCAGCGGCGGTGGACATCCGTAAGGGAGGCAAGCGTGGTGACCGAGGCTGAAGGGAACGGTCCAGTGGAGCGGCTGCACAATCTCCTGCTGGCGCTGACCGGCCGGGTGGACGACGACGCGATCAATTCCGCCCGGGAACTGCTCGGCAGCGGCCGGGCCGACACCGCAGCCGAATACCTGACCGGATGCCTGTTGGCCGGCCAGCTCCCGGTGAGCGCGGAAGAGCAGCACCAGCTGCAGGAAGTCCTGCGGGAGACCCGTTCGTCCGCGGAACTGGCCGACGGCCTCAACGTCGTCGAATCGGTGCCCGAGGAGCCCCACCGCTTCGCCAGCCAGGACATCTCCGACGACGAGGTGCTGCAGGCGCTGGAGAACGTCAGCGGTCGTCTGCACGGCGTCCGCAACGTCTGGTGCGCTTGGCGCACCACACCGGCCGGGGCGAGCTACGGCGCGGTCCCGCAGCGGGTGCTGCTGGCCGAAGTGGACTCGGGAGGTTCCGTTTCCGCGGTCGGTTACCAGCTGATCACCGCGCTGCGCCGGGCTGGGGTGTCCTGCGCGGTGGACGTCTTCAGCAGCGGTGCCGAACTGCCCAGCTACCACCAGAACGCGCTGGCTGCCGCGCACCAGCTGCCGCTGCGGTTATCCACCGGGCAAGGGGTGGCCGAACCGGCTCCCGCGGTACCGGCCGCTGTCGAGCCGGAAGCCGACCCGGAACCGGTTCCCGAGCCCGAACCCGAACCGGAACCGGTGAGCCGCCCGGAAGCGGTGGCGCCGGTGGAAACCGCTGACACCGCGGAGGAAACCGGCGTTCCCGAGAGCACCGACGAGGAGACCGCCGCGCCGGCCGCCGACGAGCCCGTGGCGACCAGCTCGCAGGCCGCCCAACCGGAACCGGCCAAGGAGGACGCGGAGAACAAGTCCATGCGGGTGCCGCCCGCCGTGGACGCCAAGCTCACCGACCGGGAGCGGAACCTGCTGCGCAAGCTGCACGAGGAACTGGCCCAGCGGGAGCAGGACCGCTCCGGTGCCCGCCGGCAGCGACCGGCCAGGCCGGCGCAGGATCCGCGGACGAGCACCATGCCCGGTGGTACCGGCGGTTTCCCGCCGATCGGCGTGTCCTCGGTGAACCAGCCGGGTTATCCGGGGCAGTCGAACTGACCAGCCTCAGTGGACGAACGCCGCGCTGTGCACTTCGGCCAGCACTTCCTGCAGGTGCAGGCCGCGGCGCACGTCGCACGGGTGCCAGTGCCGACCGGTGCGGATCATGAACAGGAACTCGTCGAGCATCCGCGCGTAGCAGTGGTGGGCGAAGGTGCGCCCGTTGGGCAGCTGCACGTAGCCGTTCTCCCCGTAGACGGCGAAGTCCACGACGGCGGGTTGGATCGGCATCCGCAGGGAGAGGGTGAGCATGCTGCTCGCCCCGCTGATGTGGTCGAACACCACCTGCCACAGGTCGTGGCTGTTGCGGTGGGCGTAGCGGACGTTGACGATCTCCCCCAGCGCGGCGTCCAGCAGGTCGATCGCGTGCGGGCCGGCGTCGAGCATCGCGCCTTCTTCGTGCCGCCACTGGGAGCCGGGGTGCTCGCCGGGCAGCAGACCGCTGGCCAGCCACCGGCCGGAACCGCCTTGCCATCCCGTCGAGCTGTGCAGCTTCGCCAACCACTCCCGGACTTCCGGGGCGTACCGGCGGGTGAGCATCATCAGCGCGGCGGTGTTGGCGGCCTCCGCGGCTTTGACGATCCGGCGCGCACCGGTGACGTCGGAGGCTAACGGCTTCTCCAGGATCAGGTGCTTGCCGGCGAAGGCCGCTTGCGGGGCGAGTTCGGCTTGCACCGCAGGTGGTACCGCGAACACGACGGCATCGGAGGAATCGAGCAGTTCGTCGAAGTCGGTGGCCACCTGCGCGCCGTACGGTTCGGCCAGCGCCCGCGCCGCAGCAGGCCGGCGGGACCACACCGCGGTCAGCTGGATCCGCCCGTGTGCGTGCAGTCCGGGTACGTGGATCCGCTGGGCCCAGGAACCGGCCCCGACGACGCCAACCCGCAGCAGCTCGGTCATGGGTCCAATAGTGCCTCTGGTTGATCATTCTTGCTGAGGACGAACCCGGTTATACCGGCCGGAGCCGACGGGAATTCCGCTTTTTGCGCGGGGTGTGGGCCTTAGATCCACTTTCGGGTGCATTTTCGGCATAAGGTGACCGGCATGCGACTGCCCGAGGAAAGAGTCCTGCCGGAGGGGTTCGTCCCGGAACCGCTGCCCGAGACCCCGGTCGAGCCCAAGGACGCGGCGACCGTGGTGCTGCTGCGCGAAGGCCCGTCCGGTCTCGAGGTGTTCCTGCAGCGGAGGGTCAAGGCGATGGCCTTCGCCGGCGGGATGACGGTGTTCCCCGGTGGGGGAGTGGACGAGCGGGACGCGGACGCCTCGGTGGCCTGGGCTGGCCCCGGGCCGCAGTGGTGGGCCGAGCGGTTCGGCTGTTCCCCCGCGCTGGCGCGGGCCCTGGTGTGCGCGGCGGTGCGGGAGACCTTCGAGGAGTCCGGGGTGCTGCTGGCGGGACCGGACGAGCAGCGGGTCGTCGCGGACACCCGACCGTACGCCGAGGCCCGGACCGCGCTGGTGTCCCGGGAGTTGTCCCTGGCCCGGTTCCTGGAGGAGAACTCGCTGGTCTTGCGGGCCGACCTGCTGCGACCCTGGGCCAACTGGGTGACGCCCGAGGAGGAGCCGCGCCGCTACGACACCAGGTTCTTCCTCGCCGCGATGCCGGACGGGCAGCGCGCCGACGGGGTGACCTCGGAGGCGGTGGAGGCCTACTGGGCGACTCCGCAGCGGGCGCTGCAGGACTGGGCGGAGGGCAAGTGCCAGCTGCTCCCGCCGACCCACGTGACGTTGACCGAGGTGGCCGGCCACGACAGCCTGGCCAGCGCCTTGCGCGCGGAGCGGGAACTGGTGAAGATCCTGCCGAAGATGATCAAGCAGGACGGCAGGTGGCGGATAGTGCTCCCCGGGGAGCCGGGATACCAGGAGGAGCGGTGAACGAACACCCCGCGCACGGCGAACTTCGCCCGGTCACCGAGCACGCCTCGGTGCTGTTGGCCAACAACCCGTCCCCGATGACCCTGGAAGGCACCAACAGCTGGGTGGTGCGGGCACCCGGCTCGGCGGACTGCGTCGTGATCGACCCGGGTCCGGAGGACACCGAGCACCTGCAGCGGCTGGCCGACTGCGGCCCGGTGTCGCTGGTGCTGCTGACCCACCACCACGGCGACCACACCGAGGGGGTGGCGGAGTTCCGGAAGCTCACCGGCGCCCCGGTCCGCGCCCTCGACCCCGAGCTGTGCGCGGGGGCCGAGCCGCTCGCCGACGACGAGGTGGTGTCGGCCGCGGGCGTCCGGCTGCGGGTGCTGGCCACCCCCGGGCACACCCGGGACTCGGTGTGCTTCGCGCTCGAGCAGTCCGCCGAACCGGTCGTGTTCACCGGTGACACGGTGCTGGGGCGGGGCACGACGGTGATCGCCGACCCCGACGGGCACCTCGGCTCCTACCTGAGCTCGCTGCGGCGGCTGGCGGAGCTGCCCCCGGGCGTGCGGGCGCTGCCCGGGCACGGCCCCGAGCGGCCGGACGTGCGCGCCGCCGCCGTGGCGTACCTGCAGCACCGCGAACAGCGGCTCGACCAGGTCCGCGCGGCGGCGCGGCAGCTGGACGGGGAGATCACCGCTCGCCGGATCGTCGAGGTGGTCTACGCGGACGTGGACCGCTCGGTGTGGCCGGCCGCGGAGTGGTCGGTGCGGGCCCAGCTCACCTACCTGCGGGAGACCGGGGAGCTGTGAGGCCGGCCCGCCCGGGGCCGGCCCCGCCGTCTCAGGCGGCCACCGGCACGTCCGGCTGTTCGGGCCGCTGGGAGCTGCGCAGCGTGCTCCGGCGCAGCCACAGCACGACGGTGAACAACAGCCCGGCGCCGCCGGCGGCCAGGAAGGCCAGCGGTGGCCCGCTCAGCTCCACCAGCTGCCCGCTGACGGACTGGCCGACGGCCGAGCCGAGGGTCACCGCGGTGACCACCCAGCCGAACGCTTCGGTCGCGGTCCCGGCCGGGGCGGCGGTCTCGATGGCCACGGAGTGCGTGGTGGACTGCGGGGTGATCAGACTGCCCACCAGCAGCAGCGCCAAGGTCAACCCCCACAGGGTGGTGGGCACCGCCAGCAGGGCGATCAGCAGCCCGAACAGCAGCACCAGCACCGGCACCCGCAGGTGCAGGGGACGCGGCCACGGGTGGACGCCGTACACCACGCCGACCGCCACCGAGCTGATCGACATGATGCCCAGCAGCATGCCGCCCATGGTGGGCTGGCCGGCGTTGACCGCGGCGGCCGGCACCCCGACCTCGATGAAGCCCACCAGCACGCCGAACGCGAGCGCGGCCACGGCCAGGGTGCGCATCCCCGGGGTGCTCAGCGCGCCCAGCATGCTGCCCCCGCCGCCGGTGGCCGGCGGGGCGGGTCGGTAGTTGCGGGCCGCCCTGGTGGAGGCGAAGCCGATGCTGCCCACCACCATGCACGCCGCTCCGACCGCCAAGCCGGTGCCGGGCCAGGGCATGGCGACCAGCACGCCGGCCAGACCGGGGCCGAGGATGAAGAACACCTCCATGCTGATCGCCTCGTAGGAGTAGGCGGCGCTCCGCGTCGTGCCGGGCGGCAGCAGCACCGACCAGATGGATCGGGAGGCAGGGCCGACCTGGGGCTGGGAGAGGCCCACCAGGAAGCCGGCCGTGGTCATCACCGAAACCGGGGAGTGGGTTTCGATGGCGAGGACCTCGGCGGCCACCAGCACGGCGAACACGCCGGCCATCAGGTACAGCGGCTTGCTGGGCCCCAGTCGGTCCATCACGCGGCCTTGGACGACCGAGCCGCAGGCGACGCCGATCAGCACGCTCGCGGAGACCAGACCGGCGGCGGCGAACGACCCGGTCTCCCGCTGCACGTACAGCATCAGCGCAAGACCGATCATGGCGATCGGCAGCCGGGCCAGCAGTGAGGTGATCACCGGGCCAGCGGCGCCCGGCGCGGACAGTGCCTTGCGGTAGTCGGACAGCGAGATGGATTGCGACACGCTGCCCAGTATCCAGATTGTGGTACGTCCGTACCAACTATTTTCCTGTGGCGCTCGTCGAGCTCGTTCGCGATGCGGACGAACCGTCCGATGCTGGCCAAGAGGCCAGGTCAGGACCTATGTCCTGGTTGCCGGCGGGTGAATGGGGGCATACTGGTGGTGGCGGGTTTGGGAAATCCGGGTGAAGCGAGCAACCCGAGCCGGATTCCTACCGTCTTTATGAATGAAGGGTCTTGCCGGGAAGCCTCCCGGTGGAGGATTGTTAAAGCTGGAAAAGGTTCTCCTCTGATGTAAGGGATTCGGGGCCGACGCATCGGAGGGATCGGGGAGCGTGGTTGGTCGTCGGGGGATTAACCACGCGGAGGATGAAGGAGTTGGATCGCTGCGTCGGGGGTGGCGGCCAGCTCCTTCATCTGCGTCTGGCGCCGGTTCGCGGCAAGCGCCTCCCACCGGCCGCGCGCAACAGTTGCCCGGCGCCGTCCCGCCAGTACTATTCAATCGAGCGAGCGCTTCCACCGCGAAAGCCGGCCGCAGCGACGGCTGGCCTGGTGAGGCGGTGCGGGCGACCCGCTGGAAGACAACGCGCGCCGACTGAAGAACCCAGGGTGTGCCCGGGTCCATCGGTCGACGCGCGTCGGTCCTCGTTCTCGTGTTCTCGGGCGCGTGCTCTCAGCGAGCGCGGCGGGCCAGCCGCTCCGGGTCGAGGATGAGCACGCTCTTGCCCTCCAACCGCAGCCAGCCGCGGTGGGCGAAGTCGGCCAGCGCCTTGTTCACGGTCTCCCGGGAGGCGCCCACGTACTGGGCGATCTCCTCCTGCGTGAGGTCGTGGGTGACCCGCAGCAGGCCAGCTTCCTGGCTGCCGAAGCGCTGGGCCAACTGCAGCAGCGCCTTGGCAACGCGCCCGGGAACGTCGGTGAAGATGAGGTCGGCCAGCATGCCGTTGGTGCGGCGCAGCCGGCGTGCGACCACTCGGAGCAGCTGCTCGGAGATCTCCGGGCGAGTAGCGATCCACTGCCGCAGAGCAGTGCGGTCCATGCTCAGGGCCCGGACTTCGGTCACAGTGGTGGCCGTGGAAGTGCGCGGCCCCGGGTCGAAGATCGACAGCTCGCCGAACATGTCCGACGGGCCCATGATCGCCAGCAGGTTCTCCCTGCCGTCCGGGGACTTGCGTCCGAGCTTCACCTTGCCGGATTGAATGATGTAAAGCCGGTCTCCCGGCTCGCCCTCAGCGAAGATCACGTGTCCCCGCGGGAACTCCACGGGTTCCAGCGACTGGGCCAGTGCCTCCGCTGCAGCCGGCTCAACGCCTTGGAAGATCCCGGCCCGGGCTAGGGTCTCGTCCACCTCGTCCCTCCATGTTGAGACGCGGCGGCTGTCTTTGCTGCCGGACCCGCGGTTGCGCGTCTGGCGGTGTGCCGCCGATCACTACCAGCAATTTTAAGACTGGTCGCGGGAGCGGCGAGTACGCAGCCTACCGGCGCGTCCCACCCTGCGTAGCTGGAACAGCTCCAGCGCGCGTCCAATGCCTTGCCGAAACAGCGCCCGCACCTCGTCGGGGCGGGCGTTTTCCAGGAGTTCTTCTACCTCGTTCTCCTGCACCGCCACGTGACGGAGCTTCGCTTCCACGCGTTCCATGAACAGCGTGAAAAACATGATCACGAGCGGTACAACGATTACGAACCAGGCAGCCATGATGGTTAAATCCTCGCTCATGCCTTCGGGTGGGCTGCAACCGGGGTGGGGATACCGTCCGTTACAGAGGTCCAGCTACTCTCCGCATCCGCTCAATCCGTAGTCTGGTGGGGTGTCGGACCCAGTTCCTAACAAGCCGAGAAAGGCCGCCCGCCGTCGAACGGAGGAAACCCGGCTGGGGCTCGTGCGCCGCGCCCGCCGGATGTACCGGGCGCTCGCCGAAGCCTACCCCGATGCGCACTGCGAGTTGAACTTCCGCACTCCGCTGGAGCTCGCCGTCGCCACCATCCTCTCCGCGCAGTGCACCGACAAGCGGGTCAACCAGGTCACACCGGCCCTGTTCGACCGGTACCGGACCGCCGCGGACTACGCCTCCGCCGACCGCACCGAGCTGGAAGAGATGATCCGGCCCACCGGCTTCTACCGGAACAAGGCCTCCTCGCTGATCGGCCTCGGCGCCGCGCTGCTGGAGAAGCACGGCGGGGAAGTCCCGCGCACCCTCGACGAGCTGGTGAAACTGCCCGGCATCGGGCGCAAGACCGCCAACGTCATCCTCGGCAACGCCTTCGACGTGCCAGGAATCACAGTCGACACCCACTTCGGCCGCCTGGTGCGCCGCTGGGGGTGGACGGCCGAGGAGGACCCGGTCAAAGTCGAACACGCGGTCGGCGAGCTGATCCCGCGCAAGGAGTGGACCATGCTCTCCCACCGGGTGATCTTCCACGGCCGGCGGGTGTGCCATTCCCGCAAACCGGCCTGCGGCGCCTGCCTGCTGGCCAAGGACTGCCCCTCCTACGGCGCCGGCCCCACCGTCCCCGAGGAAGCGGCCAAGCTGGTCCGCGGTCCGGAAGCCCGGCGGCTGCTGCAGCTGGCCGGCATCGCCGAGGAAGTCCCGGAGAAGACGATCGAGAAAGCAGCTGAGAAGGAGCCGCTGGCGTGAGCCGGCTCGGTGCCTACCGCAACGAAATCCGCTGGACCCTCGTCGTGCTGGTGTTCGCGGTGCTCGGCGTCGTGGCGCTGTGGCCGCGCAGCCCCGAACCGGGGTCGGAGGGCACCGCGCCGCCACCGCAGCAGGCCAGCCAGCCGGTCAGCCAGGCCCAGCGGGACGCCGCCGCGCTCGCCGACTGCTCGCCGGCACCGCAGCCCGCGGCCGGCCTGGAGGGCGTCACCGCCACCTGCCTGGCCACCGGGGAGCCCGTCGACCTGGGCAAGGCCGTCGCCGGAGAACCGACGCTGGTCAACGTCTGGGCCACCT
Organism: Saccharopolyspora rectivirgula DSM 43747; assembly: GCF_000497205.1. Lineage (GTDB taxonomy): Bacteria > Actinomycetota > Actinomycetes > Mycobacteriales > Pseudonocardiaceae > Saccharopolyspora > Saccharopolyspora rectivirgula. Next base: position 20,683 of record NZ_AYJW01000007.1, read on the forward strand.
GGTGCGCCCCGTGCCGGGCGGAGCTGCCCGCGCTGCAGGCCTACAGCGAGCAGCCGGACGCCATCCGGGTGGTCGGCGTCCAGGTGGAGAGCGGTGAGGCGGACGGCCTTGACCTGCTCACCGAGCTGGGCGTTCACTACCCCAACGTGTACGACCCAGCGGGACGCAGCCGCACCGCGCTGCCGGGGCCCAACGTGCTGCCGGTCAGCTACGTCGTGACGACCTCCGGGCAAGTGCGCCCGATCGAACCACCCACCGTTTTCACCTCCCCCGAGGAGGTACGACAGGCCGTGCAGCGAACCTTGGAGCCCCGATGACCCAGCCCGGACCCCTGGTCGACCCGGCGCAGGTGCCGGACTGGCTGCGCGAATTGGTGGAGCAGACCGCCAGCCGCAAGCCGGACGAGTTCGGTCTGCCCCGCGTGAACCCGCCCCGCACCGCTCGCCCAGCGGCGGTGCTGGTGCTGTTCGGGGAGCAGGATGGGGAACCCGACGTGCTGCTGCTGCGCCGCGCCGACAACCTCAACTCCCACCCCGGGCAGGTGGCCTTCCCGGGCGGCGCGCTGGACCCCTCCGACGACGGGCCGGTCGAGGCCGCCCTGCGCGAAGCGGAGGAAGAAGTGGGGGTGGAGCGCGACGGGATCCGCCCGCTGGCTACCTTGCCCGAGCTGTGGGTGCCGCACAGCGGTTTCCGGGTGACGCCGGTGATCGCGCACTGGTGGCGGCCGTCCCCGGTGGCCCCGGTGGACCCGGCGGAAACCGCGGCGGTGGCCCGGGTGCCGATCTCCTGGCTGACCGACCCGGACAACCGGTTGCGGGTCGGCATCGGCGACCGGTACTCGAGCCCGGCGTTCCTGGTTCCGGGCATGCTGGTGTGGGGCTTCACCGGAGGGCTGCTGTCCGGCCTGCTCGAACTGGGCGGCTGGGCCCGGCACTGGGACCAGGAGGACGTGCGGGACCTGGAGGACGCTTGGCGAGCCGTGCGGGAAGCAGAGGACGTCGGTTTCGGCAAGCATTGACGAGGTTTGCGGCTGACGGGTGGGCCGGCGGTCAGCGGAGAGGTGAACGGTGAACTGGGTCGACCTGCTGGTGGTGCTGCTCGCACTCGTCGCGGCCGTTTCCGGTGCGCGGAGCGGCCTGGTCACCGCACTGTTCTCGTTCTTCGGGGTGTTCGTCGGCGCGGTCGTCGGCCTGAAGCTGGCTCCGGCGCTGCTGGAGCGGGTGGACAGCGCCCCGGCCCGGCTCGGCTTCGGCGTGGGCGTCGTGGTGCTGCTGGTGGCCCTGGGCGAAACCCTGGGCATGTGGGTGGGCCGGGAGCTGCGGGACCGGATCACCTCCCGCAAGCTGACCGGCCTGGACAACGTGCTCGGTTCGGTGCTGCAGGGCGCGGCGGTGTTCGTGGTGGCGTGGCTGGTCGCGCTGCCGTTCACCTCGGCCGCTGCGATGCCCTGGCTGGCGTCGTCGCTGAACCGCTCGGAAGTGCTGAGCACCGTCGACTCGCTGATGCCGTCGGCGGCCCGCCAGCTCCCGTCCGAGCTCCGGGAGCGGCTCGGCATCTACGGGTTCCCGGATCCGCTGGAGCCGTTCTCCGAGACCCCGGTCGCCGAGATAGCCCCGCCGGACCCGGCGCTGGCCAACAGCGAGGTGGTGCGCAACGCCCGGCCGAGCGTGGTGAAGGTGCGCGGCCGCGCGACCACGTGCGCCCGCGCGCTGGAGGGCACCGGGTTCGTGGTCGCCCCGCACCGGGTGATGACCAACGCCCACGTGGTGGCCGGTACCGACGACGTGTCGATCGAGATCGGCCCCGGTGAGTTCGACGCGGAGGTCGTGCACTACGACCCGGCCACCGACCTGGCGATCCTGGCCGTGCCGGATCTGGACGCCGACGCGATGCCGTTCGTGCGCGCCCCGGTCGAGTCCGGGACCAGCGTGATCGTCCTCGGGTACCCGCTGGACGGCCCCTACACCGCCGCGCCGGCGCGGATCCGGGAGCGGATCAACTTGCGCGGACCGGACATCTACGACCAGCAGACCGTGCTGCGGGACGTGTACACGCTGCGCGGCACGGTGCAGAGCGGCAATTCCGGCGGGCCGCTGATCAACGAGGCCGGTCAGGTGGTCGGCGTGATCTTCGGGGCCGCGGTGGACACCCCGGACACCGGGTTCGCGCTCACCGCCGAGGAAGTCGCGGACGAAGTGGCCGCAGCGGCCGGCTTGACCGAACCGGTGTCCACCGGGGAGTGCACCGGCTGACGCGCGCCTAGGCGGCCGAGGTGTCCTCCGCCTTCTCCCCGCGCCCGCGGCGGGCGAGCTGCTTGGTGTCCTTGAGGGTCTCGATGGTGCGGCGCGGAGCGCGGATCTTGCGGACCCGCTGCACTCCGAGCAGGGCCAGCAAACCAGCCGCCAGCAGCATCACCAGGAAGACGATGCCGAACGCGGCCCACCGCCACAGTCCGATCTGGGCGAGCGCTTCAGCGAGCGTGAAGAACAAGAAGAACATGCTGAAGGCCAGCACGGTCAGCGCCAGGACGAAGAAGGCGCTGCCCTTCGCCGCTTTCTTCGCCTCGCTGGCGATCTCGTTCTTCGCCAGCTCCACTTCGGCCCGGACCAGAGTGGACAGGTGCGTGGTGGCCTCCCGCACCAGGCTGCCGACCGTCTGGCCGTCTCCGACCGGGCTCTCCTCCGACAGCGGGATCGAGGTGACGCTGCCGGGAGCGGTACCGCGGGGATCGTTGTTCTGGGCGCTAGTCACGGTGCCAATCGTGCCACGGAGGATCAGCGGAGGCTGGATTGGCTCTGCGCTGTTACCACCGGGAAACAGCTAGTTGGCTGTGCCGTTGCTGTTCGCCCGGGCCAGTCGGCGCCGCACCACCAGCACCAGAGCACCCAGCACGGAGGCCAGCGCGGAGGCGATCAGCACCGCGGCCTTGGCGCGCTCGGCGGCGTCCCCGGTGAGGGAGAGCTCGGCGATCAGCAAGCTGACGGTGAACCCGATCCCGCCGAGCAGCGCCAGCGAGGCCAGGTCCGTCCAACCGACCCCGGCGGGCCGGTCGCCGAGCCGCAGCTTCACCGCCAGCAGCGAGCTGCCGAAGATGCCGATGAACTTGCCGACCACCAGGCCGACCATGATGCCGATGGAGATGCGGTCGGTGAAGATCGCGCGCAACGCCTCGCCACCCACCGGGACCCCGGCGGCGAAGAACGCGAACACCGGGATGACCAGCCCGGCCGACCACGGCTGCAGCCGGTGCTCCAGGCGCGCTGCCGGGGCGGCGGGCTCGTACGGGTCGCGCCGGACCCGGGTGAGCAGGCCCAGCGCCACACCGGCGATGGTGGCGTGGATGCCGCTGGTGTGCACCGCGACCCAGGTGGCCACCGCGAGCGGGACGTACAGCCACGCGGTGGTGATCCGCTTGTGCTGCAGGTACCAGTAGCCGGCGCACAGCGCTCCGGCGACCAGCAGGGCGATCCAGTTCAGGCCGCTGGTGAACAGCACCGCGATGACGATGATGGCGCCGAGGTCGTCCACCACGGCGAGGCTGAGCAGGAACACCCGGGCAGTGGTGGGCAGCCACGAGCCGGCCAGGGACAGCACGCCCACCGCGAAGGCGATGTCGGTGGCCACCGGAACCGCCCAGGCCAGTCCGGCCTCGGGCTCGTTCCTGCTGATCAGGAACGCCAGCACCGCGGGGGCGATCATCCCGCCCACGGCCGCGATCGCCGGCAGCAGCGCTTTCTTCGGGGTGGACAGCTCACCGATGGTCAGCTCGCGCTTGAGCTCCAAGCCGACCACGAAGAAGAAGATGGCCAGCAGCCCGTCCTTGGCCCACTCGCCGACGGTCAGGTCCAGGTGCAGCGACTCCGGACCGATGGTGAAGTCGCGCACCGCCTGGTACAGACCGCTGGCGGGGGAGTTGGCGAGGATCAGGGCGAGGACCGTGGCGCCGAGCAGCACCAGCCCACCGGTGGTTTCGGTGCGGAGGTGCTCGGCGAGGTCGAAACCGCGGTTTTCGGCGTCGGACTTCTTGCGGGCGGCTTTGGACACGCGTCGGCTCCCGGAAGTGGACAGGTTGCAATGTCTTGCCGACCAGACTTCCCGGCACGCCCCGCCTCGACCTTAACACCCGTTCTGGTGATCGCGTCTCGCGTGCGGGCCGCGGACGGCAACGGGTGCCCTCCTCCGATCTTCGGAGGAGGGCACCCGTCGATGCGTCGTCAGTCGTCCGAGCTGCTCTTCATGCCCTTCGAGATCAGGTCCATCACCGAGGAGTCGGCGAGCGTGGTGACGTCACCGATCTCCCGGTTCTCCGCGACGTCCCGCAGCAGGCGCCGCATGATCTTGCCGGAGCGGGTCTTGGGCAGCTCCGGAACGACCATGATCTGCCGCGGCTTGGCGATCGGGCCGATCTCCTTGGAGACGTGCTCGCGCAGCTCCTTCAGCGCCGCTTCGCCGCTGGCCTCGTCGTCCACCCCGCCGCGCAGGATGACGAACGCGACGATGCCCTGGCCGGTCGTCGGGTCGCTGGCGCCGACCACCGCCGCCTCGGCCACGTTCGGGTGCGACACCAGGGCCGACTCCACCTCGGTGGTGGAGATGCGGTGCCCGGAGACGTTCATGACGTCGTCCACCCGGCCGAGCAGCCAGATGTCGCCGTCGTCGTCGTACTTGGCGCCGTCACCGGCGAAGTAGAAGCCCTGCTCGGCGAACCGCGACCAGTAGGTGTCCTTGTAGCGCTGCTCGTCGCCCCAGACACCGCGGAGCATCGACGGCCACGGCTCGTTCAGCACCAGGTAGCCGCCGCCACCGTTCGGGACTTCCTGGCCCTGCTCGTCCACCACCTTCGCCGAGATGCCGGGCAGCGGGCGCTGCGCCGACCCCGGCTTGGCGGAAGTGACGCCCGGCAGCGGCGAGATCATGATCGCGCCGGTCTCGGTCTGCCACCAGGTGTCCACGACGGGGGTGCGGCCGCCACCGATGTGCTCGCGGTACCAGACCCACGCCTCCGGGTTGATCGGCTCACCCACCGAGCCCAGCACCCGCAGCGAGGACAGGTCGTACTTGGCGGGCACGTCCGCGCCCCACTTCATGAAGGTGCGGATCAAGGTCGGAGCCGTGTAGTACACGCTCACGCCGTACTTCTGCACGATCTCCCAGTGCCGCCCCTCGTGGGGGGTGTTCGGCGTGCCCTCGTAGATGACTTGGGTGGCGCCGTTGGCCAGCGGGCCGTAGACGATGTAGGTGTGGCCGGTGATCCAGCCGATGTCCGCGGTGCACCAGTAGACGTCCGACTCCGGCTTGATGTCGAAGACGTTGTAGTGCGTGTAGGCGGCCTGGGTCAGGTAACCACCGGAGGTGTGCAGGATGCCCTTCGGCTTCCCGGTGGTGCCGGAGGTGTAGAGGATGAACAGCGGGTGCTCGGAGTCGAAGGCCTCCGGGGTGTGCTGGTCGGACTGGTTGGAGACGACGTCGTCCCACCACTTGTCGCGGCCGTCGGTCCAGTCCACGTCGATGTTGGTGCGCTTGACCACCAGCACGTGCTCCACGCTCGGCGCTTCGCGGAGCGCTTCGTCCACGTTGGCCTTCAGCGGCAGGGGCTTGCCGCGCCGGTACTGGCCGTCGCTGGTGATGACCACTTTGGCTTCGGCGTCGTTGACGCGGGACCGCAGCGCCTCGGCGGAGAAGCCACCGAACACCACGCTGTGCATGGCACCCAGCCGGGCGCACGCCAGCATCGAGAAGACGGCCTCCGGAATCATCGGGAGGTAGATGGCGACCCGGTCGCCGGCGCCGACGCCGAGGGAGGCCAGGGCGTTGGCGGTCTTGCTGACCTCGCGCTGCAGGTCGGCGTACGTGATGACCCGGGTGTCGCCGGGCTCCCCTTCCCAGTAGATGGCGACCCGATCACCGTTGCCGGCTTCGACGTGGCGGTCGGCGCAGTTGTAGGCGACGTTCAGCTTGCCGCCGACGAACCACTTCGCGAACGGTGCGTTGGACCAGTCCAGCACCTGGCTCCACTTGGTGCCCCAGTGCAGCCGTTCCGCTTGCTTGGCCCAGAACTCCTCCCGGTTGGCGCTGGCCTCGTCGTAGAGCGACGGTTTGGCGTTGGCCTGCGCCGCGAAGTCCTCAGAGGGCGGAAACGTCCTGCTTTCGTTGAGCAGGTTGGACAGTGCGCTGTGCTGTCCTTCGGGCTGGCTCATTCCGGAGAACCTCCCTGGCTGATGGGACGCCTGTTGCTATGCGAACCGTAATGCGATCTGGGCCACGGCAACAGTGCTTCCATCCGTTGGTCCATACCAATTTGGAAATGCGTTCTGCGATTGACCTGCTGCACAGTGGAATTGCGCCGTGGGGTGTGGCGCAAGTCGCAGTACACGCCTACAGGTGTGGATGCACCGGACGGTAGCGTCGGCTGTCGTGAGTGACAAGCCATCACTGGCGCCATTGCTGGAGCTCGACGGGGTCGAGGAAGCAGTGGCCGCAGCCAGGTCGGCCATCGACGAGGTCCACTGGCACCCGGCGAACCGGCGGGGTTGGCCGACCACCGCAGCCGAGGCGTCGGTGCGCGCCGCCCGCGCGTCCGCTGCCATCGCCGGGGGCTCCGCCGAGATCCCCGAGTCCGGGGAGGTCACCGATCCGCTGCTGGCCGGATCGCTTCGGGTGGCGGAGAAGCTGGGCGGAATGCTGTCCACGTGGCAGCGGGCGCCGCGGCAGGCCTTGGCCAAGATGCACATGCTCGCGGCGGTCGACCTGGTCTCCGACCCGGAGCAGCTCGGCCGCCCCCGGACGGCCCCGGCGGTCGCGGAACGACTGGACCTGCTCGCCGAAGTGGTGACCAATTCTTCCGAGGTGCCCGGGCCGGTGGTGGCCGCGGTGGTGCACGGGGAACTGCTCGCGCTGGAGCCCTTCGGCACCGCGGACGGCATCATCGCCCGCGCCGCGGCCAGGTTGACGATCATCGGCAGCGGGCTCGACCCGAAGGGACTGGTGGTTCCGGAGGTCGCGTACTTCCGGCGGCAGGCCGAGTACGTCGAGAAGGCCGCGGGATACGCCAGTGGTGATCCGGCCCGGTTGGCCGAGTGGATCGTCTACTGCTGCCGGTCGCTGGAGGCGGGGGCCCGGGAGGCCAAGTCCATCGCTGACGCCGCGCAGGCCGGCTGAGTTCGATTCGCAGGTGGGGAAGAACGGTGACCAAGAAGGTTCTCATCGACTGCGATCCCGGTGTGGACGACGCGCTGGCGCTGGCCGTGGCGCACGGCAGCCCGGCCCTGGAGGTCGTCGGGATCACCACGGTGGCCGGCAACGTGGGCATCGAGCGGACCACCGAGAACGCGCTGTGCCTGACCGAGCTCTACGGCATGGACGTCCCGGTGGCGCGCGGCGCCAGCCGCCCGCTGCTGCGCGAACCCCGCGCGGCCCGGCACGTGCACGGCGAGTCCGGGTTGGGCAACGTGGTGCTGCCACCGGCGACCCGCGAACCGTCCGGTGCGCACGCCGTGGACTTCATCGTCGACTCGCTGGCGGCCGCGCCCGGTGAGATCAGCCTGGTGGCGGTCGGCCCGCTGACGAACATCGCGTTGGCACTGCGGAAAGAACCGCGCATCGCCGAGTGGGCGCGGGAATTCGTCATCATGGGCGGGTCCTACACCCGGGGGAACGTGACCCCGGCGGCGGAGTTCAACGTGCTGGCGGACCCGGAGGCGGCCGCCGCGGTGTTCGCCGCGCCCTGGCAGACCGTGATGATCGGTTTGGACCTCACCCTGCAGGCCCGGGTGACCGGTCAGGTGCAGGAGCGGTTCAGCGAGTTCACCCGGCTCGACAGCAAGCTGCTCACCCCGGCGCTCGACCACTACGGGCGGCACCACCAGTACCGGGAGAAGGGGCCGGCCATCCACGACGCCTGCGCGATCGCGTTCGCCGCGGACCCCGGCCTGTTCAGCCTCGTCTCCGCCCGGGTGGACGTGGAGACCCAGGGGCGCTTCACCAGCGGCATGACCGTCACCGACTTCACCGCGCCCGGTGAGGAGCACAACGCGCTCGTCGCCCAGCACCTGGACGTGGACAGCTTCTGGGACCTGGTCGTGGACGCGTTCCGCCGGGTGGAGGAGAACCTCCCGGAGTAGTCCACCCGGGAAGGACGGGGTGCGGTGTCCCGCGCCGGCCGCCGACCGGTGGCGGCGCGGGATTGCGGTGCCCCCTGGTGCGGGAACGCCGGTCCCATGTCGCGACAGCTCCCGGCCGCGGTCGGCTCCAGCGAGTGGACCGACGAGGAAGGCGTGCGGCTGCCCGGCGGGGACGTGCACGCCTGGCAGCCCGGAACCAACCAGACGCTGTGCGGCGTTCCGCTGCGCCGCGCCGGCTTGAGCAAGTTCCCGCACGTGCTGTGGGTCGACGTGCTGTGGTTCGCGGGCACGGCGCCGCGACCGGTGGCCGTCTGCCGCCGCTGCACCGCGGCCGCCGGTGGTCGCAGCGGGAAGCGCCGCCGGAAGCGCCGTGGTCCGCGGCCGTAGCGGCGCCGGCCCTCAGGCCCCCACCAGGTCCAGCGCCTGCCGGACGTGCCCGTCGGTCTCGCGCAGCGCCGCGGCGGCCCGCTCGGTGTCCACTCCGGACAAGAGGTGCACCAGGGCCACCTTCAGGTCGCCACCGGCCGAGTTCAGCGCCGCCGCGCACTCCTCGTCGCCGGCGCCGGTCGCTTCCTGCAGGATGCTGAGCGTGCGTCCGCGCAACTTCGCGTTGGTGGCCAGCATGCTCACCATCAGGTTCGAGTAGGTGCGGCCCAACCGGATCATCACCGCGGTAGAGAAGGAGTTCAGCACCAGCTTCTGGGCGGTGCCGGCTTTCATCCGGGTGGAGCCCGCGATCGGTTCCGGACCGGTGTCCACGGCGATCACGATGTCCGCCGGCACGTCACCGGGATCCGGGTTGGAGGTCAGCAGCGCCGTGCGCGCGCCGAGCTGCTTGGCCTCCCGCAGCGCGGCGAGCACGAACGGGGTGCGGCCGGAGGCGGCCAAGCCCATGACGAAATCGGCGCTGCTCGCGTGCCGGCGGATCACCGCGGCCCCGGAGTCGGTGTCGTCCTCGGCGTTCTCCACCGCGCGCACGAAGGCTTCCTCCCCGCCCGCCTGGTGGGCCACGAACCAGTCCGGGGGAGCGTTGAACGTGGGGACCAGTTCGGCGGCGTCCAGCACCGCGAGCCGACCGGACGTGCCGGCCCCCACGTAGTGCACGCGGCCGCCCGCGCGCAGGGTGTCCACCGCCAGGTCCACCGCTTGCGCCACTTCCGGCAGCGCTCGGCTCACCGCCTCGGGGACGGTGCGGTCCTCCGCGTTGAGCACGCGCAGCACGTCCAGGGTCGGGAGCAGGTCGATGTCCTTGGTCCGCGGGTTGCTCCGCTCGGTGGGGGCTTCCACGCGGACTGCGCGGTCCTGGGTCACGAGAACTCCTTCTGCCGCCTGCGGTCCGGCCGGGTGCCAAGGCGATGACCTTCGACCGCTTCGTAGGTTGCTTCCAGTGCAGCCCGGGTTTTGTCCAGCTGTCGTTGCGCTACCCCGACGAACAGGCAGTCGATGACGGTCAGCTGACCGATGCGGCTGGCCATGGCCCCGGACCGGTAGGTCGTCTCCCGCACCGCGGTGGTCAGCACGTGGTCGGCGACCTCGGTGATGGGGGAGCGGGAGAAGTTCGTGATGGCCGCGGTGATCGCGCCGTGCCGGCTCGCTTCGCGTAATGCTTCGACGGTGTCGGTGGTCGCTCCGGAGTGCGAGACCGCGATCGCCACGTCGCCTTCCTGCAGCAGTGCGGCGGAGGTGAGCGCGGCGTGCGTGTCCGACCAGGCGAAGCAGGCCAGTCCGATGCGGTGCAGCTTCTGCTGCAGGTCCATGGCGACGAACGCGCTGGCGCCGACGCCGTAGACGTCCACCCGCCGGGCGCGCACGACGGCGTCCACCAGGCGGCCGAGCACCTCCGGGTCCAGCTGGCCCACGGTCTCCTCGGCCGCTTTGGCGTCGGTGTAGCCGATCTTCTCGATGATCTGGGCCATGCTGTCGTCGGGCGAGATGTCGCCCCCGAGCTGGCGTTCCCGGGTGGTGGTGCGGGCGGTGTCCGCGGCGAGCGCTATCCGCAGGTCCGGGTAGCCGTTGAAGCCGATCGCCTTGCAGAAGCGGGTGACGGTGGTCTCGCTGGTGCTGGCGGCTTCGGCGACCTCGGTGATGCTGCGCCGGGCGATGGAAGCCGGATCGGCGAGCACGATGCTGGCCACGCGCTGTTCAGCTCTGGCCAGTCCCGGCAGCAAGGAGCGGATCTTGACGAGCGGGCTGGTCTCGTCCGATTGCTGCGGGGTTCCTGGAGTGGCCATGTGGGAAACTTACTAACCATTCGTTACGGTGGTCAATCCGCATCATAGGGTTCATTCCGAATGACGGACCAACCAGGTGATCGAGTTGCCTCTACTGCAGATTAGTCTTTCTTGGTGAGTCGCAGTTCACCTGAATAGGAGAAAGAAGGGCACTGTCGCTCATCCCGGTAGCTTCAGCGCACCCGACCGGGCGGCAGGAGGTCCACGCGTCGACCCGCCGCGGAGCGACGAACAGCGCCTGAACGCGGTCCGACCGAGGGAAGAAGCACGCGACGACCGCCGAAGGGCCACCGGAACCCCGAAGCGCGCGCCGGACCGGACTCGCGGGGCCGGATCACCGGGAAACGCTGACCCAGCCCTGGGGGATCAACCGGTCCGATTCCCGCTCCCCGTCCAGCAGCACGCCCTGGCGATCCGCGACCAGGATGCCGTCGAGGTTCACCCCGCGCCCCGGGTTGCTCGCATCGGGCACGTAGTGCCAGCGCAGCTGGACCGGTTGTCCGGACTGGGCCGGCACCTCAGCGGACACCTCCCACCAACGCCGGTGCCCGGACGCGGCCAACTGCTCCACCGGCCCCTCCGGAGCCCCCGGGCCCGTGGCCCGCACCGGCACCGGTCGCCAATGCACCCCGTCCGTGCTGGCCTCCAGCAGCAGCGGAGCGGTGCCCTCCGCATCGGCCCAGGTGTCCACGAAAGCCGAGAAGGAGACCCGCACCGGGCCGCGCGCCGGCAGTGGCACGGTGCGCAGCACGGCCTCCTCGTCCTCGTCGGCGTACCACGAAGCCGAACCCCGCGCGGGGGAGACGGCCAGCGACTTCGCCAATCCCTGGGCCAGCTCCCGACGAGCCGCGTTGTTCGAACCCCACTCCCGCGACGGGTGCACCCGGTTGGTCAACAGCACCACCACCGAACGGGACATCGGGTCGATCACCAGGGAAGTCCCCGTGTAACCGGTGTGCCCGGCGGTGTGCGGGCTGCTCAACCCCGCCATGTACCAGCGCTGGTCCAGCTCGAAACCGAGCCCGTGCGCGTTGCCCGGGAACTCCTCGTTGAAGTTGGTGAGCATCAACCGGACGCTCTCCTCGGACAAGATCCGCTCCCCGCGGTAGGTGCCACCGTTGAGCAGCGTCTGCCCGAGCACCGCCAGATCCCGGGCCGTGGAGAACACCCCCGCCTGGCCGGCCACGCCGCCGAGCGCCCAGGCGTTCTCGTCGTGCACCTCGCCCCGCACCATGCCGCGCGGCGGATCGACCTGGTACTCGGTCGCCGCGATCCGGTGCAGCTTCTCCCGCGGCGGGTTGTAGCCCGTGTCCTCCATCCCCAGCGGTTCGGTGATCCCCCGGGCCACCACCTCGTCCAGCGGCGCTCCCGCGACCCGCTCGACGAGCAAGCCGAGGGTGATCATGTTCGGGTCGGAGTAGTTGTAGTGGGTCCCCGGCGGGTTCTCCGGCGCCAGCTGCATGACGAACGGGATGCGCTGCTCCTCCGGGATCTTCCACAGCTGCACCACGGCCGGGAGACCGGAGGTGTGGGTCAGCAGCTGCTCGACGGTGATCCGCTCCTTGCCGTTGTTGCCGAACTCGGGCAAGTACTCCGCCACCGGCGCGTCCAAGCGGATCTTGCCGGCTTCCACCTGCTGCAGCGCCGCGATCGAGGTGAACAGCTTGCTCACCGAGGCGACGTCGAAGATGGTGTCCGGCCGCATCGGTTCCCACTGCTCCCGGGGCAGCTCCCGACCCTGCCCGTCGACGTAGCGCACCTCGTAGCCGGTCGCTTCGTGGCGCACCACGACACCGTCGTGCGCCACCAGGCTCACCGCGCCCGCGTACATCGGGTGGTCCAGCTCCGGAGTGCGCTCCGTCCACGACGCGATCTTCCGCAACGCCGCCTCGATCGGCGCGGGGTCCAGGCCGGCCTCCTCGGCAGAACCGAGCCGCAGCACGGTCCCGGGCGGGGCGAACCCCTCCTGCGGGCGGTCGAAGTGACCGTCGACGTGCTCCACCGGCTGGGCCGAAGCCGCCCCGGTGAGCACGGTCATCGACAGCAGGATCAGCGCCAGAACGGATCTGCCCATGGGAACCTCTCAGCGGTAGAGCAGGTACGGCTCCCGCTGGCGGCGGAAACCGACGACGTCGTCGTGCCAGGAGTCGATGATCTCGTCGGCGCTGGCCCCGGCGTCGACCATCGTGCGCAGCCGATCCGACCCGGCGAGCTTGTCGATCATCATGTCCTCGCGCCAGCCGAAGACCCGCGGGTACAAGCGCCGCGCGGTGACGAGCATGTGCACCCCGACGCGGACCGGGTCGACCTCTCCGCTGCGGTGGATCTGCACCCCACCGCACGTGGTGTAGGCGTGCTTGGAGAACGTCGGCACGAAGTAGGTTTCCCGGAACCGCACGCCCAAATCGGCGGCGTTGAGCTCCTCGGCCCAGCGCCAGTCGATCCCCGGGGCGCCGATCGTTTCGAACGGTCGGGTGGTGCCGCGGCCTTCGGAGAGCGTGGTGCCCTCGAACAACCCGGTTCCCGGGTACACCGCCGCCGTGTCCGGGGTCGGCATGTTCGGGCTCGGCGGGATCCACGGCAGCCCGGGCGCGGCGCTCCGGGAGCGCCACCCGCGCACCTCGACCACGTGCAGGTCGTCCAGCGGAGCCGGCAGGTACTCCCGGTCGAACATCCGGGCCAGCTCGCCGACGGTCATCCCGTGCTGCAGCACGATCGGCAGCACCCCCACGCCGGAGCTGAACCGCGGGTCCAGGCGAGGGCCGGCCACCCGGTCCCCGAGCGGGTTCGGCCGGTCCAGCACCACGAACCCGGCACCCGTCCGCTGGGCCGCCTGCATCGCCGTGTACATCGTCCAGATGTAGGTGTAGAACCGGGCGCCCACATCGGCGATGTCGAACACCACCTGCTCGACGCCGGCTTTGGCGAACATGCCGGCGAGCTTGTCGGCGTCGGCCCCGTAGGCGTCGTACACCGGGATGCCGGTCCGCGGGTCGCGGTAGTCGCCCTCCGAACCCCCCGCCTGCGAAGTGCCGCGGAAACCGTGCTCCGGGCCGAACACCGCGACGACGTCCACGGCACCGGATTCGCGCATCGCGTCCACGACGTGGTCCAGCGAGCGCAGCACCCCGGTCGGGTTGGTCACCACGCCGATCCGGCGGCCCCGGACGTCCTGCCAGTCGCGGGCGGCGAGCACGTCCGCTCCGGCCCGCACCCCGCCCGGCCCGTCCGGTTCGGGGGAGGCGCACGCGGTGTTGGCGGCCAATCCGACAGCGGTCGCGGAAGCCGCGCTGGCAGCCAGGAAACCGCGCCGGCTCAGCCGCGGAGCAGTCCTCTCCGACACCACTCGATCACCACGCCAATCCGTGCCCGAAGGGGTACTTGTCCGCACCGGGCTGGTTCGGGTCGGGCACCGGCACCGGCAGCTCGCCGGTCGGGCTGATCTCTCCGAACAGGACCTTCGTCAGCGATTCCATCGCCACCGCCTTGTCGGAGTAGGTGGCCACCCACGCCGGCGCGTCGACGTGCCCGGCGTCGTACGGATCACCGGTCGCGACCGCCACCACCGGCTTGCCGGTCTCCTGCAGCGCTCGCACCAGGTCCAGCTGGGCCGCCCGGTCGGTCTGCCAGGCGCCGTTGGTGAGCACCACCACCACGTCGTTGCGGCCGGCGGCGGCGACCGCCTGGTCGATCTGCTCGGCGGTCGGCGCGTTGCCGGTGGGCAGCGCGGTGGCCCGAGCGCCCCGCGTCCGAACGCTCTCCGCCAGCGCCGCGGTGGCGTCCTCTCCGGATCCGGTGACCAGCACCTTGCCCGGTTGCTGCAGCGGCAGCACGCCGTTCTCGTTGCGCAGCAACGTGGTCGTGCGGTCGGTGATCCGCTGGGCGTCCTTGCGGTGCTCCGGGTTGCCCACGAATTCCACCGCGCGGGCGGGATCGGTGTGCGGAGAGCTGAGGATGCCCCGGCGCTGCTTCATCTCCAGGATGCGCTCCACGCTCTTGTCGATCCGCTCCTCGGTCAGGTCCCCGCTGCGCACCGCGTCGATCACCCCGTCGATCGCGGTCTGCAGGTTCGGCGGCATCAGCAGGAGGTCCGCCCCCGCTTCGAGCGCCAGCACCGGGACCTCGGAGTCCGAGTGCTTCTGCCGAACCCCTTCCATGCGCAGCGAGTCGGTGATCACCACGCCGTCGAAGCCGAGTTCCGAGCGCAGCATTCCGGTCAGCACGTTGGGGGAGAGCGTGGACGGCTCACCGGAGTCGTCCAATTTGGGCATCACGATGTGGGCGCTCATGACCGAGTCGACGCGCGCCGCGATGGCGGCGGCGAACGGCGGGGCGTCGAGCTGCTCCCACTGGGCCCGGTCGTGTTCGATCACCGGGAGATCGGTGTGGCTGTCCAGGTTCGTGTCCCCGTGCCCCGGGAAGTGCTTCACCGAAGCGGAAACCGTTCCGGTCGTGGCCGCGGAGTCCTGGTAGCCGCGGATCTGGGCGGCGGTCAGCTGCGCGGCCAGCCGCGGGTCCGAGGAGAACGACCGCACCCCGATCACCGGGTTCTCCGGGTTCACGTTGACGTCCCCGCTGGGCGCCAGGTCGAAGTTGATGCCCATGGCGCGCAGCTCCTGGCCGGTGATCGCGGCCGCGCGTTCCGCGTCCTCCTGGCTCCTGCTCGCCCCCAGGGCCATGTTGCCGGGGAACTGGGTGGCCGGAGCGCCGATCCTGGTGACCGCACCCTGTTCCTGATCGGTGGAGATCAGCAGCGGGATGCCCGCGCCGGAAGAGGTGGCCGCGGTCTGCAGCCCGTTGGAGAGCTCGGCGATCTGCTCGGGGTCCTGGAGGCTGTCGGTCCAGGTGAAGTGGATGACGCCGCCGGGGTGGTACTTCTGCACCACCTCGGCCGGGGTGTCCACCCCGAACTCCTCCCGGTTCTTCGGGTGCGCCGTGTTGGCCTCGGCGCCGTAGACCGGGACCACGAAGAGCTGGCCGACCTTCTCCTCCAAGCTCATCGAATCGACCATTTCGGCTGGCGTGGTCCCGGGGGAGGCCGTGCTCCCGGTGGAGGTCAGCGTGGTGTAGCCGAGGGCGATGGCGGCGAGTACGGCTGCGGCACGGTGCAATCGGATCCTGGCCAATGCGGCCTCCCTGCGCGGGCTAACCTGGGGGGAAGTGTTCACCACGAACTGTGTGAGTTCGCAAGTTACCCACAACACAGGTGGCGGTCAACGCGGCGCATACGATCGAATGCACACGGTTTTCGCGGATGTGCGATCGCACATGAGAACGCCCGCCGATGGCATCGGCGGGCGTTGTGCGCGGGTGCACGGGTTACCAAGCGTGCTCAATTGTCGTACGGTACGAGCTCGGCGTCCGGCGTCCCGGCTACGCAGCTCCGTTTCAACGACCAGCCTTAGTGCGGCGACGCGTGGGTACTCCGCTCCCCGCGCACGGAGCCGTCCAGGGGGGACGCCACTTCTCCTCCGTAACGTCCCTAGCTGGTACGGGTCCGCAACTCCTTTGTAGCCCGTGATCCTGGTCACTGCAAGGGTTCTGGCTGGTTGCGATGCGCAACTGCCGTTCGAGCTCCGCGCAGCGGATCAACGGCGGCGCCGCCAGGCGCGCAACCCCCACCACGCGGCTCCGGCCGCGGCGACCGCGCCCATGCCGACACCGGCGGCGGTGACCGCGGTTCGGGACGGGGTGGGAATGCGCGCCCGGAGCGAGACCGGCTGCTCGAAGGTCAACGACGGCCAGCCGCGCTGGGCGGCTTCCTTGCGCAACTCCCGGTCCGGGTTCACCACGGTCGGATGGCCCACGCTCTCCAGCAGCGGCAAATCGCTGGCGGATTCGGAGTAGGCGTGGCTGCGGCTGAGGTCGTAGCCGTGCTCGCGGGCCAGTTCGCGGACCGCGGTGGCCCGGTCCTCGCCGGAGCAGTGGAACTCGATCTCCCCGGTGTAGCGGTTCTCGTCCACCGCCATCCGGCTGCCCGCCCAGCGGTCCGCGCCCAGCAGCTTGGCGATCGGGGTGACCACTTCCTCACCGGAGGAGGACAGCACGACGATGTCGTGCCCCTTGTCCTTGTGCTCCTTGATGAGCTGCGTGGCTTCCTTGTACACCAGGGGATCGACGATGTCGTTGAGGGTTTCTTCGACGACCGAGTTGACCTGGTCGACGTCCCAGCCGGCGCAGAGCGCGGTGATGTGGGCGCGCATCCGGTCCATCTGGTCGGAGTCGGCGCCGGCGAGCATGAAGACGAACTGAGCGTACGCGCTTTTGAGGACGGCGCGTCGGTTGATCAGCCCCTCTTGGAAGAACGGGCGGCTGAAGGCGAGCGTGCTCGTCTTCGCGATAACCGTCTTGTCCAGGTCGAAGAACGCTGCCGCCCGGGTTCCGGCGGCGGACGTTGCGGACGCGGGCTCAGTCACGCGCCCAGCATACGAGTCGGCGAGGCGTTGCGGAGACGCGGTGGGAAGCTGCGAGCCATTCGCCACAGTTTTACGTTTCGTGCATTCGATCACGGTGAATCGGTGGTAAATGCGATCGTTTTGTGCCCCGAACGGCGGGTTGCGTTAGGCCTTTGACACCCGGGGTGAATACATCTCGCTAATAGTGGGGCGACATCGCTCCTCGGTAGGACGATAGAGTGTCTGTGTCCGGCTGGCGCCGGACCGGTTCAGCTCTACCCCCCGGGGCTGAACTGGTGACGACCCCCGTCCCTCCCCCTGGCGGGGGTCGTCTCATTTCCAGTCGCGGTCCCCCGGAAGACGTGACTTTTTTTCATTTCGGTTTCGGGGTTCAGATATCCACAGCACTCCTGCTTATCCACAGGCCTGCTATTCGCTCCTCCACTCAATCGGCGTCGCAAGACGAATGTTGTGGGTGACGCACGCGGCTCGGGGCAACCGGGCCGGACCAATGGAGGAGAGAACCAATGGCACCCCCATTGCTCATCGCCCAAGACACCGACATGGCCGGGGAAGCGCTGCGGCTCGCCGCCGCCTCCGGATGCGAACTCCAACACCGGGCAGAGCCGGACGAACTGGGCAGAGCGTGGCGCGAAGCACCGGTGGTGCTGCTCGACGAGGGCGGCGCGCTCAAGTGCGCGGCCCAAGGACTGCGCAAACGCCCCGGTGTCATCGTCCTGTGCCGCTCGCCCACCGAGCCGCTCTGGCGAGCGGCGATCCAACTCGGCGCGGAGCAGCTGCTGGAACTGCCGGCCGCGGAGCGGACGCTGATCGGCATCCTCAGCGATGCGGTCGACTCGACCGCCCGGCAACCGGGCAGAGCGCTCGCCGTCATCGGCGGTTGTGGCGGTGCCGGAGCCTCGGTCCTGGCCGCGGCGACCGCGGTGACCGCCGCCCGGCGCGGGAACACCGCGCTGCTGGTGGATTGCGACCCGCACGGCGGGGGCATCGATCTCACCGTCGGCACCGAACTCGTCCCCGGGCTGCGCTGGTCGGGCCTCACCGTCCACGGCGGCCGACTGGCCGCCGGAGCCATGCATTCAGCGCTACCAGCGAGGCAAATCGGTTCCGGAACCCTCGCCGTGCTGGCCTGCGACCGCGATCAACGAGCCCGCCCCCCGAGCTCGGAAGCGGTGCGAGCCGTCCTCGCCGCCGGCCGCAGGGCCGGGGACGTCGTGGTCTGCGATCTGGCGCGGACGCCGACCGAACCGGTGATCGCCGCACTGCGCCAAGCCGAGCTGGTGGTCGTCGTGGTGCCCGCGGAAGTGCGGGCCTGCGCCTCGGCGGCCAAGACGGTCGCAGCGGTGCAGCGGCACACCTCGGGCGCGGTCAAGCTGGCGGTGCGCGGTCCCGCCGCCAGCGGCCTGCGGCTGGCGGACATCCGCCGCGCGGTCGGCGCTGACGTGCTGACGGTCCTGCGGCCGTACCCCGGGCTCTCCACCGCGCTCGACCGAAGCGGACTCGGCCTGTCCAGAGCGGGACGCCGCGGACCGCTCGTCCGAGCAGCGCAGGACGTGCTCGCCGAACTCTCCCCGAACACCACCGCCGACCTCCAGAACCCCGCACCCGACACCGAAAGCGACCACAATGGATTCTTCGCTCGTTGCGACTGACCCCGCCGGCTCCACCGCACCCCGATCCGGGACCGTGGACAAATCGCTCGTCGAACGGGTCCGGGCCCGACTGGTCGGCAGCGGCGCTGCGCCCACCTCGGCCTCGGTGGCGGCCGCGGTGCGGCAAGAGGCCGGCGGGCTGGTCTCCGACGCGGACATCCTCACCGCGATCCAGCTGATGCAGCAGGAATTCCTCGGCGCCGGAGCGCTCGAACCCCTCCTGCGCTCCGGCGCGGTCACCGACGTGCTGGTGACCTCCCCGGACGAGGTCTGGGTGGATCGCGGCGGGGGGCTGGAACGAGCCGCGGTGCGCTTCCCCGACGAAGAAAGCGTGCGCCGGCTGGCCCAACGACTGGCCATGATCTGCGGACGCCGGCTCGACGACGCGCAACCCTGGGTGGACGGCTGGCTGACGCTGGACGGCGTCAACGGGTCCGTTCGCATGCACGCGGTACTGCCCCCGGTGGCTGCCGGGCACACCTGCATCTCCCTGCGAGTGCTGCGCCCCGCCGCGCACAGCCTCGATGCGCTGCAGCGCAGCGGGACCTTCGAGCCCGCGATCACCGCTGTGCTGCGTTCGATCATCGCCAGCAAACTGGCCTTCCTGGTGGTCGGCGGCACGGCTGCCGGGAAAACCACGCTGCTCGCCGCGATGCTCAGCGAAGTGCCGCGCCCCGAACGCATCGTCTGCATCGAAGAAGCCGCTGAGCTTCAACCCCGGCACCCGCACGTGGTGCGGATGCTGACCCGTCCGCCCAATGTGGAGGGAGCCGGGGAGATCCGGGTCCGGGAGCTCGTCCGGCAAGCCCTGCGGATGCGCCCGGACCGGCTGGTCGTCGGAGAAGTGCGGGGCAGCGAAGTCTGCGAACTGCTCGCAGCGCTGAACACCGGGCACGACGGTGGATGCGGAACGCTGCACGCGAACTCCCCGCAGGAAGTGCCAGCTCGCGTGGAAGCCCTCGCCGCGCTGGGCGGGCTGTCCCGAGCAGCCCTGCACAGCCAGCTCGCCGCTGCGGTGCAGGTCGTCCTGCACATGCGGCGAACAGCCGACCGGGGGAGGCACCTGAGCGCGATCGGGGTGCTGCGCAGGGACGGCGACTGGGTGCACGTCGAACCGGCCTGGCAGGCGGGCCTCGGGTGGAGCACCGGCCGCGAACGCTTGGTCGAGCTGCTGGAAGACCGCGGGGAGGCGCTGCCGTGCTGAGCCCCGCCCTGCTGGCTGCTGGAGGCGGGATGCTCGTCTGGCCGACCGGCGGTGCCCGCAGGCGGCTGACGAACACCTTCCCGCCCGAGAAGACCTCGCTGCGCGTGCGCTTCCCGGTGACCGGCGCAGGACTGCTCGCCGCAGCGGTCACCGGTCTGCTGATCGCCGGACCCGCCGGAACGGCAGCGGCCCTGGCGCTGGGGTTGACCGCGCGCCACTTCTGGCGCGCTTAACGACAGCAGCGGAACCAGCTCGCCCTCGCCGAAGAACTCGCCGCCGGACTCCGGCTGTTCACCGCGCAATTGCGCACCGGAGCCCACCCGGCAGCCGCAGCTGAAGGCGCCGCGGAAGAGGCGGGGGCGCAGACCGCGGACCTCTTCCGGCAGATGGCCACCGCCGCCCGGCTGGGCGGCGATGTCGCCGCGACGCTCACCGAATACCCGGCCGCTCGTGGGCTGCAGCAGCCGCTGCGGCGACTCGCCCGCGCCTGGCAGCTGGCGGAAAGGCACGGTGCTCCCCTGGCGGACCTGCTGGAATCGGTGCGCCGAGACCTGGCGAGGCGCTGCGCCTTCCAGCGGGACACCGCGGCCAAGCTGGCCGGGCCGCGAGCGACGGCCGGTGTGCTGGTGGTGCTGCCCGTGCTGGGCCTGGTGCTGGGGGAGGGGATCGGCGCGGCACCGTTGGCGCTCCTCACCGGAACCTGGTACGGACAACTGCTGCTGGTGGTGGGGACAGCGCTGCTGTGCGCGGGAATGCTCTGGACCATCCGGCTGACCACATCGGTGGTGGCGCCATGAGCCCCGTCGCGGTCGCTGCGCTGGCCGCCGCGGTGGTGGTCTTCCCGGTGAACCGGGAACGCTCCCGACTGCGGGGAACGGGGCTGCTGCCGGCTCGACGCCCCCGGCAACTCCTGCGCAGCACCTGGATTTGGCCAGCTGCTGCGGTGGCCGCGGTTTCCCTGGCGGCATCGGTGTTCGGCCCGGTGGGCGGTGCGCTGGGCGCGCTCGCGTGCGCGGCAGCAGCCTGGATGCACCGGCGGGGCAACCGCGATGAGGAACGCAGTGATCCACTGCTGCTGGCAGCCGGTTGGGAACTGCTGGCGGCCGGGCTGCGCGCCGGACTGCCCGCGTCAGCTCTCCTGGAGACCGCGAGCGCGGAAATCACCGGCCCGGCCAGGGCACTGCTCGGAGAAGTCGCCGACCACTTGGCGCTCGGAGCAGACCCGGTAGCAGCTTGGGAGCCGGCGCTGCAGCACCCCGACACGGCCCCGCTGGCGCGAGCAGCCAGGCGAACCGCGCGCACCGGCAGCGCGCTGGCCGAGGCGGCCGAAGAGCTCGCCGCGGACATCCGTCGCAAAGCCGAGGAGCAGGCCCAGCGAAAAGCGCAGCGGGCTGCCGTGTGGATATCGATGCCCTTGGGGCTTTGCTTCCTCCCGGCTTTTCTGTGCCTTGGAATTCTTCCGGCTGTTTCTGGAATTGCTCAAAAATTGTCCGTCATTTGGTGACGTGTGGTCAAAGTGGAGGGATGAGGGCAGTGGGAGAAAAAGGAACTCCGTTTTGGTGGCGTTGGCTCGTTCGGTTGCGCAATGCGGTGCGCGGTGAGGACGGCATGAGCACCGCGGAATACGCGATGGGAACCATTGCCGCGGTCGGTTTCGCCTCCTTGCTCTACACCGTGGTCACCAGTGACACGGTGGAAGGCGCCCTGACCGCGCTCATCGAACGTGCTTTGCAGACCGGAGGGGGCGGCTGATGGGGCGAGGCGGAGACCGGGAACGCGAGCGTGGCTCGGTAACGGTGGAAGCGGCGCTGGGAGTGTGCACCGTTGTCGTGGTCTTCGGTCTGATCGCCACCGGTTTCACGGCGTTGACCGGTCAGCTGCGCTGCATCGATGCCGCTGTCGAGGCGGCGCGGTTGGTCGCGCGCGGTGATCGGGACGGGGCGCAGCGCGCGGTGGCGCAGTTGGCCCCGTCGGGGGCCGAGCTCACCGTGACCGTCCGCGGCGAGCAGGTCAGCACCGAGGTCGAGGCCCCGTTGCCAGGAGGGATCGTTCCCGGCCGCTGGTTGCGCGGTAGCGCTGCCGCGGTCGTGGAACCGGGGCAGGTGCCGAATGGGTGATGATCGTGGTAGCGCGACCATTCCGGCGGCATTGCTGTCGGCGGCGTTGGTGGTCCTCGCCGCTCTTCTCGTGCAGCTGGGCAGCGCCGTGCTGGCTCGGCAGCGGGCAGCTGGTGCAGCTGATCTGGCCGCGTTGGCCGCGGCTGCCCACGCCTCGAGCGGGGAGGTGGCCGCATGCGCTCGGGCAGCGCGGGTGGTGCAGCGGATGCAGGCGGTTCTCGAAACGTGTTCGCTGCGGAACTCGCACGCGCGGATCGTGGTCAACGTTCCCGTCCCCGGCCTGGCCCCCGGATTCCCGCCCGCTTCGTCGCGGGCGCACGCCGGTCCGGTGGAGACGGCTGTCGACAGCGCTGCGATGAGCGGTCGATGAATGACCAGTGCGGCTGGAACGGGATATTCGCTGGTGAATAGCTCTCTACTGACGAGTTGGATGTTGTTCTCGACTTTTAGTGGCTCTGTCGGGTGACGCGCGATTCGTCGCTATTCATCGACCGGTCGTCGACGCAGGGGTGTACGGAATCGCTGTGTTGACGTTTATTTGAAGTGTCAGCGCGCGATCTGAAGTCCACGACAACGGTGTCGTTGGGCGCGAGCAGCTAACAGAATGACCTATTTGCCCGATATGGGATCTGGGAGCTGCTGGATCAGCGCGTATTGCTTGGAGGAGGCGAAAGGAAATGGATTCGTCGGCGGACGGGTGGAGCAACGCCTTCCGCGGCATTCCGGTTTTCCCGGCTGGTCTCACGACCAGTCGGATCCAACTTCGAGTGCAGGCCATCAACTACGCATCCCGTGGCTGGCCGGCGTTTCCCGGGACCTACCCGGACGGGGAGAAGTGGATCGGTGGTGATAGCGAAGGCCTTGCCCCTGTGCGGCAGGATTGGCAGGAGTTGATCGGTTCGACGCTTGATGAAGTGGCGTCCTGGTGGTCCGAGAAGCCTTACGGCGTTCTGGTCGCGACCGGCACAGCTGTCAATGCGATCGAGGTTGGCCCCGACCTCGGTCACCAGGCCGCGAAGGTGCTGCGCAAGCTGGACACCCCGGTGCCCATCGTGGCCACCCCGGACAGGCGCTGGTACTTCCTGACCGCTGAGGAAGCTCAGCTGCGTCCGGAACTCGCCGAGATCTCCGGTGTCCGGGTGCATGGCGCAGGGAGCTGGATCCCCATGCCGCCGACCGCATTCCCGCAGGGAACGGTTCACTGGCGAGTGAAGCCCGAGGTGTGCGATTGGCAGCTGCCTTCTCCAGCATTCGTGCAAGAGGTGCTCTGCGCTGGCCTGTCCGTTGACAGCAAGTCATACGAAGTGGCAGAGCTTGCCGTCGCGGGAAGCTGATCGATCCCGCTTTCGGCAGTGGAGCCGCCCGGGCCGGCACCGCGCCCAGTGATTCGAGAGCAGTCCATGTCCCCGCCGAGCACGATCCCCGCCCCGTGTGCTCATTTCCCTTGTGGACTACCTTCGAGTCCGGCCGGCCCGGCGGCTCTGTCCCCGAACGCTGCCGACACAGTGTCAAGCACTGCCACTGCCCCCGCCTTGTCCAGCGGTTCATTGCCGTTCCCGCACTTGGGCGACTGAACGCAGGACGGGCAACCAGCCGAGCACTCGCAGGAGGCGATGGCCTCCCGCGTTGCGATCAACCAAGGGACCAGAGCGGCATAACCGCGATCGGCGAACCCAGCCCCACCAGGGTGCCCATCGTGCACGAACACCGTTGCCTCCCCGGTGTCGATGTGGAGAGCGGTGGACACCCCGCCGATGTCCCAGCGGTCACAGGTCGCGAAGAGCGGTAGCAGGCCGATCGCCGCGTGCTCGGCGGCGTGAAGAGACCCGGGGATGCGCGCCGGATCCAGCCCGGCGCCCCCCGGGGCGCTGCCGGTGAGCAGTTCATCGCTCACCGTGTACCAAACGGCCTTGGTCACCAAGGTCTGCGGAGGAAGCTCCAGCTGCACGTGGTCGAGCACTTCGCCGGACGGGAGCTTGCGCAAGTAGCCGACGACCTGGGAGGTGACTTCGACCTCCCCGAGGTTGGCGGTGATCCCCTCGCTCGGTTGGTAGCTCTCCAGAGTGCGCAGGATGGAGATGTCCACGGTGCTGCGCGGCGAAGTGGTCCACTCCGGATTTTCCGCGTGCACCAGTGCGATACCGGTCTCCAAGTCGAGATCGTCGACCACGTACGACTCACCGCGGTGCAAGTAGAGCGCCCCTGGGTGCACGGTGGAGCAAGCGGAATCCGGGTCCACGGTCCCCAGCAATCGACCGGTGTCCCCTTCCACCACGGCGACCGGATCGCTGCCCGTCCCGCGCAACTCAACACTCCGATGTGGACGTTCGCGGGAAACCCAGAACCACCCGTGCGGGCGTTTGCGGAGCACGCCCGCCTCGCGGAGGGCTTGCGCTGCTCGCTCGGCCGCGGTCCCGCCGAACGCGGTCAGGCAGTCCGCGGTGAGCGGGAGCTCGGCCGCCGCGCAGGCCAGGTGCGGTTCGAGCACGTAGGGGTTGGTCGGGTCCAGCACCGCGGTCTCGACCGGCCGGTCCAGCACCGCGGCCGGGTTGTGCACCAGGTAGGTGTCCAGCGGGTCGTCCCTGGCCACGAACACCACCAGCGCGGAGTCCGCGTCCCGCCCGGCCCTGCCGGCCTGTTGCCAGAAGGACGCGAGAGTGCCCGGGTAACCGGCGATGACGACCGCGTCGAGACCGGCGATGTCCACCCCCAGCTCCAGCGCGTTGGTGGTCGCCAGCGCCCGTAGGTCCCCGGTGAGCAGGGCTTTCTCCAGTGCGCGGCGTTCCTCCGGGAGGTAGCCGCCGCGGTAGGCCGACACCCGGTCGGCCAGCTCGGTGCTGACTTCGGCCAGCATTCGCCGGGCGGTCAGCGCGGTCATCTCCACGCCGCGGCGGGACCGGACGAACGCCAGGGCGCGAGCGTCCTCGACGACCAGTTCGGCCAGGATGCGAGCGGCTTCGGTGCTGGCCGACCGCCGCAGCGGGGCCCCGTTCTCCCCGGAGAGGTCGTCCAGCAGGGGTGGTTCCCAGAACACGACCGCGCGGGCGCCGCGGGGCGAGCAGTCCTCGGTGATGGCTTTCGCCGGAGCGCCGATCAGCCGTTCGGCCAGCACTTCGGGGTTGGACACGGTCGCCGAGGCGAGCACGAACACCGGGTCGGCGCCGTAGTGCTGGGCGATCCGGCGCAGCCGGCGCAGCAGCAGCGCCACGTGGGAGCCGAACACCCCGCGGTAGGTGTGGCACTCGTCGACCACCACGAAGCTGAGCTGCCGGAAGAACTGGCTCCAGCGCCGGTGGGCGGGCAGCACGCCGTAGTGCAGCATGTCCGGATTGGTGAAGATCCACCTGGCGTGGGAGCGGATCCAATCCCGCTCGTCCTTGGGGGTGTCCCCGTCGTAGCTGGCCGGGCGGATCCCGCTCAGCCCGAGCGCCTCCAGGGAGCGGAACTGGTCGGCCGCGAGCGCTTTGGTCGGTGACAGGTAGAGCGCGGTGGCCCGGCGGTCGCTGAGCATCCTGGCCAGCACCGGGAGCTGGTAGACGAGCGACTTCCCGGAGGCGGTGCCGGTGGCGACGATGACGTTCTGGCCCGCCCGGACGGCCTCGGCCCCGTCCACCTGGTGCGCCCACGGCTGTTCGGCACCGAGGCGGCGGAACGCGTCGACCAGCTCGTCGGGGGCCCAGGTCGGCCAGTCGCCGGTGCGCGCTGGTCGGGCGGGCAGTTCGGCGACGTGGCGCACCGGGGATTCGCCAGCTGGTGCGCCGGCCAGGATGCGCTGCAGCAGCTGTCGTCCTCCGGCCTGGTCCGCGGCATTCACGCTTCGAGGTTCGCACACCCCCGGGTGGTGGGGCCGCGGTGTTCGAGCCCGCTGCGCAAGTAACCCCTTGGGGTGATCTTGCCGGTGTCCGCGGTGCCGTTACCGGCTTTTCGAGCGGGCCCGGTGGATCATGGAAGGCGCCCTATACACCATCCACCCGTTTGGGCCAAATCAAAGACAACCCAAATGGGGGATCAAGTGACGTGCTGAATCGATTATTCAGCGCTAAATTCCCACGTCGTAACGAGTCGCACATCACACAGTGAGGTAAGCCACTGTTGCTGTGAATAGACTTCGCGGCCACGGCCGCCGCGGTGCGCTTGCCGGGATGCCGCGGCGAGTCCGTCGACCGATCCGGAGCCCGTAACGGCACCACCGGACTCCGGTACTGGAACCGAGCACAACACCAGGAGGACGGATGTCCCTGCTCACCGAGGTCCAGTCAGGCTGGGCCCAGGGCGCTGCACCACCGAGTTCGGCATCTCGGAACTACCTCGCCCAGCCCGCGGGAATCGAACTCGCCGGTGCGGACTACGCAATCGTCGGGGTGGTCATGGTGATCGCCCTGGCCGCGCTGGCCTTCGGATACGTCCTGATCAGGGAGGTGCTGTCTGCCGGGCAGGGCACGTCGCGGATGAAGGACATCGCCAAAGCCGTGCAGGAAGGCGCGTCCGCCTACCTCAACCGGCAGTTCCGCACCCTGGCGGTGTTCGCAGCGGCAGTGGTGGTGCTGCTGCTCGCGCTGCCCGCCGAAACCACCGCCGAGCGGATCGGCCGCTCGATCTTCTTCCTCTTCGGGGCCGCGTTCTCAGCGGTGATCGGCTACCTGGGGATGTGGCTGGCCACCCGCGCCAACCTGCGGGTCGCCGCGGCCGCCCGGGAGTCGGTGCAAGCCCGGGAGAAGGCCATGCGCATCGCGTTCCGCACCGGTGGCGTGGTGGGCATGACCACGGTCGGCCTGGGGTTGTTCGGCGCCACCCTGGTGGTGCTGGTCTACGCCGGGGCCGCCCCGCGGGTGCTCGAAGGCTTCGGTTTCGGTGCCGCCCTGCTGGCCATGTTCATGCGAGTCGGTGGCGGGATCTTCACCAAGGCCGCGGACGTCGGTGCCGACCTGGTCGGCAAGGTGGAGCAGAACATCCCGGAGGACGACCCGCGCAACGCGGCGACCATCGCCGACAACGTGGGGGACAACGTCGGCGACTGCGCGGGCATGGCGGCCGACCTGTTCGAGTCCTACGCGGTGACCCTGGTCGCCTCGCTGATCCTGGGGACCGCGGCGTTCGGCGTGCACGGTCTGCTGTTCCCGCTGATCGTCCCGGCGATCGGGGTGCTGACCGCGGTGCTCGGCGTCTACATCACCAAGGCCCGCGCGGGCGAGAACGCCCTGAAGGCGATCAACCGCTCCTTCTACATCTCCGCGGTGATCTCGGCGGTGCTGTGCGCAGCCGCGGCCCTGGTGTACCTGCCGGACACCTTCGCCGGCCTGCGCGGCGTCAGCGCGGAGATCAGCGGACTCGACGGCAACCCGGCGCTCATCGCGCTGGCCGCGGTCGTCATCGGCATCCTGCTGGCGGCGGTGATCCTCAAGCTCACCGGGTACTTCACCGGGACCGAGCACGGTCCGGTCAAGGACGTGGGCAAGTCCTCGCTCACCGGTGCTGCCACGGTGATCCTGTCCGGCATCTCGGTGGGCTTCGAGTCCGCCGTCTACACCGCGCTGGTGATCGGTGCCGCGGTGTTCGCCGCCTTCCTGCTGTCCGGGTCCATCCCGGTGGCGCTGTTCGCCGTTGCCCTGGCCGGCTGCGGTCTGCTGACCACGGTCGGGGTGATCGTCGCGATGGACACCTTCGGTCCGGTCAGCGACAACGCGCAGGGCATCGCGGAGATGTCCGGTGACGTGGAAGGCGAAGGGGCGCAGGTGCTGACCGAGCTCGACGCGGTCGGCAACACCACCAAGGCGATCACCAAGGGCATCGCGATCGCCACCGCGGTGCTCGCCGCGACCGCGCTGTTCGGGTCCTACACCGATGCGATCACCAAGGCGGTGGCCGACGTGGCGGGCTCGATCGGCGCCGGTCAATACCTCGTGTACGCCCCGAACGTGCTGTTCGGCGTGATCATCGGTGCCGCCGTGGTGCTGTTGTTCGCCGGTCTGGCGATCAACGCGGTGTCCCGGGCGGCCGGTGCCGTGGTCTACGAGGTGCGCCGCCAGTTCAAGGACAAGCCGGGGATCATGGACGGCTCCCAGCGCCCCGAGTACGGCCGGGTGGTGGACATCTGCACCAAGGACTCGCTCCGGGAGTTGGCCACTCCGGGCTTGCTGGCGGTGCTGGCGCCGATCGCGGTCGGTTTCGGGCTCGGTGTCGGCCCCCTGGCCGGCTACCTGGCCGGGGCGATCGCCACCGGGAGCCTGATGGCGATCTTCTTGGCCAACTCCGGTGGCGCGTGGGACAACTCCAAGAAGCTGGTGGAAGACGGCCACCACGGCGGCAAGGGTTCCGAGGCGCACGCGGCGACGGTCATCGGTGACACCGTCGGCGACCCGTTCAAGGACACCGCGGGCCCGGCCATCAACCCGCTGCTGAAGGTGATGAACCTGGTGTCGGTGCTCATCGCGCCGGCCGTGGTGACCTTCAGCACCGGCGAAGCGGCTTCGGTCCCGGTTCGCGCGGGTATCGCTGTACTGGCGGTCGCGGTGATCGTCGCGGCGGTGGTGGTCTCCAAGCGGCGTGGCACGGCGATCGCCGAGTCATCGGCCAGCGAAGGCAACAGAGTTGCCAACGGTGCTGTCTGAGCGTTCCGCATCCGGCGCAGGGGCACCTGGTGTCGCCCGGGTGCCCCTGCGCCGTGCAGGGGCGGGGACGAGCGCCACCCCGTTGTCTGGCAGCCCGGACCGGGTGCGAGACAGTCGGGGCTGCACGGTTGCAAGCAACTCCGGTTAGGAGTGCGAATGAAATTCCGTTCGACGGCCATAGCGGCGCTGACTGCCCTCCCGCTCGCGTTGGGGGCTTGCGGCCAGGGGCAGGACGGCTCCGGGCAACAGCAGCAACAACAGCAGCAGGAACAGCAGCAGGAACAGCAGCAGCAGGATTCCGCGCAGGCCGCACAACCCTCCCCGGAAGGGGTGGCCTGGATGGGTGAACTGTGCGGGTTGGTCGGCCAGTTCTCCCAGGCTCAGCAGAACCTCCCCGAGGTGGACCGGACCAACACCGAGACGTTCAAGAACTCGGCGCTCGGCCAGATCGACGTCGCCAGCCGGGCTGCCGACGACACGGTCCGCGGGTTGCAGCAGATGGGCCCGTCCCCGCTCGAGGGCGGTGACCAGGTCAACGACAGCTTCGAGCGGAAGTTCACCGAGGTGCGGGACATCCTGTTCGCGGCCAAGGGCAAGGCCGAGCAGGTGGACGTCTCCACCCAGGAGAGCTTCCAGCAGGGCATGACCGAGGTCCAGCAGGAGTTGAAGAAGGGGGAGCAGCTCGACTTCAACGAGCAGCTGGACGCGTTGGAGAGCAACCCCGAACTGCGGAGCGCGGTGCAGCAGGCGCCGCAGTGCCAGATCTTCCTGGCGCCGCCGGAGCAGCAGCAGCCCCCGCAGCCCGAGCAGCCGCAGCAGCCCCGCTGACCGCTGACCCGGGGTGCTGCTCGTCCGGCAGCGCCCCGGGTGGACGAGAGCTCTGTCTCACCGCGGCTGTGGGCGGTAACGCCGGTGGCGGGCAGCGGCTACTCCTATTGGGCGAAGTGGTGCCCTTGGCGGCGCCGTGCTTGACGCACGTCACGCCAGGTCACGCACCGGGGGCCGAGAGTGACCGGCTACGTTCGTAGAAGGAGACGGATGCAAGCGGCACCGTGTTATATGCAACCCTGTGCTTTCCCGGCGTGGTGCACACTTCCCCGCAGGGCACATTGAGAAATCTGGTGGGCAAGACCGACGGATGGGAATGCCTCCGCGAGTAGAGAGCAGGTAAGCGTGGCTGGGTCGACACGGACGAAGAAGAGCGGCGGTACCGGCCGAGCTTCGGGGTCCCAGAACGGGACCGGTTCCGGAGCCCGGCGGCTGGTGATCGTCGAATCACCCGCGAAAGCGCGCAAGATCGCTTCGTTCCTCGGGCCCGGCTACGTGGTGGAGTCCTCCCGGGGGCACATCCGCGACCTGCCGCGGGGCGCTGCCGATGTGCCGGCGAAGTACAAGGGCCAGGCGTGGGCCCGGCTCGGTGTCGACGTCAACAACAACTTCGAACCGCTGTACTTGGTGACCCCGGACAAGAAGGCCACGGTTACCGAGCTGAAGGACGCGCTCAAAGAGGCCGACGAGCTCTACCTCGCCACGGACGGTGACCGCGAAGGCGAGGCGATCGCCTGGCACCTGCTGGAGACCCTCAAGCCCAAGGTCCCGGTTCGGCGCATGGTGTTCCACGAGATCACCGAGTCGGCCATCCGGGCCGCCGCCGAGCAGCCCCGGGACCTCGACCTGTCCCTGGTGGACGCTCAGGAGACCCGGCGCATCCTCGACCGCCTGTACGGGTACGAGATCAGCCCGGTGCTGTGGAAGAAGGTCATGCCGAAGCTGTCGGCCGGCCGGGTGCAGTCGGTGGCGACCCGCATCGTGGTGGAGCGCGAGCGGGAGCGGATGCGCTTCGTGTCCGCCGAGTACTGGGACATCGCGGCCACCATGGACGCCGGGCAGCAGGCCGAGCCGCGCCAGTTCAGCGCCAGGCTGGTCAGCGTGGACGGCGCCAAGCTGGCCACCGGGCGGGACTTCGGTCCCGACGGGCGGTTGAAGAACGACGACGTGCTGCTGCTGAACGAGGCGGAGGCGCAGCGGCTGGCGCAGGCGCTCACCGGTGCCCAGCTGCGGGTCTCCAGCGTCGAGGAGAAGCCCTACACCCGCCGGCCGTACGCGCCGTTCATGACTTCCACGCTGCAGCAGGAGGCCGGCCGGAAGCTGCGGTTCTCCGCGGACCGGACGATGCGCACCGCGCAGCGGCTGTACGAGAACGGCTACATCACCTACATGCGGACCGACTCCACCACGCTGTCGGAAACCGCGATCGCGGCGGCCCGCTCGCAGGCCCGGGAGCTGTACGGGGACGAGTACCTCTCCCCGCAGCCCAGGCAGTACAACCGCAAGGTCAAGAACGCGCAGGAAGCGCACGAGGCGATCCGCCCGGCCGGGGAGACCTTCCGCACCCCCGGCGAGGTGGCCGCGGAACTCGACTCGGACGCCTACAAGCTCTACGAGCTGATCTGGCAGCGCACCATCGCTTCCCAGATGGCCGATGCGAAGGGCACCACCCTGTCGGTGCGGATCGTCGGGTCCGCCAGCAGCGGGGAGGAGTGCACGTTCGCGGCGTCCGGTCGGACGATCACCTTCCCCGGTTTCCTCAAGGCCTACGTGGAGTCGGTGGACAGCGAGGCCGGTGGGGTCGCCGACGACGCGGAGAAGCGGCTGCCCCAGTTGGCCCAGGGGCAGGAGGTGACGGCGCCGGAGCTGGTGCCGGACGGGCACAGCACCAACCCGCCGCCGCGCTACACCGAGGCCAGCCTGGTCAAGACCCTGGAGGAGCTGGGGATCGGC
This sequence comes from Saccharopolyspora rectivirgula DSM 43747, assembly GCF_000497205.1. GTDB lineage: Bacteria > Actinomycetota > Actinomycetes > Mycobacteriales > Pseudonocardiaceae > Saccharopolyspora > Saccharopolyspora rectivirgula. Next base: position 51,812 of record NZ_AYJW01000007.1, read on the forward strand.
CGGCCTTCCACCTACGCCTCGATCATCAGCACCATCCAGGAACGCGGCTACGTGTGGCGGAAGGGCTCGGCGCTGGTGCCGTCCTGGGTCGCCTTCGCCGTGGTCGGTCTGCTCGAGAAGCACTTCGGCCGGCTGGTCGACTACGACTTCACCGCTGCCCTGGAAGACGAACTGGACCGGATCGCCGAGGGCCGGCAGGAACGCACCCGCTGGTTGAACGGCTTCTACTTCGGCGGCGAAGTCGGTCCGGGCGGTTCGGTCGGCCGGGCCGGCGGGTTGAAGAAGCTCGTCGGATCCGGGGTGGAGGAGATCGACGCGCGGGAGATCAACTCCATCCCGATGTTCGAGGACGACAACGGGAACATGGTCTACGTCCGGGTGGGCCGCTACGGGCCTTACCTGGAGCGCACCGTGGACGGCGCCTCGCAGCGGGCGAACCTGCCGGAGGACCTGCCGCCGGACGAGCTGACCAAGGAGATCGCGGACAAGCTGTTCGCCACCCCGATGGAGGGCCGTAGCCTGGGGGTGGACCCGGAAACCGGGCACGAGATCGTGGCCAAGGAAGGCAGGTTCGGGCCGTACGTGACCGAGGTGCTGCCGGAGGGCGTCAAGGGCAAGCCGCGCACCGCGAGCTTGTTCAAGTCGATGTCGCTGGACACCGTCACCCTGGAGGACGCGCTGCGGCTGCTGTCCCTGCCCCGGGTGGTCGGGGTGGACCCGGACACCGGGGAGGAGATCACCGCCCAGAACGGCCGCTACGGGCCGTACTTGAAGCGCGGCAGCGATTCCCGCTCCCTGGAGACCGAGGAGCAGATCTTCACGATCACCTTGGAGGAGGCGCGGCAGCTGTACGCGCAGCCGAAGCAGCGCTCCCGCCGGGCACCTGCCGCCCCGCTGCGGGAGCTCGGGGAGTCGCCGGAGAACGGCAAGCCGGTGGTCATCAAGGACGGCCGCTGGGGCCCGTACGTGACGGACGGGGAGATCAACGCCTCGCTGCGCAAGGGCGACTCGGTCGAGTCGATGACGCTGGAGCGGGCCTTGGAGCTGATCGCCGAGCGCCGGGCGAAAGCTCCCGCGAAGAAAAAGAAGACGACCAAGAAGAGCTCCTCGGCCAAGAGCAAGAAGAACGCGAGTTCTTCGGCCTCGTGACCCGGTTTCGCCCAACCCGGTCGGCGGGCCCGCGTAGCGGCGCACTGGAGGACGGATCATGACCATCGCTCCGGAGATCAGCAAGACTGGGGTGTGGGCGGAGGTGATCGGCCAACCCGACGCGGTGCGGACCCTGCACCGCGCGGTGCTGGCGGCCAGGGCCCAGTCGCGCGGTGAACCGACCCCGCCGGGCGCGATGACGCACTCCTGGCTGTTCACCGGCCCACCCGGTTCGGGGCGTTCGGTGGCGGCCCGGGCGTTCGCCGCGGCCCTGCAGTGCACCCACCCGGACCTGCCCGGCTGCGGCACGTGCTCCGCGTGCCGCACCGTGCTGGCCGGGACGCACGCGGACGTCCGGTTCGTGGTGCCGGAGGGGTTGTCGATCCCGGTCGCCGAGATGCGGTCCCTGGTGCAGGCCTCGGCGCGGCGACCGAGCACCGGCAACTGGCGGATCGTCCTGATCGAGGACTCCGACCGGCTGACCGAGGGCGCGTCCAACGCGCTGCTCAAAGCGGTCGAGGAACCGCCGGAGCGCACGGTGTTCCTGCTGTGCGCGCCGTCGGACCACCCGGCGGACGTGTCGGTGACGATCCGCTCCCGCTGCCGGCTGGTGCAGTTGCGCACCCCGCTGCCGGGGGCGATCGCCGAGGTGCTGCGGGAACGCGACGGGGTGGAGCCGCGGCTCGCCGATTGGGCTGCTTCGGTGTGCGGTGGGCACATCGGGCGCGCCCGCCGGTTGGCCACCGACGAGCAGGCCCGGGAGCGGCGGGAGTCGGTGCTGCGGATTCCCCGCGGGCTGCAGCGGTTTTCCGACGTCTTCACCGCGGCCAGCGGACTGGTCAAGCTCGCCGAGACCGAAGCCCAGGCGGCGAACGAGGAGCGGGACGAGGCGGAGAAGGAAGAGCTGAAGACAGCGCTGGGGGCGGGCGGGACCGGCAAGGGGACCGCGGCGGCCAATCGCGGCGCGAACGCGGCGTTGAAGGAGTTGGAGAAGCGGCAGAAGTCGCGGAACACCCGGCTGCAGCGGGACGTGCTCGACCTGGCGTTGGTCGACTTGGCGAACTTCTACCGGGACGTGCTGGTGGTGCGGTCGGGGGCGCAGGTGCCGCTCACCCACCCGGATTTCGAGCGCTCGATCCGGGCGGCGGCCCAGGAGTGGACCTCCGAGTCGACCCTGCGCCGGTTGACCGCGGTCCTGGAGTGCCGGAAAGCGCTCAACCGCAACGTGAAGCCGGTGGTCGCCCTGGAGGCGATGCTGGCCGAGCTCTATCGCGGTTGATCGGTTCCCCGCTGACCGCTGCGCCGTCGCGGGGTGGCGGCGAGCAGCACCGCGCCGAGCAGCAGCAGTCCGGTGCCGGTCCAGAAGATCGGCACCGCGTGGTACGCGCCGTTGGTGAGGGCGAGCTCGCCGGCGGCGGCTGGAACCGTGTCGTCCGGGTCAGCGGTGGCCTGGTCCGGGTTGGCGGCCGGGGTGCCGTCCTGCCGGCAGTCGACGCCACCTTCGGGGGCCAGAGCGTGGGCGACCTGCTCGCCGAACGTCATTTCCACCAGGGAAGTCGGGATGCCGAGGTGCTCGCCGTTGAGCAGCTTCAGGTCGAACAGCCGGGCGGTGCCGCGCACGTCGGTGCCGTCGATCTGCTTCTCGAGCTCCCCGATGCTCAGCCGGATGATGCCGAGGTCGAGGGCGGGCAGCGGTCCGTCGCCACCGAACGGCAGGTCCATGAACGGGTGTGCGGCGTCGAGCGTGCCGACTTCCTCGTCGCCGTGGAACACGCGCAGCACCGGCGCTGTGTACTCCACAGTGGAGGTTTCTGGATCGCCGGTGGCGGTGGCGGTCAACGTGGGCGCGCTGACCACCTCGATGCGGATCTCCTGCGGTGTGTTGGCGAACAGCTGCACACTGGCCAGCTGCAGTTTCGAAGTGGCTTGCACCGCTTTGTTCTGCTGGCCCGGCACGTCGACCAGTTCGATCTTGGAGTGGGCCTGCAGGGCGTCGGGCACGTGCAGGAGTGAGCCCTTCCCGTCGTCGGTGGGCGTGCCGCCGTCGAGCAGGCCGTTCAGGGTGCCCGCGGTGGGCAGGGAGTTCACCGCGGAGATGCTGCCCAGGGACAGGTTCGCGTCGGAGATCGGCTGCACGCAGGGGCCGAGCTGCTCGTCCCAGCGGGCGTGCACGCTCCCGGTCAGCCCGCTCAGCCGCAATCCCTTGTCGGTTTCGGGTGGGGTTCGCAGGCCGCTGGTCTCGGGTTCGGGGTGGTCGGGGAGCGCGGTTTGGGCGAGCACGCCGGGGGCGGGCAGTTGGGGCATCTGCCCGAACAGCGCGACGCCGACCGGGGAGGTTTCGGCGATCGCCCGCTCCTGGGCGAAGTAGGCGGTGGAGTTGGCCTGGGCGATGGCCCGGCCCAGTCCGAATTCGGCGACGGCTTGCTTGGGCAGTTGGTCGTCGTACTCGGGGTCGTCGAACTTCGAGCCGGGGGGCACGGTGCCGGGGAGCACGCGCACCACGCCGATCAGCGTGCCGGCGTCGGCCACCACCGGACCGGGAGCGGGGGTAGGTTGGCTGGCGGGAGGTTGCTCGGGGTCCCGGGGTACTGGGATCGGGGTGCTCGGAGTGGGGTACTCCTGGGCTTGAGCGCCGGGCGCCGCGAGTCCTGCCACGGTCAACGACACAGCAGCGCACAGGGCGAGGCGGCGTATCGCTCGCATCCGGTTTCCTCCCGGCCGCGCAGTCGCAGTGACTGGTGTCAGGTGATCAGTGACTGGTGTCACGCTTGTTGCTAACGACGATTCGTGAGGCGGGTAACGGTCGTTCTGCCGCCCGCTGCCGGTGAGGGGTGGTGCACCGGTGCAGCGGGGCGCCCGGTACACTTGGTTGCGCACTGCCGCCTTAGCTCAGTCGGCCAGAGCGACGCACTCGTAATGCGTAGGTCGAGGGTTCGATTCCCTCAGGCGGCTCAGTTGCGGAGCATTCCGCTGACCCGCGGCGGGAGGCGAGATCGAGGGTCTCGGCTCCCGCCGCGGAGTCGTTTTCGGGACCTGAACACCGCCGGCCGCTGCGGTTCGAGTTCCGCACCTCCTCGGCTTCGCCCCGGTTGCCGGGTGCGGGCATTCGTCCGGGGTGATGGTCCTGGGCGACGCAGCACCCCGCTGCGCCATCCGGGCATCGCGCAGCAGTGCTTCGGTGGTGGCTCGCGCTTGCTGCGGCTGCGAGCACCGCAGGGTGCGGACCGCGCACGCCGCTCCGAACGCGGCCCCACGGGCGATGGCGCACGCGGTTCCAACGAGGACGACGATCGTCCACCGAATCCCTTGCACTGCAGGGCAGTCGTTGAGCCCGCTCCAGCTGGAGCCCCGCGCGGCGGTGGACGTGGCGCTCGGGTTGCCCCGATCAGCGCCGTCGGTGGGGCGAGTCCATCCGTCCTGCCGGATTCGGAACCCAACGGCGTTCCGGAGCCGCATGCGGTCTTGGTCTCCACTGCGCGGACCGGATTTCCTCGCTTGTCGAACATGGCCAGACCGCTGTGATCGTTCTCCGCCTGGCCGACCGGAACCTCGCGCCACCGTGCGCGCCAGGCAACGGGAACGTCGATCCGGAACGGGGGACGGTCGACTCCCGGGAGGGCGACCGAGGGCGAACTGACGTGCTCGTGCGCTCGGGAAAGGAGCTCGCTCGACTCGGCATCGACTTCGCGCCAGGAGCCTCGAGGATTTCGGCCGATCCGGTTTTGAATGAATCGTCGAAGGACTGTACCAGCGCAGGGTGCGCCATTCCCGAACACTGGCGCGTTGTTCGGTGCAAACCGAATCACGAGCACTGCTTTTTCTGCAATTGGTCACTGGGACTGCGGGCCAGCTGCCAGTGCGACGACCGGGAAGGAGCTGGCGGCATTCGAGCAGTGCGCGATGTCGACCACTGGTATCGACGCTAATGCCATTGCCAGACCCGTGGTGGAATGTCCCGGGGAAACCTTTCCTTTCCAAATCATCGCTTTCCTCGTCGGCGCAGCTGCGGTGGCAAAGGAATCGATGCGCGCCTGATGACGTCCATGGCGATGGCGGAAGTTCCTGGACTTGCCTCCATTCGCAGCAGGTGCGGCGACGGTTGGCGGTTCCTCGCTCGCGCTGGATCGCTGGGAAGGCTTTTTCCGCCGCATCTGCCAACAACAGAGGGGGCACCATCTCGCGCCGATTCCCAGGGGCGTTGGTTGCTCGCTCCGCATCCGGGCTTCGGAAGCGGAGAGCTGGCGGGAAAGCGCTCGCGCCGGCGCTTTGCGACCGACGTGGGGGGCGCTGGGCTGGGTGGCTCCGCCGCCAGGTGCACGAGGTGGGACGCGGTGACGCTGTTGCCGTGCAGTACCAGCCGGGGCCGCTGGTCGGGCAGCTGCGCGCAGCGGTGCTCGGTCTTCTCGGCGAGAGGGCCGGGCACCGGAGCACTGGCTGTTGCCGGGTGGGCGGTGTGCTCGCGCAGGCCGAACGCGCCGGGCCGATGATTTTTCGTCATCTCGTCGGGCAGTTGTTGCGTCCGGCAGTCCGAACGGGTATTTAACCCATTGGCAATTGTGTTCCGGCTCGCTTTCGAAAAGTAAGAAAAGGCTTGGCAAACATTCTTTAGGCCAGGCTGACCTTGCTTGTAATCGGTGTTGCGCGGGCGTAGAAAGGTACGTCGAAGGCGTTCGCACCCTTCGGGGACCGAATTGAACACCGGGGGTGCTGCGCAGCATTGTGCGAGGAACTTGGACCGAGAACGGGTCAACGCTGAACGCGGCGCTGCTGGCTTTTCAGGAACAGCAACGGCATCGGGGAGTTTCCGGTTCCCGGCGTTGCGCGAAAGAGGGATCGAATTGTCTGTGGAGATTGCCGGACAGGAGTTCGCCGCGGAGAAGGAGAGCGGTCGGCTCGCGAGCCGGCTGAACTGGCTCCGCGCCGGTGTGTTGGGGGCGAACGACGGGATCGTGTCGACCGCGGGCATCGTGGTCGGTGTCGCCGGCGCCACCATGGACGATGTCGCGCTGCTGACCGCCGGGGTCGCCGGGATCATCGCCGGCGCGATGTCCATGGCGGTCGGCGAGTACGTTTCCGTGTCCAGCCAACGGGATTCCGAGCGCGCGGAGCTGGCGCTCAAGCAGGCCGAACTGGACGAGGATCCGCAGCGGGGGATCGAAGAGCTCACCGACCTGGTGCAAGAGCAGGGGATCGACCGCGAGCTCGCCCGCAAGGTGGCCGTGCAGTTGAGCGAACGGGATTCGCTGGCCGCGCACGCGCGGTACCAGCTCGGCATCGACCCGGACGAGCTCACCAACCCCTGGCACGCGGCGTTCGCTTCGATGCTGTCCTTCGTGCTGGGGGCGGTGATCCCGCTGATCGCCATCCTGGCCGCCCCGGACGAGGTGGCCGTGCCGGTGACCGCGCTGGCGGTGGTGATCGCGCTGAGCCTCACCGGTTCGGTGTCGGCGCACCTGGGCAAGGCGCCGAAGGTGCGGGCGACGTTGCGCAACATCGGTGGCGGCCTGCTCGCCATGGCGATCACCTACGCGGTCGGGACCCTGCTCGGGGTGCACATCTGAGGTGGGCACCGCGAGGAGTGCCGAAGGTCACGAAGGCGCGCTCGTCCGCGGGGTTCTGCGGGAGGGATGACCGAGGCGGGTGAAGGGTGCGAGGTGCCTGCACCTGGGCGGATCCCCGTGCTGGCGGCGGGTTGCGCGGTGGAGTCCGAAGTGGATTCCCGGTGGTCGGGGCGCCGGGTGCCGCCGCGCGCACTGCGACGGCAGCGGGGCCGCTGGTCGGGAACGCGATCGTGCTGGAATACCGCCTCGTGGTGCGGCGGTTGCTCCTGGCATGAAGGTCATCGGAGTAACTGAGTTCGGCGGTCCCGAGAAGCTCGGCCCCCACGAGGTCCCCGAGCCGCACGCCGGTCCGGGTGAGGTGCGGATCCGGGTGCACGCGGCGGCGGTGAGCCCCACCGACACGCACATGCGCATCGGCGATTACCCGGTCACCGGTGAGCCGCCGTACGTTCCCGGTATGGATGCCGCCGGAGTGGTGGACGAGGTCGGCGAGGGCTGTCCTTGGCAGGTCGGGGACAAGCTGATGGCGATCGCCCTGCCGGTGGGCGGCAAGCACGGCGGTGGCTACGTGGAGAAATTGGTGGGCCCGTGGCGGTCGATGGCTCGGATCCCCGAAGGGGTGGATTTCGCGGCCGCTTCCACCTTGCCGATGAACGGTCTCACCGCTTACCAGGCGCTGGAGAAGCTCGACCTCTCCCCGGGCCAGACGCTGGCGGTGACCGGTGCGGCCGGCACCCTCGGTGGCTACGTGGTCCAGCTGGCCAAGCACCGGGGCTTGACGGTGGTGGCCGATGCGGCGGAGAAGGACCGCGAGCTCGTGGCCTCTTTCGGGGCGGACCACATCGTGCCGCGCGGTGACGACGTGGCCAGCCGGATCCGGGAGATCTACCCCGACGGGGTGGACGGCCTGGTGGACGGATCGGTGCAGAACGAGCTGGTCGTGCCGGCGGTGCGGGACGGTGGCGGTTTCGCGACCGTGCGCTTCTGGTCCGGCCCGGTGGACCGGGGGATCAAGCTGCACAAGGTGCTGGTGGCGCAGGAGTACGAGTCCCACGAGAAGCTCGACGAGCTGCGCAAGCTGGTCGAGGAGGGGGTCATCACGCTCCGGGTGGCCGACACGATTCCGGCTGACAACGCCGCCGAGGCGCACCGCAGGTTGGCTGCCGGCGGTGTGCGCGGTCGTTTGGTGCTGACCTTCTGATGCGCTGGGGCGAGCAGGTCTCGCCCGTCGTTCGCGTGCTGCCGGTCCGGGAGGGCGTCGCCGGGCCGGCAGCACGTCGGTCGGGTGCGGGTGCCGCCGCATGGGGAGCGCGGCTGTCACGGGAGTGCGGATCCCGTACCACTCATAGCTCTTTCCGGTGATTTCTGGGCGAGTCATCGATCGCGGAGCGCTTCGGAGCGCGTGTCCCGGTGGGCTCGGTGCTCCTCGCAGGGCTCGCCGGTGGACGCCCTGCTCGTTTCCACCGGACCCTTCGCCGCTGGTTACCGACCGGTAGTCGTGTCCGCGGGACAGCTGCGGACCTCGTGCGCGTACCGGTTTTGCCCGGCTTATCCGAAAAAGCACCGCGCTGACTCCACACTTTCGCGTGAACATCAGCTGGGTGAACCCTGGCGGAAAACAATTAACCGCCCTTGTGCGCGGGGTGAATTGCGTGTCCCGTTCACATTCCTCAGGTCGCTGACATTGGCAACGCCCCGCCGATTTCTCAACGCTCTGTGAAGGGAGCGACCCCCTTGTGGAGGGCGCTGAACAACACATTCGGGCAACGCTCATCTGCAATGTCTGAATTGAGTGTTTTGTTCGGTTACCACATGTGCGTCGCTGAATTCCGTTCTACGGTCCGAAAAGCCCGGGCAAACGTCCGCAAAAACGTTGGAGCCGATTGGAATCGGTTCCTCGCCGTCGCGAGCACAAAGGCGGCGGTTTGGGTGGGTGACAACCAAAATGGCACTGCGAGAGAAAGCCGTACTAGGCGGATTCATCGGTGTGCTGATGCTCAGTCCGCAGCTGTCGGTTGCTGCTCTCGAAGGCAACTCGACTGTGCAGACTGCTGAACAGTCGGTGAAAATGGTCATGCCGATCAAGCCGCTGGAGCTGGCGGCGGAATTCGTCGGTGTGCAGCCCCCGCCAGCGCGAGCAGCGGAAGAAGCAGCGGAACCGGTGTCACGGGCGGCGCCGCAGTGGGGTCCGGTGACCACGGGGCGGATCACCAGTGGGTTCGGTCCCCGGTGGGGCACAATGCACAAGGGCGTCGACATCGCGAACAAGGTCGGAACGCCGATCCGGGCGGCCAGTTCCGGCGAGGTGATCAGTTCCGGTCCGGCCCGCGGGTACGGGATGTGGGTTCGGATTGCGCACCCCGGAAATGTGGTCACTATTTACGGCCACATCAACAAGAGTTTTGTTTCCGTTGGCCAGCACGTGGAAGTCGGGCAAGTAATCGCTGAAATGGGTGATCGAGGCCAGTCCACCGGTCCGCACTTGCACTTCCAGATCGAAGTCAACAGTGAAGCCGTCGACCCAGTTCAATTTTACGAGCGAGCGGGTGCTGAATTGACGTGGTGAGCATTCCTCCGGCTGCCGCTTACCGCTCAGTAGCAGAATTGGCGGAATTCTGCTGACCCGGTTGTTCGCGCTCCGGCGGGGGCTGCCAGAGTGGCAGCCCCGGAGAATGCCGGTTGACGCGGCGGCGATGCTCCACTGGCCGCAGTCCTCGCCGGGCTCCACGGCCCAGCCTGCGGTGATTACCCGGTGCAAGGGCAGGAGGGCGGTTGGAGCAGCCGACCATCACCCTACCGGCCGATTGTCGTGGTGCTCTGGGGCTACTTCGATCGCAGTGACGCCGGAGGGATCGAACGTGATGGAGCGAGTGGAAGCGGCTGGAATCGTCGGAGGAGGCGTGCTCGCCGAGGACGTCAGGCCGCAGGACTGGGAACGCAAGATCGCCGAGGGCACCGAGCGGCTGTACCAGGCCCGGCTGGTCCGGAGGCTGCTGCTGGTCTGGGCCTACCCGGGGAACCTGGTGCTGTTGGTGCTCGCGTCCCTGGCGCTTGCTTTGCTGGACTCGCCGTGGCCGGGCATTTTCGGCTGGTTGGTGGTGCTGGTCTCCAGCGCTGTTGCAGCGATTCTGGCCTACCGGCAGCACTTCCGGGTGCGGGCGGTGGAGCGGGAGCTGCGCGCGCTGGAGCGGGAGTACCGGGAGCACCTGCTGGAAGAGCTCGGCGACAACGACCTGCTCGCCGCGCACAAGCGGTTCCACCTGCAGCTGCCCGGTCTGATCCGCAGCTACCGGGCGGCGGCCAGGCGGAACAGGTTAAAGGACAACGCATTACAGCTGACGGTGATAGCCGGCTCGGCCGTCGCGGCCACCGTCAGCGCCATGTCGATGGCCGTGTCCAGCTTGCACGGGTTCGCCGTGCTGCTCAGCCTGTTCGTGGCGCTCGCCGCGGCGATCGCCGGCTACACCCGGTACCGCGATCAGTCCTCGGTGTACCAGCAGACCGCTGACGCGCTGGAGCGGGAGTACGAGTCGGTCGAACTGCGCGTGGGGCGGTACCGCCGGTTCGCCACCGAACGCGAGGCATATGCCGAATTCGCCGAGTCGGTGGAAACTCTGCGCAGTGAACACCCCGGTCGAATGGGGTCGCCGATTTCCGACCCTGCGCGCGTAGTAGTGGAATAATCAGCCGGATCGCACGAAAAGGCGGGCTGCGCAGTGGCTTCTGCTACTTGGTGTCATTCCGCGGTGATTACAAGATCGCTGAATAGTGTTCAGCGCTATTTCCGTAATCTCCGGCGTGCGCACAGGAATCGGCCTGTGCAGAAAGGAGAAGTGCCATGAAGCGCAGCCTTACCGCCGCGGCCGCTGTGCTGGCCAGTGGTGCGGGCGTCATCGGCTGGACCGGCGCCGCGTCGGCAGCCACCCCGCAACTGCTTCCCGGTGCCGACGCAGTCGGCCAGACCGCTTCCCAGCTGACCGACCAGGTGCACTCGGTCCAGCAAGTCGTCGGTGGCGTCGTGCCGTTGCAGCAGCCGACCAGTCGTGACCTGGCCCTGCCGCTCGGCGACGTCGCCAACGTCAACCCGGGGAACCCGGGAAGCGGACTGGCCGACGTCCTCAGCGGGAAAGCGCCCCTCCTCGACTTGCCGCAGATGGGGCGCTCCCTCCAGGACGACGGCGCGGGCAACGCTCAGGAACAGCCCTCCGTCCTCCCGGCCTGGGAGTCTACGGCGCCCGAGGGGATCCCGCAGCCCGACCAGCACGGCGTGGAAGTCACGCAGCACGGTCAGGACGGGGAGGACGGTGCCAACGGCATCGCCACTGCTCACGGCACGAGCGACCAGGAGCAGCTCACCCCCCAGGAGCAGCAGTCGCTGGTGAACGACGTGTTCACCCAGGTGAGCGAGGTCGTCCCGGTTTCCCGTTTGCTGTCCTAGGTCCTGACCGGCAAGAGCGCTCGAGCTGATCGCTTGGCGACGTGCAGGGCCTCCTGCCGGTCGGTCAGGTGTGCCGCACGGCCTCGCTCAGCTCTGGAAGATCCCCTGAGAACCACAACCGGATATGGAAAAGTTCGCTCGGGTGGCCCCAGCCGATCTCAATCGCTGGGGCCACCGTGGTTTTCCGGGCGGAGGAGGACGGTCCCGGTCGACCCGTTCACCGTGATCCGCTGACCGTCGCGGATTCGCGCGGTGGCGGCGGAAGACCCCACCACTGCGGGAATTCCGCACTGGCGGGCGGCGACGGCGCCGGGCGAATCCACTCCGCCCGTTTCCAGCACCAGTCCACCCGCGAGGAGCAGCAGTGGTGTCCATCCTGGATCGACGGACGGGGCCACCAGGACATCACCGGGGGTCCACCCGGGAACTCCCGGTTCCCGCAGCACTTTCGCCCGGCCGGTGACGGTGCCGGCCGATGCGGGGGTGCCAACGAGCTGGTTTCCGGCGTTCTCCGCGCACGGCCCCGCTGCCGGCTCGGTGCCGTCCGAGAGCAGCACGCCCGGCACCCGTTCGCGTTGCAGTTCCTGCGCGTAGCGCTCGCGGCGGTGCACGGCCAGCGCCTGGAAGTCGTCCCCAGCGATGGCTCGGGAGACCTCGGTGAAATCGAGGAAGAACACGTCGTCCGGTTCGTTGATCCGACCCAGGAGCACCAGGTTGCGCCCCACCGCGCGCAGGTTCCGCCGGGCGTTGGCCGCTGCCAGCGCGACGCAGAGCTCCGGCAACTCCTGCAGTCCGGCCACGGCGCGGAACCGGGTCAGCAGGAACCGCCCGACGGCGGCGCGGAGTCGGCTGCGCCGTCGCAACCGGCGGAGGAGTTCGCGGGCTTCGTCTTCCCCGCGCTGGCTGGTCCGGGTGAGCTGCTCGTCGGCCCGGAAACCGGTGCTGGAGCTGTGGAGGTAGTCGCTGATCAGCCCCAGCAGGTAGGTGGGGTCTTCCGACCACCGGGGTTGGCCGGTGTCCGTTTCGGCGATGCCGCGGTGCCCGTGCCGGGCGAGGAAGAGGTCCAGCTCGTCCTGCAGCGTTGCCGGGAGCTTGCCGCTCAGGTAGCGCGCGGCGAGGACGCCCGGGGGGTGCTCGCCGAACAGCTTCTCGGTGGTGGGGTCGGACTGCAGCCGCAGCGCCAGTTCCCACAGGTGCCGGATCATCTCGGTGGTCGCGCTGTGCGGGACGCCGTTGAGCGCCAGTTCGGCGTCCACGCCGTCGGCGGCGGGACCGAGCACGCGCGGCAGCAGCTGGTGCAGCAGCAGTCCCGGCAGCGCTTGGGCGGTGAGGCGGACCGCTCGGGGAGCGGTGATCCGCAGGAAGGCCTGCTGCGCAGCGGCCAATTGCTCGCGAGGGGTCCGCCCGTGGTTGTCCGCCAGCTGGGTCCGGAGCAGCTGCACGGTCCGCAGCGCGTCTCGTCGAACGCGGTCGGGGTTCCACAGCGCGGTGGCCAGGACCAGTGGCAACCGGGTGGCGCGCAGGGCTCGGACGGTTCCGCGCAGCAGTCGGAGCGCGGTTCTCCGGCCGGTTCCCGGGTCGGTGGCCAAGTCCGCGAGGAGCTGCGCGGAGCGGGAGTCCAGCGGGCTGAGCGCCCGGGTCAGCACGAGCCGGCCGAGTCGGTCGTGGACGGCTCCGGTGACGTCGAGGTGCAGCCAGCCGTCGGCGTCGAACAGGACGTTCTGCTCCCCGGTGGGCGGCACCGCCCCGGTGCTCCTCAGGATCCCGGTCAGCAGGCGTTCCAGGCAGGCCGCTCCCATCGGGGTGATCGGGCGGTGCAGGCCCTGGACGAGGTTCCCGGACAGGTGCACCCGCAGGCCCGGGCGCTGTTCGGTGGGCAGCGGGAACAGGGTGGTGATCGGCTGGAGCTGGGTGATCCAGATCTTCCCGTTCCGGTCGATCGCCCATTCGACTTCCTGGGGTGTTGAGCTGCGGTGGGCGATCTGGGTGCCGATCCGGGCGAGTTCGAGCACTTGCCGGTCGTTCACCGCCGGCCGGGTTTCCGGCTGCACGACCGTTTCCGTTCCGCCGCCGGGCTTCGGCTGCACCATGACGGGTTGGTGGCCGGTTCGGCGGTGGCGTATTCGCTCGTCGCGCACCACGAAGCGGTCGGGGGTGACGGCCCCGGCCGACATCGGTTCCCCGAGCCCAGCGATGGCCTCGACGACCACTTCCCCGCGGTTGCCGGTGTCCGGGTTGGCGGTGAACAGCGTTCCGGAAGCGGCGGCGTCGACCATCTGCTGGACCACCACGGCGATCTTGACCTGCCGGTTGGACGTGCCGGCGGCGATCCGGTGCGCCAGGGCCCGGTCGCTCCACAGCGAGGCCCAGCACCGGCGGATCGCGTCCAGCAGCGCCGGCACGCCGATCACGTTCAAGTAGGTGTCCAGTTGGCCGGCGAAGTGCGTGCGCGGCAGGTCGGCGGTGGCTGACGAGCGGACGGCCACGGGGACGTCGACGCCCATCCCGGTGTACGCGGTGGCGATGGTGTTGGCGAGGTCGGGAGGGAACTCGATGTTCTCCAGGCGGACGCGGATCTGCTCGGCCGCGTTCGGATCGCGGGGGAGCTGTTCGACGAGGTCGCGCACCCGGTGCCGGCACACCTGGTCGTAGGCGCGGGTGGTGATGCAGAAGCCGGGAGGGACTGCTAGCCCGTGCGCGTGGAGCCAGCCGAAGCCGGCTGCTTTGACCCCGGTGTGCACCAGCGTTGGCTCGTCGGTCTGGAAGAGGTCGACGAGCAGCTGGACGGGCGCGGCCATGGGCTGCCTCCAGCGCCGTTCCGGACCAGGTGTGCCTGGGAGTAGCTTGGCACAGCGGGGAATTCAGCGCCTGTGGAATTCTTGCTGTGGCGGTGGTCACAGCCACAAGAAGAAGCACCCCCGAACCCGAACACGGGATCTGGGGGTGCTTCCGCAGCGTCCAGTCAGTGGCCCTGCTGCTTGTAGCGCTCGTAGGAGCGCTTGATCTCCTCCTCCGCGTCGACGCGGCCGGCCCAGGTGGCGCCCTCCACGCTCTTGCCCGGCTCCAGGTCCTTGTAGACCTCGAAGAAGTGCTGGATCTCCAGCCGGTGGAACTCGGGCAGGTGGTGGATGTCCCGCAGGTGCTCCTGGCGCGGGTCGTCCGAGGGCACGCAGATGACCTTGTCGTCGCCGCCCTTCTCGTCGCGCATCCGGAACATCCCGATGGCGCGGGCGGTGATCAGGCACCCCGGGAAGGTCGGCTCCTGGACCAGCACCAGAGCGTCCAACGGGTCACCGTCTTCACCCAGGGTGTTCTCGATGAACCCGTAGTCAGCGGGGTACTGGGTGGCGGTGAACAGCGTCCGGTCGAGACGGATCCGGCCCGTCTCGTGGTCCACCTCGTACTTGTTGCGGTTCCCCTTGGGGATCTCGATGGTGACGTCGAAGTCCACGCGGTTCCTCACTCGTCTTACGTCGGATGCAGGCGCGCGTTCTCGCGCTCGGCCACGTCTAGTGTGGACCACGGCAGCTTTCCAGACCCCACTGCCGTGTGGGAGCTCGCAATCTGGCAATCTGGCGTTCCGTCGAGGAGGAGCACGTGCCCAGACCCCAGCAGCCCAGGGGTGAGGTTTCCGGAACCGGCGAACTCGCGTCGGGTGGAGACCGTCAGGACAATGCCAAACCGCAGCCAGATTGGCCGGTGGAGGACGCGGACCGGTCCCCCGCGAGCTCGGAAGCCCCCCCGCCGCAGCCGTCCGACGGCGCTGCCGAAGACGGCTCGGACGCCACCGCACCGCAGCAGAAGACGGCTTCCGCCGCAGAACCGGACACCGAACGGCAGGACGCCTCGCAGGAGGCCGAGCAGCGGGACGCCGACCAGGACCAAAGCTCTGAGCAAGGCGGTCAGGCCGCCGAGAGCGACTCCGACGAGAGCGACTCCGACGAGAGCGACTCCGAAGAGCAGCGCGACCAGGTAGAGGCCGGCGCAGATCGATCTTCCGCTCAGCGATCGGACGCCGGGGCAGCACCGTCCACCGACGCGGACGACGCCGGCGGGCCAGCGGAGCAGGCCTCCGAGGAGGACCGGTCCGAGGAGGGGGCCGAGCCGTCCGACGCCCAGCAGCAGAGCGCGGAGACCGGTGCGTCCAGCACCGCAGAACCCTCCGACACCGACACCGCTGAGCAGGAGGAGGCCGAGCCCGCCGAGGAGAGCGGGGCCAGCGACGCGGAGCCGGGCACCGCCGAAGCGACGGGCGACCGGGAAGCCGAGCCGCAGCCCGCGGCTGGCGAAGAGGCGGACTCCGGGGCCCCGGAGAACAGCACCGGTCCAGCCGAGCAGCCGGACTCGGACACCGAGCGACCGGCTGCTGAACAGCGGGAAGAGGCCGACACCGGAGCTGCCCAGCGGTCGAGTTCGGCGGCCGAGGGGAAGACCGCCGAGCCGGAGGAGGCCGAATCGGCCGAGCAGGCGGAAAAGGGCGCACCGGAGAAGGCCGGCGAGCAGGGGGAGGACGCCGAGCAGGCGGAAGCCGAACCCGCCGGGGCGGAGGAGGAGCCGGAGGAATCGGCCGACTCGGGGGAGGCGGAGAGCCCCGCCCCGGAGCAGGACGGCGAGGCCCCTCGGCAGGACGACGGCACCGACCAGTCGCAGCAGAGCGCCACCGAACAGCCGGAGTCGGAGGAGCGGTCCGAGCCCGGCGGAGAAGCGGGCGCTGGATCGAACGCGCCGGCGAAGTCCCAGGACAGCCCGGAGCAACCGACCGCGGCGGACGGAGCTGGAACTTCGGAGGAGAGCGGCGGAGGAGCGGAACCCGAGCGCGCTCCGGAGGAGGACTCCTCGGCCCGGCCGGAAGCAGGAGCTCCCGAGGAGAGCACTGACGAACCCGCGGCAGGCGCCGACGAGGAGAAGGGCGAGAGCGCTCGCTCGGACGAGACCGCCGACGACCAGGAACCGGAGCAGCAGGACGCGGCGTCGCCCGCCGCCGAGGACTCACCCGCTGAAGACCAGCGGACCACCTCGCCCGAGCAGGAAAGCGCCTCGACGGAGCAGCAGCGGGAGGAAGAGCGGACCGACGAGCAACCGGCGGTCGCAGCCGAGAGCACCTCGACCGACCAGCAGACCGATCGGTCGGCGGAGACCGCCGAGCAGTCCTCCGGCGAGCCCGCGGAGCAGGCCGACACCCGGTCTTCGGCTGCCGACGACGGCGAAACCACCCAGGTCATCCCGCGGGTGGTCGTCACCGAACCGCAGGCCGGGGAGCAGCCCACCGCGGGCCGGGAAGCCCCTCCGGCCACCGATGCGGAGCAGACCCAGCAGCTGGCTCCGGTCACCGCACCGGAGGAGACCGATTCGGAAAGAACCGCCCGGATCGACCTGAGGGAACTGCAGGACACCGCGCCCTCCGGTTTCCGGGCTCCTGCGGTGCCGCCGAACGGTGGGGGACGACCCCGTGGGAACCCGCAGCAGATGACAACGGGTGCGCCGCGGCCGGCTTCCCCGGAGGACTTCGCCGAGGTGCTGCGCGGCCAACCAGCACCGCCACCGGCCAAGCCCGCCCAGCCCGCGCCGCCGGCAGCGCCGCCGAGCAAGCCCCGGCAGCCTTCGGTGTTCGCCGGGCAGCAAACCCCGGAACCGCAGATCCCGGCCCGGCTCCGCCGCCGTCGCGGCCTGGTCCTCGCGGCAGTGGCGCTCGTCGCCGTGCTCGTCGTCGGGGTGGCGGTGGTCCCGGGGCTGGTTCGGCAGGCCTTGATCGCCGACCCGCCCGCCCCGGTGCAGCTGGAGCCGTCGATCAAGCCGCTGTCCGCGGACGCGCCCGCGCCCGGCCCGAACGCGCTGTCGGCCGCCTTGACCGACGAGCTGGCGAACCCGGCGCTGGGGCAGCTGGGCGGGATCGTGCTGGACCCGGTCACCGACGAGGTGCTGTGGCAGCAGAACGCCGACCAGGCGCTGGTTCCGGGTTCCACCGGGAAGCTGCTGACGGCCGGCGCCGTGCTGCTGTCCCTGGACCACCAGAAGCGGTTCACCACCAAGGTGGTGCGCGGCAGCACCCCGGGCAGCATCGTCATCGTCGGCGGAGGTGACCCGACGCTGACCACCCTCCCGGAGGGGCAGGAGTCGGTCTACCCCGGGGCGGCCCGGCTGGACGACCTGGTCCAGCAGCTCAAGCAGTCCGTCGGGGACAGCGTGGTGTCCGTGCAGGTGGACACCTCCCGGTACGCGGGCCCCAAGTTGGCCCCCGGGTGGTTGCCGCAGGACGTCCCGGCCGGCTACATCGCCCCGATCGAACCGGTGATGCTCGACGGGGCGCGGCAGGACCCGCAGCTGGACACCAGCCCCCGCAGCCAGACCCCAGCGCTGGACGTCGCCAAGCGGGTCGCCGCCGCGTTCGGGACGACCCAGGTCTCCGAGGGCGAGGCACCGCAGAACGCCGAGGTGCTCGCCGAGGTCCAGTCCCCGACGGTGCGGGAGCTGACCGAGGTCATGCTGCAGCGCTCGGACAACGTGCTCGCCGAGACCTTGGCGCGGGAAGTGGCCATCGCCAACGGGAACGCACCGACCTTCGAAGGGGCGACCAAGGCGATCCGGCAGGTGCTCCAGCGCCACGGCATCGAGCTGGGCCAGACCTCGATGGTGGACGGCAGCGGGCTTTCGCTCGACGACCGGATGTCCTCGAAGGTGCTCGGGAACCTGCTGTCGGTGGCCACCGAACCGGCCAGTCCGGAAGGCGGGTTGTCGGAGGAGTCGGCGAAGCTGCGTGCGCTGCTGCTCGGGCTGCCGGTGGCCGGCGGCACCGGAAGCCTCGCCGGCCGGTTCACCGACGAACCCGGCAAGGGCTGGGTGCGGGCCAAGACCGGGACGCTGGAAGGCGCCAACAGCTTGGCCGGAATGCTGGTCACCGCCGACGGGCGGCTGCTGGTGTTCGCCCTGATCTCCAACGGGACCAGCAGGGACGCATCCCGGGCCGCACTGGACGACCTGGTCAGCGCGATCCAGCAGTGCGGCTGTCGGTGAAGCGCCGGATTCAGCCGCGTTGAGCAGGCTAATCGGCCGGGCTGTGGGGTACCGTCGGTCGTGTGAACGCCCGCCTCACCACTCCATCGCCTGCCCCAGCTGCCGCATCTTCCCGGCAGCTGCCGTTGGACTGGGACGTCGCGGTCGGCACCGCGGTCCGGCTGATGCCGTCCGGACCGGACGTGCCGCGCGGAGAAGCCGCGGAGGCCGTGCGGTCCCTGCGGCGGTTCAGCGCGGAAGCCGAGACCTACGTCCGGGAAGTGACCGGGCTCGGCGAGCACCTGCCCGTCGTCCAGGGAGACGTGGTGGACCGGCCGGCCTGGGTGCGGGGAGCCGCGCAGGGCCTGGCCGACCTCACCGACGCCGCCATGCTCACGGCGGGGGCGGCGGAGCTGCGCCAGAGCGATCTCTTCGGCGCGCTCAGCTCGCGCAGCGCCGGCATGCAGGCGGGAGTGGTGCTGTCCTACCTGGGCACCAAGGTCCTCGGGCAGTTCGACCCGTACGGCCCGCCCCACCAGGACGGGCAGGTGGGCCGACTGCTGCTGGTGGCCCCGAACATCGTCGCCGCCCAGCGGGCCTTGGGCGTGCCGGGCGACGACTTCCGCATGTGGGTGTGCCTGCACGAATCCACCCACCGGCTGCAGTTCAACGCGGTGCCGTGGTTGCGCGCGCACTTCACCGAATCGCTGGGCACGCTGCTGGCCGAGATGGAGGGGACGACCGGCGACCTGCTCGCCCGGGTGCCCCAGATGTTCCGGCAGGCGCGCGCGTCCCGGCTGGAGGGGAGCACCAGCCCCGGCATGCTGGGCCTGGTGGAGCTGCTGCAGACGCCGAGCCAGCGGGCTGCCCTGGACCGGGTGATCGCCCTTTCCACCCTGTTGGAGGGGCACGCCGATCACGTGATGGACGCGGTGGGCCCGAAGGTGGTGCCCAGCGTGGCCACCATCCGCTCGCGCTTCACCGACCGGCGCAAGGGCGGCGGGTTGCTGGACCGGATCCTGCGCAGCCTGCTCGGGGTGGACGCCAAGATCCGCCAGTACGCGCAGGGGGCTGCTTTCACCAGCAAGGTGGTCGAAGCGGTCGGCATGGACGGGTTCAACGCGGTGTGGACCTCGCCCGAGCACCTGCCCACCCGCGCGGAGATCCAGCAGCCCGCGGTGTGGCTGCGGCGGGTGCACGGCTGAACGCCCGGCCGCGGCCAGCGGTGGAGCGGGGGCGAGAATCGCGGGGTGCCTCCTGAGCGTGCTGTGAGCGAAATCCGCACCGCCGTGCGGCGGTTGCTGGACTCCCCGGAAGCCGCCCCGTTCCGGGGCGCTCCGCTGGCGGTGGCCTGCTCCGGTGGTGCTGATTCCCTGGCACTGGCGGCCGCTGCCGTGCACGTCGCGCACCGGCGCGGGGGCGAGGTGCGCGGTTTGGTGGTCGACCACGGGCTGCAGGAGGGCTCCGCCGAGGTGGCGGCCGCCGCGGCGGAGCAGCTGGAGCGGCTGGGCTGCGACGGGGTCGAGGTCATCGGGGTTTCGGTCACCGGGAACGGCGGGATGGAGGCCGCTGCCCGGCGGGCCCGCTACGCGGCGCTGCGCCAGCACCGCCCGGAGAACGGGCTGGTGCTGCTCGGCCACACCCTCGACGACCAAGCGGAGACGGTGCTGTTGGGACTGGGCAGGGGGTCCGGTCCGCGGTCGATCGCCGGCATGCGCCCGCTGGATCCGCCGTGGGCGCGTCCGCTGCTGGGGGTCCGGCGCCGGACCACGTTGGAGGCCTGCCGGGCGTTGGGGCTGCGGCCGTGGCAGGACCCGCACAACTCCGACCTCCGGTTCACCCGTGTGCGATTGCGCACAGAGGTGCTGCCGCTGCTGGAGCAGGTGCTGCAGGGCGGGGTCCGCGAAGCGCTGGCCCGCACGGCTCGTCAACTGCAAGAAGACGAGGAAGCGCTGGATGCTGTGGCCGCTCGGGTGCGGTCGGAAGTGGAGACCGGGGAGGGGTTGGACGCCGGGATGCTGGCTGAGTCGCCAGCAGCCGTCCGGCGTAGAGTCCTGCGGGACTGGTTGTTGGCCCGCGGCGTCACCGAGGTCTCGGACGCGCACCTGCGGAGCGCGGACCGCTTGGTGGCGGCGTGGCGTGGTCAGGGCGGGCACGCCCTCCCGGGCGGGTTTGTGCTGCACAGGTCCCGTGGCACGCTCTTACTGCGAGTGGCGGAGCCCCGGTAGGCTCGATGGCTGCTTGACCGGTTGCGGGGTCCGGGCGTGCGAGCGCCAGATGTCGAGTTCAGTCGGGAGAGGGGAAGCCGGGCCGTGTATGACGGCGACATTGCCTCGGTGCTCATCACCGAGCAGCAGCTCAAGGACAAGGTTGCTGAACTGGCGAAGCGGGTTGCCGACGACTACCAGGACGTCACGGGGGACTTGCTGCTGGTCGGTGTGCTCAAGGGCGCGGTCATGTTCATGACCGACTTCGCCCGGGCCTTACCGCAGCCGGCGCAACTGGAGTTCATGGCCGTCAGCTCCTACGGCTCCTCCACCTCTTCCTCCGGGGTGGTCCGGATCCTCAAGGACCTGGACCGGGACATCGCCGACCGGCACGTGCTGATCGTCGAGGACATCATCGACTCCGGTCTGACGCTGTCGTGGCTGCTGAAGAACTTGAGCTCGCGCAACCCGGCGTCGCTGGAGGTGTGCACGCTGCTGCGCAAGCCCGACGCGGTGCAGGTGGACGTGCCGGTGAAGTACGTCGGTTTCGACATCCCCAACGAGTTCGTGGTCGGCTACGGGCTCGACTACGCCGAGCGCTACCGTGATCTGCCTTACATCGGCACACTCGACCCCAAGGTCTACACGTCTGGTGTCTGAGGGGTCGGGCACGTCGGCGGTCGCCCGACGTGTCCGGATGAACACCCAGCGCTGCAGATCAGTGGTGGTTTTGCTGCGGTGTGCCCGGTTTTGCCGGTCGAGTTGCATGTAACCTGGCGTTCGCGCGCTGCTCGCCCGTGGTGTAGCCGTCCGCCGGCCCGGTACGCTGGTCGGAAGGGGTTGACGGCCGGAGCCGAGCATGCCGTTGGCCGAAGTAGCACTCAGGGAGGGTCGAGGCCGCCCGCGGCCGCAAGTGAATGGACCGAAAGCGCCTGCTCCGAAACCCGCTGCTGTGGATCCTGACAGCGTTCCTGCTGATCTACGGCTTCAGCGTGCTCTTTGACGAGACCCGCGCCTACCGCGAGGTCTCGACTTCGCAGGCCCTCGAGCAGATCGCCCAGGGTCGGGTGGCCGAGGCCACCATCGAGGACAAGGAGCAGCGGGTCCGGCTGACTCTCAGGGAAGGTCAGCAGTTCGAAGGCAGCAACCGGTTGATCGCCCAGTACCCGGCTGGGGCGACCGACCAGGTGGTCACCGAGATCCGCAACGCTGGCATCGACAACTGGAACACCCGCGTCACCCAGGACTCGTTCTGGGTGCAGATGTTGTTCTACCTGGTCCCCATCGGCCTGCTCGTGCTGCTGCTGATGTGGATGATGAACAACGTCCAAGGCGGCGGGAACCGGGTGCTGAACTTCGGCAAGTCCAAGGCCAAGCAGCTCACCAAGGACATGCCCAAGACCATGTTCTCGGACGTCGCGGGCGCCGACGAGGCGGTCGAGGAGCTGCAAGAGATCAAGGACTTCCTGCAGAACCCCGGTCGCTACCAGGCGCTCGGCGCGAAGATCCCCAAGGGTGTGCTGCTCTACGGTCCGCCCGGCACCGGTAAGACCTTGCTGGCCCGCGCCGTGGCCGGCGAGGCCGGTGTGCCGTTCTACTCCATCTCCGGTTCCGACTTCGTCGAGATGTTCGTCGGTGTCGGCGCCTCCCGCGTTCGCGACCTGTTCGAGCAGGCCAAGCAGAACGCGCCGTGCATCGTCTTCGTGGACGAGATCGACGCGGTCGGTCGCCAGCGCGGTGCTGGTCTCGGCGGTGGCCACGACGAGCGCGAGCAGACCCTGAACCAGCTGCTGGTCGAGATGGACGGGTTCGACTCGCGCGGTGGGATCATCCTCATCGCGGCGACGAACCGGCCGGACATCCTGGACCCGGCGCTGCTGCGCCCGGGCCGCTTCGACCGGCAGATCCCGGTGTCCGCACCGGACCTGCGGGGCCGTCGCGCCATCCTCGGCGTGCACTCCAAGGGCAAGCCGCTGGCGCAGGACGTGGACCTGGACGCGCTGGCGAAGCGCACCGTCGGCTTCTCCGGTGCCGACCTGGAGAACGTGGTGAACGAGGCCGCGCTGCTGACCGCCCGGGAAGGCGGGCAGCTGATCACCGCCGCGGCGTTGGAAGAGGCGGTGGACCGGGTCATCGGTGGTCCGCGCCGCAAGACGAAGATCATCTCGGAGCGCGACAAGAAGATCACCGCCTACCACGAGGGCGGGCACGCGCTCGCCGCGTGGGCGATGCCGGACCTGGAGCCGGTGTACAAGCTGACGATCCTGCCGCGCGGTCGCACCGGCGGGCACGCGCTCGTCGTCCCGGAGGACGACAAGGACATGCTGACCCGCTCGGAGATGATCGCCCGGCTGGTGTTCGCGCTCGGCGGTCGCTCCGCCGAGGAGCTGGTCTTCCACGAACCGACCACCGGCGCCTCCAGCGACATCGAGCAAGCCACCAAGATCGCCCGGGCGATGGTCACCGAGTACGGCATGACCGCCCGGCTGGGCGCGGTCAAGTACGGCAAGGAGGAGGGCGACCCGTTCCTGGGCCGCACCGCCGGCCAGCAGCCGAACTACTCGCTCGAGGTGGCCCACGAGATCGACGAGGAGGTGCGCCGGCTGATCGAGGCGGCGCACACCGAGGCGTGGGAGATCCTCAACACCTACCGCGACGTGCTCGACAACCTGGTCCTCGAGCTGATCGAGAAGGAGACGCTCAACCGCAAGGACCTGGAGCGCATCTTCGCCGGCGTCAAGAAGCGCCCCCGGATCACCGCGTTCAACGACTTCGGCGGTCGTACGCCGTCGGACAAGCCCCCGATCAAGACCCCGGGTGAGCTGGCCATGGAGCGCGGAGAACCGTGGCCGCCGGAGGAGAAGAAGGAAGAGGAGAAACCCGCTCAGCCCGAACCGGCTCAGGTGGGCAGCCAGAACGGCGCCCAGCCGAGCCAGGGCCAGGCTCCGACGCCGACCGGGACTGGGGCTCCGGGAACCATCCAGTTCCAGAACCCGGCTTCCGGGCAGCAGTTACCGCACGCGGTTCCGCCGAACTACGGTGCGCCGCCCGGGTGGACTCCGGCGACCTCCCCGTCGCAGCCCAGCGGCTACCAGGGCGGCCAGTACAACTGGGTGCCGTCCTGGGAACGCGGCCAGCAGCAGGCGCAGCAGGCCAAGCCGGAGGGCGGTGACCAGTCCGGCCCGTCGTCGACATCCCAGGGTGGTTCGTCGGGGGCTGAGCAGAACGCAGATTCGCCCAAGGACAGCGGCGACGGCACCACCCGCTGACTCCGGCGTCGTAGGACCAGGGTCAGTGGGGCCGTGAGCCGGGGAGGAACAACAAATTGACCAGCGTGGTCGGAGAGCCGTTCGGTTTGGACGACGAGGACGAACTCCAGCCGGACGGCTCGGCAAACGTGCGCGAATTCGACCAGCAGCGTGCCGAGGCAGCGATTCGCGAGCTGCTCCTCGCCGTGGGCGAGGACCCGGACCGGGAGGGTTTGCAGGAGACGCCTGCGCGCGTGGCGCGGGCGTACCGGGAGCTGTTCGCCGGGCTGCACACCAATCCGGACCGCGTGTTGGACAAGACCTTCGACGAGTCCCACGAGGAGCTGGTGCTGGTCCGGGAGATCCCGGTCTACTCGACCTGTGAGCACCACCTGCTGCCCTTCCACGGGATGGCGCACATCGGATACATTCCCAACGACCAGGGCCGGGTCACCGGGTTGTCCAAGCTGGCCCGGTTGGTGGATCTGTACGCCAAGCGTCCGCAGGTTCAAGAGCGGCTGACCTCGCAGGTCGCCGATGCGCTGGTGCGCCGGCTGCAGCCGCGGGGTGTCATCGTGGTCATCGAGGCCGAGCACTTGTGCATGGGGATGCGCGGTGTGCGGAAGGCGGGGGCGATCACCACGACTTCGGCGGTGCGCGGTATTTTCCGCAGCTCCACGTCGTCCCGCGCCGAGGCGTTGTCACTGATTAGAGGGAAGTAATGCACGCACTGCTGCCGAACCCACCCCGGTGCGCCGTGATGGGCGTGCTGAACGTGACCCCCGATTCCTTCTCGGACGGGGGGCGTTACCTGGATCGGGCGGATGCGGTCGCGCACGGCGTGGGAATGCACCGGATGGGTGCGGACATCATCGACGTCGGTGGTGAGTCGACGCGTCCGGGCTCGGAGCGGGTCGATGCGGAGACCGAGATCAAGCGGGTGGTCCCGGTCGTGCAGGAGCTGTCGGCGGCGGGCGTGCCGGTGAGCGTGGACACCACCCGGGCCGAGGTGGCGGAAGCCGCCGCCGCTGCTGGCGCCGCGGTGATCAACGACGTTTCCGGTGGTCGGGCCGATCCCGACATGGTGCGGGTCGCCGCGGAGACCGGCCTGCCGTGGATCCTGATGCACTGGCGCGGGCACAGCCGCAACATGAACGAGCTGGCCACCTACCAGGACGTGGTGGCCGAGGTCCGCGACGAGCTGATGCAGCAGGTGGACGCGGCGCTGGCGGCCGGGGTGTCCGAAGAGGCGATCGTGCTGGACCCGGGGCTGGGGTTCGCCAAGACCGCCGAGCACGACTGGAAGCTGCTGCAGAACCTCGAGGTGTTCGTCGGGCTGGGCTTCCCGGTCCTGGTCGGGGCGTCCCGCAAGCGCTTCCTCGGCCGACTGCTGGAGGGCCTGGACGGGACCCCGCGGCCCCCGTTGGGCCGGGACGTGGCCACCGCGGTGGTCTCCGCGCTGGCGGCGGACCGCGGGGCGTGGGGCGTGCGGGTGCACGACGTGCGCGGTTCCCTGGACGCGGTGGCGGTCACGGCCGCGTGGCGCAGCGGGGGTGGCCCGGTTGGCTGACCGGATCACGTTGACCGGGTTGAAGGTCCGCGGCAACCACGGGGTCTTCGACCACGAGAAGCGGGACGGCCAGGAGTTCGTCGTCGACCTGACGCTGTGGATCGACCTGGGGGACGCGGCTCGGGACGACGACCTGTCCAAGACCGTGGATTACGGCGAGCTCGCCAAGCGCGCGGCGCAGATCGTCTCCGGTCCGCCGCGGGACCTGATCGAGACCGTGGCGGCGGAGGTGGCCGACGAGATCATGACCGATCAGCGGGTCTTCGCCACCGAGGTCACCATTCACAAGCCGGCTGCGCCGATCCCGCTGGAGTTCGCGGACGTGGCGGTCACCATCCGGCGGTCGCGCCGGGGCGGGCGCGGTAATGTCGTCCCGGCTTGACGGGCTGTTGACGGCGGAGGGGTCGGTATGAGCAGGGCTGTGCTTTCCCTCGGGTCCAACCTCGGGGACCGGCTCGGTCATCTGCGGCTGGCCGTTTCCGGATTCGCCGCCGAGCTGGTCGCGGCGTCCCCCGTGTACGAGACCGAGCCGTGGGGGGTCACCGACCAACCGGACTTCCTCAACGCGGTGATCGTCGTGGAGTCGGCCGAGCTGGACCACTGGGGTTGGCTGCGCCGCGGGCAGGAGCTCGAGCAGCAGGCCGGTCGGCGCCGGGAGAAGCGCTGGGGCCCGCGCACGCTCGACGTGGACGTGGTGACGGTGGACGACGTCCGCAGCGATGACCCCGAGCTGCTGCTGCCCCACCCGGGCACGCCCAGCCGGGCCACGGTGCTGATCCCCTGGTTGGCGGTGGACCCGGAGGCGGAGCTGCCGGGGCACGGTCGGGTCGCCGATTTGGTGGACCGGTTGCCCGCTGCGGACATCGATGCGGTGCGGCTCCGCGAGGACTTGGTGCTGCGCTGAACCGCCGGCGGTCTTCCACCCGGTGATCGGGGTGGCCGGTGGCGTGATCGGCCGCGGCCACCGGTGGCCGGCCGCGTTCCGAATGGGATGCTGGGGACGTGGCACCTCGACAGGTACAGCGCATGCAGTTCACCCAGCCCCGACACCTGTTGGCGGCCGGGGTCGTCGCCCTGGTGCTGGGGCACCTGGGCGCTCGGTTCGCCTACGGCGGGCTGCCGCCGCTGCCGCTGCTGGCCGGGGTGACGTTGTTGCTGATCGCGGCGATCGACTTGGTGCTGGCGTTGAACTTCCGGCCGCGGATCCAGCGTCGCCCGGGGACGGAGCCGGTGAACGCGCTCACGGCCGCGCGAGCGGTGGCGTTGGCGAAGGCCTCTTCGATGGTGGGCGCGATCATGGCCGGGGCGTGGATCGGCCTGCTGATCTACCTGCTGCCGCTGTTGGGGCGGGTCGTGGTGGCGCAGTCGGACGCGGCGGCTGCGGGGATCGGTCTGGTGTCGGCGGGCGCGTTGATCGGCGCGGGGTTGTGGTTGGAGAACTGCCTGCGCAATCCGGACGAGCCCGAGGACGAGGACGAAGAAGAGGAATAGTGATCACTATTCGTGTTGGCTGATCGCCGCAATTTTTGATCGATCGCTCCGAAGTGTGGCGCTGTAGCCACGATCGGTTTCGGTTTTCCGCCATTCACTCCCGGATCGTGGTGCTCTCTGACGAAAGTGGAGGTACGTCACTGCTTTTCAGGTCTCAACAAGATAAAGAAAAGGTACCGTAGTGGCATGTCCGAAAGCGGCGGCACTGAAAA
Organism: Saccharopolyspora rectivirgula DSM 43747; assembly: GCF_000497205.1. Lineage (GTDB taxonomy): Bacteria > Actinomycetota > Actinomycetes > Mycobacteriales > Pseudonocardiaceae > Saccharopolyspora > Saccharopolyspora rectivirgula. Next base: position 78,678 of record NZ_AYJW01000007.1, read on the forward strand.
CACCTCATTGCGCTCTAGAATTCTGTGGATTGGGGCTGTTGTGCTGGCCGCTGCGGCCACGGCGGTCCTGGTGCTCAGCAACGACGCTCGGCTGCTCCGGCTCGGATTGGTGGCCGCGTTATGGGCGGCGATGGCAGGTGCTTTCGCGGTGGCGCACCTGCGGCAGCGACTGGCGGAAAAGGACCGGGTGGTAGCGGAGCGCCAGCGGATTTACCAGCTGGAGCTGGAAAAGGAAATCGCGGCCCGTCGGGAATTCGAGGCGGAAGCGGAAGCCCAGGCGCGGCGGGAAGTCGCTGAGGAGCACGACGCGCAGCTGAAGGAACTGCGGGAAGAGCTGGGGCGGTTGCGCTCTGTGCTGGAGCAGGTCCTCGGTGGAGATGTCCTCTTCGAACGCGTTGCGCTGCGCGCCGAGTCGACCCGGGTGCGGTCCCTCGCCGAGCACGGTCAGCCCCGCGGCAACGTGTTCGCGCAGCGTCCGGAGCAGGAAGCGCTCTCCGCCAGCGGTGCTCGGGCCGTTCCGCCCGCGGCGCAAGCGGTTGGCCGGATGACCGCCGGTGTTCCGCAGCGTCCGAAGGAGCCGGTGACGCAGCGGATTTCGCCGGTGCAGCAGTCCGCGGTGGCGCAGTCGGCGGAGCCGAACCGGCCGGACCGGGCCAACTACCGGACGGGGCAACAAGTACGTTCTGCCTCGTTCGCCGGAAATGTCCAAACTGGACCGGTGCAGTCTCCGGCCCGCCCGAAGTCCGATTCGAGCGAATCGGGCGAGTTGGACGTGGAAGCCGGTGCGCACACCGCGGGGACCTCGGTGCGGGAACTGCTCGCCGCCTACGGCGCGACGTCGAGCGGGCAACGCCGTCGTCGTCGACGGGCCTGAGTTCCCCAGGGTCTCTCGGGCGGGCGCGCTGCTACTTCTTTAGGGTTCTGGTTGTGACGAGCGATCTCCCGGGGGCCGCAGCCGACCTTTCCGGTGCCCGTCGGCTCCAGACGCGCAAGCACCACGCTGTCGGTTGGCCGGTCGCAGGCCTGATCGTGCTGGGCATCTGCGGCTTGGCCATGGTCGGGGTCACCACGTCCAAAGTGGGGGCGCTGCCGGCCCTGGTGGGGGCGGCGGTGGCCTTGCTCCCGGTGGGGCTGGTGTTCGCCGCCATCGTCTGGCTCGACCGGTGGGAGCCGGAACCACCGCTGCTGCTGCTCGGCGCGTTCCTGTGGGGCGTGGGCGGGGCGACGGCCTGCGCGCTGCTGCTCAACGACGCGGTCACCGGGATCAGCGATTTCCTGCTCGGCGGCACCAGCCAGCAGTTCTTCTCCCGGGCGGTGATGGCTCCGCTGGTGGAGGAGGCGGCCAAGGCGCTCTTCGTGGTGGCCCTGTGGTTCCGGCGCCGTTCGGAGTTCAACGGCCTGGTGGACGGCATCGTCTACGCCGCGCTGACCGCCGCGGGGTTCGCCTTCACCGAGAACATCCTGTACTTCGGCAAAGCCTTCGCCGAAGGCGGTTTGGGCGGGGTCAGCGGCGGCGTGGTGGCGGTCTTCCTGCTGCGTGGCGTGCTGGCGCCGTTCTCCCACCCGCTGTTCAGCGCGATGATCGGCATCGGCATCGGTCTGGCGGCGCGCACCCGGGACAACAGGCTGCGAGTGCTGTACCCGGTGGCCGGATACTTCTCCGCGGTGCTGCTGCACGGGGTGTGGAACGCGGCGACGCTGCTCGGCGGCACGGAGTTCCTCAACGTCTACTTCCTGATCATGGTGCCGATCTTCCTGGGCACCGGCTGGCTGGTGGTGTGGCAGCGCAAGCGGGAGCAGCAGATCGTCGCCGAGCAGCTGCCGGTGCTGCTGCGGGCCGGTCTGATCGTGCGCAGCGAGATGGAGATGCTGACCTCGCTGGCCGGGCGGCGGGGCTGGCTGCGCAAGGTGCGGCGCAGCGCGGGCGCGGAGGCGGCCCGGGCGGTGCGGGACTACCAGATCGCGGTGACCGAGCTGGCGTTCCTGCAGCACCGGGCGCAGAACGGGTTGACCACGAGCGCCGCGCGCCGGGCCCGCCGGGAACAGCTGATCGAGGAGCTCAAGCAGGCCCGCCGGTCTGCCACGGGGAACGAGCAGGCCATTCAGACCGCGCGGATAAAGATCAACGAGTTGACGCGGGCGGTGCGCCGACCGCCGCGCTCCTGACGGGGACCCGGTTCCGTGGCGCTGGCCACCTGCGTGTCCCGGCGCTGCTCCGGGCGAGCTACTCTCGCGCTGCTGTCCGGTACCCGAGGAGCGGGACTGGAACGGTTGGGAGGACGACGTGGCGGTGTCTGCTGGCCGCACCCGCCCCAGGCTGAGGATCGGCGTGATCTCCGCCGGTCGTGTCGGGGCGGTGCTCGGTGCGGCGTTCCAGCGTGCGGGACATCGGGTCACCGCGGTCTCCGCGGTCTCGGACGCGTCGCTGCGGCGGGCCGAGGCGCTGTTGCCCGATGTCGAGGTGCGACCGCCGGACGAGGTGGCGGCCCAGGCCGACCTGGTGCTGCTGGCGGTCCCGGACGACGCGATCTCCGGTTTGGTGCGCGGCCTGGTCGCCACGCAGTCGCTGCGATCCGGCCAGATCCTGGTGCACACCAGCGGTGCTCACGGGGTGGGAGTGCTGCAGCCGGCCGCTGAGATCGGGGTGTTGACGGTCGCCATGCACCCGGCGATGACCTTCACCGGTCGTTCCGAGGACGTGCAGCGGCTGGCGACGGCCTGCATGGCGATCACCGCTGCCGAGCAGGACGAGGCGGGCTGGAGCGTCGCCGAGGCGCTGACCCTGGAGCTCGGCATGGAGCCGGTGCGCATCCGGGAGGAGCACCGGCGCCTGTACCACACGGCACTCGCGCACGGGGCGAACCACTTGATCACGCTGGTCAACGAGTGCGCTGAGCTGCTCTCCCAGGCCGGGGTGGAAGTTCCCGACCGGGTCATGGCGCCGATCTTGTCCGCTTCGCTGGACAACGCGTTGCGGCTGGGGGATCGGGCGATCACCGGACCGGTGATGCGCGGTGACGCCGGTACGGTGGCGGCTCACCTGCAGGAACTGCACCGGACCAGCCCGGAGACCGTGCCCGGTTACCGGGCGATGGCGAGGCGAACCGCGGACCGCGCGGAGCGGGCGGGGATCCTCCGCCCCGATGCTGCTGTCGAGGTCCGCTCGGTCATAGACCAGGAGGGATCATGAACGCGTTCGGTCAGGTCGGGGCGGGCCCCGGTTTCCGGGCCGGGGAGTTGACGGTGCACCGCAAACCTGCCGAACTGGCGAAGGTGACCCGCGCGCTGCGGGCCACCGGCCGCCCGATCCACTTGGTGCCGACGATGGGGGCGCTGCACCGGGGGCATCTGGAGCTCATCAGCCGGGCCCGCCGGGACATCAACGCCGTCACCGTGGTGTCGATCTTCGTCAACCCGCTGCAGTTCGGTCCGGACGAGGACTTCGACCGCTACCCGCGGCAGCTGGAGGAAGACCTGGCCGCTTGCCGGGAGGCGGGGGTCGAGCTGGTGTTCGCGCCCAGCGTGGAGGACATGTACGGCTCCGACCCGATGGTCAAGGTGCACGCCGGTCCGCTGGGCGACGAGCTGGAGGGCAGGTTCCGCCCCGGGCACTTCGACGGCATGCTCACGGTCGTGCTGAAGCTGTTCAACATCGTCCGCCCGGACCTGGCGTTCTTCGGGGAGAAGGACTACCAGCAGCTGGTGCTGATCCGCCGGATGGCGCGGGACCTGAACCTGGACACCAAGGTCCAGGGCATTCCCACGGTGCGCGAACCCGATGGGCTGGCGATGTCGTCGCGCAACGCGTACCTGACCGACGAGCAGCGCGAAGCGGCTCGGGCGCTGTCCGCCGCCCTGGCCGCCGGGGCCCACGCCGCTGCGGGCGGTCCTGACGCGGTGCTGCGGGCGGCGCGCGAGGTGTTGGACGCCGAACCGGCGCTGGAACTGGACTACCTCGAGCTGCGCGACCCGGAGCTGGGCCCGGTGCCGCCGGAGGGCGGCAAGGCCCGCTTGCTGGTGGCCGCGCGGCTCGGTTCCACCAGGCTGATCGACAACGCCGCGGTGCTGCTCGGCCCGGCCGACGCGTCCTGATCAGCGGCGGACGCAGCGAAACGGAGGGATCTGCGATGTTCCGCACCATGCTCAAGTCCAAGATCCACCGCGCCACGGTGACCCAGGCGGACCTGCACTACGTGGGGTCGGTGACGGTGGACGCTGATCTGATGGACGCTGCTGACCTGCTGGAAGGCGAGCAGGTCACGATCGTGGACGTCACCAACGGGGCCCGCCTGGAGACCTACGTGATCGCCGGGGAGCGCGGTTCCGGGGTGATCGGCATCAACGGCGCCGCAGCCCACCTGGTGTTCCCGGGCGACATCGTGATCCTGCTGTCCTACGGCGTGATGGACGAGCTGGAGGCCCGCTCGGTCAAGCCGAGGGTCGTCTTCGTGGACGAGGACAACAGGATCGTGGAGCGCGGGCACCACCCCGGCACGGCTCCCGAGGGGAGCGGCCTGGTCAGCGCGGGCAGCGCCGACTCGGCCGCCGAGACCGACGACGCGGCGAAGCTGGACGCGCTGCTGCAGCAGCCCGAGCACTGACGGAACTGCGAGCGGAAGGGCGGAGCGGTGCTGCTGGCCATTGACGTCGGTAACACCAATGTGGCGCTCGGGCTGTACGACGACGGCCCCGAGGCCTCCGGCGGATCCCTGCGCACGACGCTGGTCCGCGACTGGCGGATGCGGACCGAGCCCCGGATGACCTCCGACGAGCTGGCCTTGGCGATGCGCGGGCTGCTGGGCGACTACGTCGACCAGGTCACCGGGGTCGCTGCGCTTTCCACGGTGCCGACGCTGCTGCGGGAACTGCGGGTGATGCTGTCCCGCTACTGGAGCGATGTGCCGCACGTGGTGGTCGAGCCCGGGGTGCGCACCGGGGTTCCGCTGCTGGTGGACAACCCGAAGGAAGTCGGCGCGGACCGGGTGATCAACACCATGGCCGCGCACCACCTGCACGCCACGAACTGCGTGGTGGTGGATTTCGGCACGTCGACGAACGTCGACGCGATCTCGGCCAAGGGCGAGTTCCTGGGCGGGGCGTTCGCGCCGGGCATCGAGATCTCCCTGGACGCGCTGGCCGCGCGGGCCGCTCAGCTGCGCAAGGTGGAGTTGTTGCGGCCGCGTTCGGTGATCGGCAAGAACACGGTGGAGTGCCTGCAGTCGGGGATCGTGTTCGGCTTCGCCGGGCAGGTCGACGGCTTGGTGCGGCGGATCGTCGCCGAGTTGGAGGAGGCGCACGGCGGGCCGACGGCGGTGCTGGCCACCGGGGGGTTGGCGCCGCTGGTGGTCGCCGAGTCGCAAACGATCCAGCACCACGTGCCGGACCTGACCCTGCTGGGGTTGCGGCTGGTCTTCGAGCGCAATTTCCGGCGATGACCCCATCGCGTGGTGGGAGCCGCTGATGAACAAGCCTGGTGGCAAGGGTCGGTGGAACGAAACGTACCCTTGGTGGCCGTGACAGACCAGGACCGTCCTAACACCGTTGACACTCCCGATGACCTGCCGGAACAGATGCGGATTCGGCGGGAGAAGCGGGAACGCCTGCTGGCCGCCGGTATCGAGCCCTACCCGGTGAAACTGCCGATCACGCACAGTCTGGCGGAGGTCCGGGCCGCTCACCCGGATCTGCCGCCGGACACGAGCACCGGTGAGCGGGTCGGGGTGGCCGGCCGGGTGATGTTCCTGCGCAACACCGGGAAGCTCTGCTTCGCCACGTTGCGCGCCGGAGATGGTACTGAGCTCCAGGCGATGCTGAGCCTGAAGCAGGTCGGTGAGGAGTCTCTGGCGTCCTGGAAGACCGAAGTCGACATCGGTGACCACGTCTTCGTGGCCGGCGAGGTGATCACCTCGCGGCGCGGTGAGCTGTCGGTGATGGCCGACGAGTGGCGGATGGCCGCCAAGGCGCTGCGCCCGCTGCCGGTCATGCACAAGGAGCTCAGCGAGGAAACCCGGGTCCGGCAGCGCTACGTCGACCTGATCGTGCGCAAGCAGGCCGCGGAGACGGTGCGCACTCGCGCCGCCGTTCAGCGTTCGCTGCGGGATTCGCTCAACGGTCGCGGTTATGTCGAGGTGGAAACACCGATGCTGCAGACCTTGCAGGGTGGTGCTGCGGCGCGGCCATTCGTCACGCACTCGAATGCTTTCGACATCGACCTGTATTTGCGCATTGCGCCGGAGCTGTATCTGAAGCGCTGCGTGGTCGGCGGTATCGAGAAGGTATTCGAGATCAACCGGAACTTCCGCAACGAGGGAAGTGATTCATCGCACTCCCCCGAGTTCGCGATGCTGGAGTTCTACGAGGCCTACGCCGATTACAACGACATGGCCGAACTGACCCGGCGCATTATTCAGGAAGCCGCGGAAAGGGTCACCGGATCGCAAGTCGTCACCTGGTACGACGGCACCGAGTACGACTTGTCCGGTGAGTGGGCTTCGATCACCATGTACGGCTCCTTGTCGGAGGCGCTGGGGACGGAGATTACTCCGGAAACTCCGGTCGAGACTTTGCGCAAGTACGCCGACGAGCACGGTGTGCAGGTCGATTCGTCGTTCGGCCACGGAAAGCTCGTCGAAGAGCTTTGGGAACACCTCGTCGGGAATCATTTGCACGCTCCGACCTTCGTGCGCGATTTCCCGGTCGAGACCTGCCCGCTGACCAGGCAGCACCGCGAGCAGCCCGGAGTGGCCGAGAAATGGGACCTTTACGTCCGCGGTGTTGAGCTGGCCACCGGCTACTCGGAGTTGGTGGACCCGGTGGTGGAGCGTGCCCGGCTGGAGGAGCAGGCCCGTTTGGGGGCGGCCGGGGACGAGGAGGCTATGCCGGTTGACGAGGACTTTCTGCGTGCCCTCGAGTACGGAATGCCACCTTCCGGTGGAGTTGGAATGGGGATTGACCGGTTGCTGATGGCTTTGACCGGCCTCGGTATCCGGGAGACGATCCTGTTCCCGCTTGTTCGGCCGGAATGAGTCGTGGCCGTCACCGAGAAATTCTCGACAGCGGTGAGTGCGTTAATGTAGTTGCTGCGCTAGCCTGAACTCGAGAATGTTCTTGGTGACGGCTATTGGCGTACTCGCAAGGGAGTGTGCTCCCGGGAGATGGTCGCTGTCCCGTTAATGCACAATTCGCTCCGGGGAGGATCTCGAAGATGGCGCAGAAGGTAACCGTAACCCTTGTCGACGATCTGGACGGTGGCCAGGCCGACGAAACTGTCGAGTTCGGTTTGGACGGGGTCAATTATCAGATTGACCTCTCCGCCGAGAATGCCGCTGAGCTGCGGGAGGCTTTGGCCGACTACGTTTCTCACGCGCGGCGGGCCGGTGGCCGCAAGAAGCCGGGTCCGCGGCAGGGGACTGCGCGTTCCGGCGGCTCCACGGCTGCGGACCGTGAGCAGAATCAGGCTATTCGGGAATGGGCGCGCAAGCAGGGGCTGAAAGTTTCCGATCGCGGCCGCATCCCGGCGGATATCGTCGAGAAGTACCACAAGGCCCGCTGAGGTCCTGGGCATTCGGCGGGAGGCGTTCCGCGGCGGGTGCGCGGGCGCCTCTCGCTGTGATTTGTTCGGTTTTCTCCCGCTGGACGAACTTTTTGCGCGCGGTTAAGCGGGCGGAAAGACATTCTTCGGTTTTCCGCCGAAGGTTGCGCAGCGCATTGTGATACCGGCCATTCGACGAACCTCTGTCGCTCGAGCTTAGGTGGTCCTAACCTAAGTACGGCGAACCTGGCTTGAGCAAGGGAGAGGAACGTGAGTCGCAGCGGGACCGTCCGTCCCGACCGCGGGCACCCGGCGGCCACCGGTGTGACTCGGCTGCAACAGCGCCGTCGCCGCCGCCTGGCCGGGCTCGGCGCCTTGCTGGCGCTGCTGGTGATCAGCTGCCTGCTGAGCGTGGCGGTGGGCGCGAAGAGCATCCCGCTCGCCGATGTCTGGGCCGCCCTGACGGCACCGACCGGCACCGAGAACGACTTGATCGTGCGCGAGCTGCGCATCCCGCGCACCGCGGTGGGGGTGCTGGCCGGGGTTTGCCTGGGCGTGGCCGGTGCGCTGATGCAGGGCCACACCCGAAACCCGATCGCCGACCCCGGCATCCTCGGCATCACCCACGGTGCTGCCGTCGCGGTCGTGCTCGCCGTCTACACCGCCGGTGTGACCACCCTGCTGGGTTATGTGTGGTTCGGCTTCGCCGGCGCGCTGCTCGGCGCTGCGGCGGTCTTCACCATCGGCTCGCTCGGCGGCCGGGGCGGACCGACCCCGGTGACCTTGGCCCTCGCCGGCATGGCGATCAGCTACCTGCTGCAGGCGATCACCTCCGCGCTGGTGCTCACCGACCAGCAGAGCCTGGACACCTACCGGTTCTGGAAGGTGGGTTCGGTGGCGATCACCGACACCCAGGTGATCGCCCAGGTGACTCCGTTCCTGCTGGTCGGCCTGGTGCTCGCGCTGGCCAACTCGGTCAGCCTCAACGCCCTGTCGCTGGGGGAGGACGTCGCCAGGTCGTTGGGGCACCGGGTGAAGTGGGCCCGCCGGACGGGCATCCTCGCCATCTCGGTGCTCGTCGGCGGGACCGTCGCCATCTGCGGGCCGATCGGTTTCGTCGGGCTCATCGTGCCGCACGTGGCCAGGTTCTTCACCGGCGCCGACTACCGCTGGCTGCTGCCGTTCGCCGGGTTGTCCGGCGGCTCGCTGGTGCTGCTGGCGGACGTGCTGGGCCGGGTCGTCGCTCGTCCGTCGGAGGTGCAGGTCGGGGTGATGCTGGCGATGGTCGGGGCGCCGTTCTTCATCGCCTTGGTGCGCCGCCGGAAGTTGGTGCGGTTGTGAGCCAGGTGAAAGTACCCACCCGTCGTCCGCTGCGGGTCGGGCCGGCGTCCGCGGTGCTGCGGTGGCGGCCGCTGCTGGTGCTGCTGGGCAGCCTGGTGGTGCTGCTGGCCGCGTTCGTGGTCAACATCGGTCTCGGCGAGTACCCGATCAGCCCCGCCCAGGTGCTGGCCACCCTGCTGGGGTCCGGGGACCGCGCCGACAACGTGATCGTCTGGGAACTGCGGATGCCGCGGTCGCTGACCGCGCTGCTGGTGGGAGCGGCGCTGGGACTGGCCGGTGCGCTCACCCAGACGCTGGCCCGCAACCCGCTGGCCAGCCCGGACATGCTGGGGATCACGTGGGGTGCGGGCACCGCGGCGACCGCGGTCATCGTGTTCGGCGGCGCTGCCGGCAGCGCCGCCGGGATGCTCGCCCAGCTCGGGTTGCCGCTGGTCGCGCTGCTCGGTGGGCTGCTCACCGGACTCGCGGTCTACCTGCTGGCCTACCGGCGGGGAGTGGACAACTACCGGCTGGTCCTGGTGGGCGTCGGGGTCAGCGCCCTGGCCGGCAACGCGACGTACTGGTTGCTGTCGGTGGGGGACGTCAACGACGCCGGGCGGGCCATGGTGTGGCTCACCGGCAGCCTCAACGCCCGCGGCTGGGAGCACGTGGGGCCGGTGGCGGTCGCGCTGCTGGTGGTGGTCCCGCTGACGCTGCTCGGCGCGCACGTGCTGGGGGCCCTGCAGTTCGACGACGACACCATCCGCGGGCTGGGCGTGCGGATGACCGCGGCCCGCGCGGCGATGCTGCTCAGCGCGGTCGCCCTGGCCTCGATCGCCACCGCCGCGGCCGGGCCGGTCCAGTTCGTGGCGCTGGCCACGCCGCAGATCGCCCTGCGGCTCTCCCGCACTTCCCGCCCGCCGCTGCTGGCTTCGCTGGTGCTGGGGGCCGTGCTGGTGGTGGCGTCGGACGTGATCGCCCGCACCGCCTTCGGCGCGCTGGAGCTGCCGGTCGGCGTCGTCACCGCGATCCTGGGCGGCCCGTACTTGATCTACCTGCTCGTCCGTCGGTACCGGGAGGTCCGCGCATGACCGCTCACGCCGCTTCCACCAGGCCGTCGGAGGCCACCGGTGACGCCCGGCGCCAGCGCCTGCGAGCGCAGGGGCTGCAGCTCTCCTACGGCGACCGGGTGATCGTCGACGACCTCGACCTCGAGGTGCTCGACGGCACGGTCACCGCGATCATCGGGCCGAACGGGTGCGGGAAGTCCACGCTGCTGCGCGCGCTCGGCCGGCTGCTGCAGCCGACCCGGGGCAGCGTGCTGCTGGACGGCAAGCAGATCCACAAGATGCCGACCAAGCAGGTGGCCAAGGTCCTCGGGCTGCTGCCGCAGTCGCCGGTGGCGCCGGAGGGGCTGACCGTCGCCGACCTGGTGGCCCGCGGACGGCACCCGCACCAGGCCTGGTACCGGCAGTGGTCCTCGGACGACGAGAGCGCGGTCGCCGACGCGCTGGAGCTGACCGGCATCGCCGAACTGGCCGACCGGGCGTTGGACGAGCTGTCCGGCGGCCAGCGCCAGCGGGCCTGGATCTCCATGGCGCTGGCGCAGGGCACCGACCTGCTGCTGCTGGACGAGCCGACCACCTACCTCGATCTTTCCCACCAGGTGGACGTGCTGGAGCTGGTGAACCAGCTGCACGCGGAGAACGGTCGTACGGTGGTGATGGTGCTGCACGACTTGAACCTGGCGGCCCGCTACGCCGATCGGCTCGTCGCGATGAAGGACGGGGCGGTCGTGGCCGAGGGAGAGCCGGGAGAAGTGCTCACCGAGGCCCTGCTGGCGGAGGTGTTCGGGCTGTCCGCGAAGGTTGTCCCGGATCCGGTGGCGGGTACCCCGATGGTGGTGCCGGTCGGCGGCCGCAGGGTCCTGGACAAGGCCGATTGACCGGCGGCGGGCTCCTGTTCGCGCTGAGCGGAATACCCGTTCGGAGGGGGAGTCGGCCGGAATGTCGCAGGCCAGCGCATTGTTGCAGCTGGCGTCAGACAAGAATGTGTGCAGTAGGTCATCAGCGGGCACAGACTGCGACCGGGTGGGGCTACTAGAGTGGTCCAGAGAGTGCTGAAACCCGTCGTGGGCATCGGCGAACAGGAGCCGTGTCCCGGTACTGGACCGCCGGCGCAGCAGTCAGGGAGTGCGAATGTTCGAAAGGTTCACCGACCGCGCGAGGCGGGTGGTTGTCCTGGCCCAGGAGGAGGCCAGGATGCTCAACCACAACTGCATCGGCACCGAGCACATTCTCCTGGGCTTGATCCACGAGGGTGAGGGTGTCGCCGCCAAGGCGTTGGAGTCGCTGGGTATAGCGCTTGAGGGCGTGCGCCAGCAGGTCGAGGAGATCATCGGCCAGGGTCAGCAGGCCCCGAGCGGTCACATCCCGTTCACCCCACGGGCGAAGAAGGTGCTGGAGCTGTCGCTGCGCGAGGCGCTGCAGCTCGGGCACAACTACATCGGCACCGA
>NZ_AYJW01000008.1 GCF_000497205.1 Saccharopolyspora rectivirgula DSM 43747
CGATTCATGTTCCACCGGTGGGTGGTGGCGTTTCTCTCGCTATTCCGGGGCTTGTTCCCGTCCTGGAATGGTCGACACAATCCGCGGCCATGAGTTACCACCCCCACCAGGACCACAACCCGTACCCGTCGCACAATCCCGGTCGCTATCCGCAGCAGGACGGGTACTACGGCGAGCCGCCGCGCGATCGCCGCTACGACGACGGCGCGGACACCGTGGCCAACATCGTTCGCGTCGTCGTCGGCGTGGTCATCGCGATCTTCGCCCTGCACGTCCTGTTCGTCGTCTTCGGTGCCAACCAGGGCAACGAATTCGCGTCCTTCGTCTACACCGCGGCCCAGGTGTTCGTGCTGGGCTTGGGAGATGTCTTCACCCCCGACGACGCCCTGCTCGGCGTCGTCCTGAACTACGGCTTGGCCGCACTCGTCTACGCCATCGTCGGGCAACTCGTCGTCAAGGCGCTCCAACGCCGCTGAAGCCCAGCATTGGTCCGATACTTGAGACTCCGGGCTGAGATGCAGCTCGGAGTGGTGCGGCAATCGCGCGTGCTGAAATGCACGACCGTTGTTCCGCCCCTGCGTCCCGTCCTCTGGAGAACTGCCGGCGAACGCGATCTCGAGGAGCAGGGCGCAGGGGCATCATGGCGCTGCGCGACCGGTGATCGGCTGGCACGGCTCCGGCAGCTCTCATGTGTTCCGATGTGGACAGCATCCTGCTGGGGGAGTGCGATGTCCGCGCTGAAGCGGTCCGAGGCCTGGTGGTCGGACGGCGCGCTGAGCAACTGGCTGCGCGTGGTGATCGGCTCCGCGGCGCTCGCAGCGCGTGGTGTTGGTCCTGATCGGCAACTCCGTGGTCGTGCTCGCTGGCGAAGCGCGCATCGTTCCTGCGCTGAGCGAACAACACCTCGTCCGTCTCGTTGCGGCAGCGAGCCATCCGGTTCGCCAGCTCGCGGGTCCCTCGTCCTGCTGCAGGAATTCGGGCGGGCGTTGGCGCTCTTCAGCGGAGTCCGGCTTCCCCTGTGCTGCGGCAGCACCCGCTCATCGGAACGGTGCCGAACGCTTGAACCCCTGTGGTGTTCACTTGCTCGACCCGAGGGGATGGCTAGTCGTGGGGGTGACGGGCTCGCGATGCGTGGTCGGGAAACCACCGGTTCGAGCTGGTCGCCCAAGCGCAGGGTGAATGTGGAAGACCGCGTGTTCGGCTGCACCAACTACCCGCGAGCAGCGCCATCCACCGGGTTGTTCGAGCTGCTGCTGCCGTTCGTCCTGCTCGTCGCGGATTGCCCCTGCTCGTGGAGCGGGGGAGTCGATGTGCTTCAGCTCCGCTGCTGCAGCGCATTCGGCACCGTGCGGAGGTCCCCGCCAAGGGCGGTGAACTCGGTGGCCGAGGGGTGGTCGCAGGGGCACAGGCGGTGCGGGTCTTCTCCGCTGCAGCCTCGATCAGAAGTCCCCTGGAGGTGCCGCGGCTTGAACGCCGACGGGGCTGCTCCGGCAGCCCGTCGTCCGAAGCCGCGACGGGAGAGGCGGTCGATCTCGCCACGAGTGCGCCGCACTGGCAAGCGATCAGGATGCGCGCTGCAGGACACGAGCTGCGCCGCGCGAGCTCGAGCCTCGTGGCGAGCTCTGCGTTCCTCTGAGCAGAGGTGGCGCCCCCGGCAGGATTCGAACCTGCGACACCCGCTTTAGGAGAGCGGTGCTCTATCCCCTGAGCTACGGAGGCTTGATCTGCGCCCATTCGCAGGGTACCTGCTGGCCGCCGTGCACCGGCAGCAGGGCCGCTGCTGCCGGGCAGCGGACAAGATTCTAATCGCCGCGCCCCTCCCGGCCCGAGCGGCCACCGGCGGCTAGTCGGAGTCCCTGATCACCACTTCCACGGTGTTGCGCCCGTAGGCCTTCGCCCGGTACAGCGCGGTGTCGGCGCGCTGGAACAGGCGTTCCACGCTGGCGGGCGGTCCGGCGGCCACGCCGATGCTCACCGTGGGGTTGATGGTGTCGCGGCCGGTGACCAGGCGCCAGTCGTGCGAGCGCACCGCGTCCTGGATCCGGCGGGCCACGATCGGCCCCGCGCTCCCGATGCCCCCGCTGTTCTCGCCAATCAGCACGATGAACTCGTCCCCGGCCCACCGGCACAGCAGGTCCTCGGAGCGGCATTCCCGGCGCAGCAGGTGGGCGATCTCCTGCAGCACCACGTCCCCGGTGGAGTGGCCGGCCTGGTCGTTGATCTCCTTGAAGTAGTCGATGTCGATCAGCAGCAGCCACGGCACGCGGCCGTTGGCGGTGGCGTTCTCCAGCAGCGGTGGCCCGTTCCGCTCCAGCCCGAGGCGGTTGTGCAGGCCGGTCAGCGCGTCCCGCTGGGCGGCTTCGTGGGCGGCGGCGACCATGCGGCTGGCTTGCACCGCGACGCGCCGCTGCTCCAGCGCTTGGCCGAGCCCCTCCTGGAGGAGGTTGATGGTGGCCGTGTTGGCGGCGAGGGTGCGGCGCAGGGCCGCGGCCTCACCGACGGGGTCGCCCATCTCGGCGCAGATGGTGGCGAGCAGCCTGGAGAAGCGGGCCACCAGCAGGGCCTCGTTGATCTTCTCCGCCTTGTCGACGGACTCGGCCGCGTGGTGCCGGGCGGTCTCCATGTTCTGGCGAAGCCGGTGCAGGACGGTCAGCGACCAGTGCGCCACCGAACAGGTGAACCAGTCGTTGGCGGCTTCCCCTTGGGCGAGGGCTTCCGCGGCGAGCTGTTCCGCCGAGTCCAGGTGGCCGAGGGCGGCGTGCACCCGGGCCAGGGCGGCCTGGCCGGTCCGTTTGATCTGCCCCGGTTTTGCGAAGGTCTGGGCTTCCTCGAGCTGGGCCGCCACCAGCTCCAGCTGGTCGTGCCTCGGGGTGGGTTCCGCGGAGACGTGGAACATGCGGGTGCTGGCTTCGCGGATGAGGCAGTAGGCGAGGGTTTGCGGATCGCCGCTCTCCCTGGCCAGCTGGGTGCTGAGCGTCAGCAGCTCCACGGCGGGCTTCCGGTGCCCGATGGTCTCGTACAGGTAGCCGAGGGTGCCGACGGCGTGGGCGGCGGCCGCGCCCCGGGGGTTGTCGATGTCGAGTTCGGTCCAGCCCTCGGCGGCCAGTTCCAGCGCGAGCGGGATCTTGCCGAGCCGCCAGGCCATCAGCGCTCGTTGCACGAGCACCAGGCTCCGGTTCCACTGGGGGCCGACCAGTCCCGCTCCCGCATCGGTCATCCGGGCGAAGGCGATCTCCGCGGCGGCGGAGTCACCAGAGTCCAACAGCGCACGGACTTCGCGGTCCTGCGCTGGCATGAGGTTGGACATCCACAGGTCATCCTGTTGCATGCCAACCTCGGTTGAGGGTGGGTGCGGGTGCTTGCAGCGTTGCTCCACCTCGTCCGGGTGCGGGGTTCCCTGCCCACACTACCGGCTGGAGTCACTTCTGTACTTTTCGTGGTGAACGACCTGCTCCAGGGGCATGCGGCTGCGCCAGCCGTGCCGCTCCAGGTCGGGGGTGTCCGCCAGGTTGCGCACCGGCCCCACGCACAGCCACGCGACGGGGCGGATGCCCGACGGGATGCCCAGCAGGCGGCGGAGGAACTCCTCCCGGTAGAAGCTGACCCAGCCCACGCCGAGGCCTTCGGCGGTGGCGGCCAGCCACAGGTTCTGGATGGCCAGGCACACCGAGTAGAGCCCGGCGTCGGCGATGGCGTGCCGCCCGAGGACTTGGGGCGCGCCGCGGTGGTGGTCGTAGGTGACGACGATCCCGAGGGAGGACTCGAGGATCCCCTCCACTTTGATGCGGGAGAACGTCTCGGCTCTCTCGCCCTCCAGTTGGGCGGCGAAGACACTGCGCTCGGCCTGCACGTGCTCGCGGAAGGAACGCCTGGTCCGCTCGTCGCGCACCAGGATGAAGTCCCAGGGTTGGGAGAGGCCGACGCTGGGCGCGGAGTGGGCGGCGCTGAGCACGCGGTGCAGCACGTCGTCGGGGATCGGTTCCCCGGTGAACTCCGACCGCACGTCGCGCCGCCGGTTGATCACCTCGTACAGCTGCGCCGCCGGCGAGGATTCGGGCAACTGGGTAGCACGTTTGGAGATCGTCATCGTGTTTCCATCCTGCCGGGTGCTGGTCGGGTGTTGGGCGGGGGTGTCTGGGCCGGAGAGACTCTGGTCACTGGTCCGGGTGAGGGCGGTGGGTTCTCAGCTGCTTCTCAGCACTGAGAGTAAAACTGTGCTCATGCGCATCCTCGTCGTCGACGACGATCGTGCCGTGCGGGAATCGCTGCGCCGGTCGTTGCAGTTCAACGGCTACCATGTGGACCTCGCCGCGGACGGTCAGCAGGCGCTGGACATGCTGGCGCAGAACCGACCGGACCTGATGGTGCTGGACGTGATGATGCCCCGGGTGGACGGGTTGGAGGTGGCCCGCCGGCTGCGCAGTGTCGGGGACGACCTGCCGATCCTGGTGCTCACCGCCCGGGACGCGGTTTCGGACCGGGTGGCCGGGTTGGACGCGGGTGCGGACGACTACTTGCCGAAGCCGTTCGCGCTGGAGGAGTTGCTCGCCCGGTTGCGGGCGCTGCTGCGCCGGACCGGCCCGGCCGATGCGTCCCGGGAGCCGGAGGCGGCGGTGTTGAAGTTCGCCGACCTGGAGTTGGACCCGAGCACGCGGGAGGTTCGGCGGGGTGATCGGCCGATCAGCTTGACGCGCACCGAGTTCGCTTTGCTGGAAGTCCTGATGGCGCACCCGAAGCAGGTGTTGACCCGGAGTCGCCTGCTGGAGGACGTGTGGGGTTACGACTTCCCCACCTCGGGCAACGCCCTGGAGGTCTACATCGGTTACTTGCGGCGCAAGACCGAGGCGGAGGGGGAGCCGAGATTGATCCACACCGTCCGTGGTGTTGGTTACGTGCTGCGTGAGACCCAACCGTGACTGTTCCTGCTCCACCACCACCGGATCTTGTCGAGGCGGAAACCCGGGGCGGCCGGTTCCACCGGATGTCCCTGCGCAACCGGGTCACCTGGTTGGCGGCGATCTGCGTGGCCGGCGCGGTCGCGCTGGTGTCGGTGGCCGCTTTCGTGACCGTGCACGACAGCCTCTACCGGGAGTTGGACGAGAGCCTGCTGCAGCGGGCGGAGGACGCCGCGCGGGGGCCGCTGGTGCAGACCCCGGACCTGCAGCAGGTGCCGGTGGCGTTCTACGCGGCCGCTGATTTCAAGATCAGCGTGGTGTTCGCCGACGGCGCGGTGATCGGCCCCTACCGGGAGAACCGGCCGCCGTTGAGCTACCAGGAGTTGGCGGTGGCGCGCGGTCAGCTGGTCCGTTCGCTGCGCACCGACGAGGGCACCAACAGCCGGGTGGTGGCGGTGCCGGCGGGGAACGACGCGGCTTTGGTGATGTCGACGTCGCTGGAGTCCACCCAGCAGACGCTGGCGCAGTTGAGCTTGGTGCTGGTGGTGATGGGTGGTGCCGGGATCTTGCTGGCCGCGGCGGCGGGCACTGCGGTGGCCCGGGCGGGGTTGCGGCCGGTGCAGCGGCTCACGGCGGCGACCGAGCGGGTGGCGCTCACGGGGGATCTGCGGCCGATCCCGGTGACGGGTGACGACGAGCTGGCGCGGTTGACCACGAGTTTCAACCGGATGTTGGAGGCGTTGGCGGAGTCGCAGGAGCGGCAGCGCCGGTTGGTGGCCGATGCCGGGCACGAGTTGCGCACCCCGTTGACGTCGCTGCGCACGAACTTGGAGCTGCTGGTGGCTTCGTCCCGGCCGGATGCGCCGAAGCTCTCGGACGAGGACCGGGAGGAGATGCTGGCCGACGTGCAGGCCCAGATCAACGAGCTGTCCGCGCTGGTCGGTGATCTGGTGGAGCTGGCCCGGGAGGACGCGCCGCAGGAGGTGCACCAGCCGCTGGATCTGATCGACGTGGTGGAGCGGGCGTTGGCGCGGGCCCGGCGGCGGGCTTCCGGGGTGGAGTTCGTGCCCCGCCTGCAGCCCTGGGAGATGATGGGGGATGCCACCGCGCTGGAGCGGGCGGTGGTGAACTTGCTGGACAACGCCGCGAAGTGGAGTCCGGAGGGCGGCACGGTGCGGGTGGAGGTGCGCCCGGAGCCGGACGGGAAGACGGCGGTGTTGGAGGTCGCGGACAGCGGTCCGGGGATCGCCCCGGCCGATCGGCCGTACGTGTTCGAGCGGTTCTACCGGTCTTCGGATGCGCGGACGCTGCCCGGTTCGGGCCTGGGGTTGGCGATCGTCAAGCAGGTGGCCGAGCGGCACGGCGGGACGGCGTGGGTCGGTGACGCCCCGGAGGGCGGGGCGCTGCTGCGCATGCACCTCCCCGGAAAACCACCCGAAAAGTAAACATCAGTGAACATCGGGTGGCATTTCTGTTCGATGGAGGCGGTCTTCGTCCGGGTATATCGTGATAGGTAGTGTTGTTTTCTGTTGGTTTTGGTCTAGGTAGGGTTTGCTGACCCTGAACGGGGCTGGTGGATGCTCGCGCGGCAACGACAAGAGTTGATCTTGGAAGAGGTCCGGCGCACCGGAGCGGTGCAGGTCAGTGATCTCGTGCAGCGGCTCGGCGTGTCGGACATGACGATCCGCCGGGACCTGGACGCGCTGGCTCGCCGGGGCTTGGTGGAGAAGGTCTACGGAGGCGCGACTTCCGGTCTCCGCCGCAGCACCGACGAACCGGGGTTCGAGGCCAACGCGGTCAGACAGCTGGCGGAGAAGGAAGCGATCGCCCGGCTGGCCGCCCAGCAGGTCCGGCCCGGCACCGCGATCGGCTTGTCGGCGGGCACCACCACCTGGACCCTGGCCCGGCACCTCGACGACATCGCGGACCTGACGGTGGTGACCAACTCGGTGCGGGTCGCCGACGCCCTCCAGCGACCCGGGCGCAGCGACCGGACCGTGGTGCTCACCGGTGGGGTGCGAACCCCCTCGGACGCGCTGGTGGGACCGGTCGCGGTGCAGGCGCTGCGGTCGTTGCACCTGGACTTGGTGTTCCTGGGGGTGCACGGAATGGCGCCGCGGGCGGGGTTCACCACCCCCAACCTGAACGAGAGCGAGACCAGCCGGGCGCTGGCCCGCGCCGCCAACCAGCTGATCGTGCTCGCCGACAGCTCCAAGTGGGAGACCGTGGGCATCTCCACCATCGTGGAGTTCTCGGAGGCCGACCTGCTGATCACGGACACCGGGCTGCCGGAGGAAGCGCGGCAGCAGCTGTCCGAGCACGTCGAAGTGGTGTTGGCGGAGACCGATGCCGTGGACCAGGAAGGCGGGCAGGCGAACGATGGTTAAGCGCACCGCTCGGCGGCTGGCGGACAACCGGGAGATCATCTACTTCGACTCCGACCCGCAAGTCGTGCGGGAGGCCGAGGACACCCGGGAGCTGCCGGCCCAGCAGCCGGCTTCGGAGATGCGTCGGGACCCGTTGACCGGCGAGTGGGTGGCGATCGCCGCCCACCGGCAGACCCGCACCTACAAGCCGCCGGCCGAGCTGTGTCCACTGTGTCCTTCTGCGCCGGGGCGGCCGACGGAAATCCCGGAATCCGACTACGAAGTGGCCGTGTTCGAGAACCAGTTCCCCTCCTTCGCCGAAGGAATCCCCGGGGAACTGGCCACGGTGGACGGAATGCCGATGGTGCCGAAGGCCCCGGCCAGCGGACGTTGCGAGGTCGTCTGCTTCACCTCCGACCACAACTCCTCGTTCGCCCAGCTCACCCCGCAGCAAGCGCGACTCGTGGTGGACGCGTGGGCGGACCGGACCGCGGAGCTGAGCCGCAACCCCGCCATCGAGCAGGTGTTCTGCTTCGAGAACCGGGGCGAGGAAATCGGGGTCACCCTGCACCACCCGCACGGGCAGATCTACGGCTACCCGTTCATCACCCCGAGGACCGAGCGCATGCTCGCGGCGGCGGAGAAGTACCGCGCCGAGCACGGCCGGCACGTGCTCGGCGACGTGCTGGCCGCCGAACGCGCGGACGGGCGCCGAGTGGTCGTGGACTCCGACCACTGGACCGCCTACGTTCCGGCAGCCGCGCGCTGGCCGGTCGAGGTGCACCTCGTCCCGCACCGGCAGGTGCCCGACATCGTCGCGCTCACCGACTCCGAGCGGGACGACTTCGCCCGGGTCTACTTGGACGTGCTGCGCCGGCTGGACCGGCTCTACGACAAACCGCTGCCGTACATCGCCGCGTGGCACCAAGCCCCCGTGCGGGTCGGCCGGGACCTCTCCTGGCTGCACCTGCAGCTGTTCTCCATCAAGCGGACCGCTGACAAGCTGAAGTACTTGGCCGGCTCCGAATCGGGTATGGCAGTGTGGATCAACGACGTGACCCCGGAGCAGATTGCCGAGCGACTGCAACGACTCGATGCTTGAGCCTTGAGCAATGTCACTGGCAAGCACACAGCAGTCTCTAAGTCGCTTCTCAGCTAGCCGTTGCAGAGTGAAGACATGACCGACAAGAGTCCTGATCCGCCCGGTGGGCAGCCGGAAGAGCCGCAACCGCAACCGGGGGGAAGCACCACCCCGGAGCAGCAGCCAGCAGCCGGTCAGCAGTTCGGTCCGCAGTACGTGACGCAGCCGATGTCAATGCTGGGGCAGCAGCCGAACATGCCGTTCGCCGAGCCGCAACAGGCCCCCAAGCAGTCCCGGGGCAAACTGGTCGCGGGAGTCAGCGCGCTCGCGCTGGTCGCCGGGCTGCTCGGAGGCGGGATCGGTGGGTTCGTCGGTTACCAGCTGGGAGGCGGCGGTACCGTCACCACCTCGCTGAACGAGCCCGCTCCGGCCCGCAGCGCGAGCACCGCCCCGGAGGGGTCGGTGCAGCGGGTCGCCGAGAAGGTGCTGCCCAGCGTGGTGCAGTTGCAGGTGCGCTCGCTGCAGGGAGCCGGGGAGGGCTCCGGCATCGTGCTCAGCAACGACGGCTACATCCTCACCAACAACCACGTCGTCGAGGGCGGGCGCACCGGCGAGATCACCGCGACCTTCAGCGACAACCGCACCGCCCCGGTGCGGGTCGTGGGGACCGACCCGAACTCCGACCTGGCCGTGGTGAAGGCCGACATCACCGGTCTGACCCCGGCGGAGCTGGGGCGCAGCGACGACCTTCCCGTGGGGGCGCCGGTCGTGGCGATCGGTTCGCCGTTCGGCCTGTCCGGAACGGTGACCAGCGGCATCATCAGCGCCAAGGACCGCGCCGTGCGGGCTGGGGGCGAGGCCGGAACCCAGTCCAGCGTGCTGAACGCGCTGCAGACCGACGCGGCGATCAACCCGGGCAACTCCGGTGGCCCGCTGGTGGACATGGACGGGCGGGTCGTCGGCATCAACTCGGCGATCTACAGCCCGGGCAACAGCCAAGGGCAGGCGGGGTCGGTGGGCCTCGGTTTCGCGATCCCGATCGACCAGGCCCGGCGGATCGCCGACGAACTGATCCAAACCGGTTCGGCCACCCAGACCACGCTCGGGGTGCAGATCACCGACGCCAACCGGCCGGGCGCCCTGGTGGTCGACGTGGTGCCGGGCGGCGCTGCCGAGAAGGGCGGCGTGCGCCGCGGGGACCTGATCACCAAGTTGGGCGACCGGGCCATCCAGGACGCCGATGAGCTGATCGCCGCGGTCCGCTCGCACACCCCGGGGGACCGGGTGAAGCTCGTGGTCGTCAACAACGGTGGGGAACGAACCGTGGACGTGACGCTGACCGGGGAGAAGGGCTGACCAGCTCGGTTCTTCCGCCGATTGCTGGTCGCCCGGCACCACCGGTGGCTCATTATGGTGAGCCAACTGATCACGTCCGCAGAACACACCTGGAGAGAAATGTCCGACGACCGCAACACCGTCATCCCGTTCTCCGGTTCGCCGGACCTGAGCGGGCCTCACCCTCGGACTACGGTTACTTCCATGGAACGCAGCGCGCAGGCCCTCGGGCGGGCTCTGGTGGTCGTGGTGGACGACCGGGTCGCCCAGGGGGAGCACGAGGACACCTTGGGGCCGCTGGTCACCGAGCTGCTGGAGGAAGCGGGTTTCATCGTCGACGGCACGGTCGCGGTGGCCGGGGAGGCGGTCGCCATCCGCAACGCGCTGAACACCGCGGTCATCGGTGGTGTCGACGTGGTGATCACGGTGGGCGGCACCGGGGTGTCCCCGCGGGACGTCACCCCGGACGCCACCGCCGGTGTCCTCGACCGCCCGATTCCCGGGATCGCCGAGGCCCTGCGCGCTTCCGGGCTGGCCGCCGGCTCGGTGGAGGCCGGTGTCTCCCGAGGCCTGGTCGGTGTTTCCGGCAGTACGCTGGTGGTGAATCTGGCGGGTTCCCGCGCCGCGGTGCGGGACGGGATGGCAACCCTCACGCCGTTGGTCGCGCACGTCATCGAGCAGTTGTCGGGGCTGGAAGAACCCGCTTGATCCGAGGCCGGTGGCGGCGCGCGCCGCGGCCAGCGGGTGTGGGAGACGTGGGTCGAGCTGAGGAGGACTGTGCGGGACGGGCGGCCGGACAGGCCGGGTTCGAAGCGGAGCAAGAAGCGGCCGAGCATCGCCGAGATCTTCGGTGACGTGCTCCCGGACACCACGTCCGATGATCGGCCCGACCCCGGTGGCCAGCAGGAGATGGAGCGCTGGTACCGCGAGAACCGGCCACCGCACCACGATCCCCGGTGAAGCTGCCGCGGCCGGCTAGCGCAAGGTCACCGTCAACCGGCCGCTCATCGCGGCGGCTGCGACCTCGGCGGCTTGCTGCTCCGGCAGGCGCACCACGATCGCCGGTTCGCCCGGGTCGGTTCGATCGATCTCGACGACGCGGGCTTTCCTCGCCAGCACCGGGCTGTCGCGACCGGCCCCCGGGGTGGTGAGCACGTCCACCGCGGCGCCGGGGAACAGCATGCGCGCGGTCGCCGGATCAGCCAGGCGCAGCAGCACCGAAGCTCGTTCGGCGGCAGGTTCGCCCCGGGGCGGTGCTTCAGCTCTGCCGCCCGGCGGCCACAGCGCTGCCGCGCAGCCCAGCAGCAGCAAGAGCACGGCGAGCACCCGGCGCAGCACCAACAGCTTGGCCGCCTGCCCCGCCAGGGCGATTCGCACCCGCTCCAGCAGCGTGGTGTCGAGACGGATTTCCCCGTGTCGATGGGCAGCCATCGGTTCCTCCTGCCGTGGTCGGGTTCAGTGCGGACCCGACGCTAAGCGGCGATGCCACCGGGAGGGCAGGAGCAGGGACTGCTGCTGTGGACAGCTGCGCCGGTTGTGGACAATTGCCGGAATGAAAATCGCCGGTGCCGCGGGACCCGGCGATTTCGCGGTGGTGCTCCGGCTCAGGAGGCCTTCGCCGAGGTCTCCGACGAAGAGCTGGACGAGGACGAGGAGCTCGAGGAGCTGCTGGAGGACGCGCGGCTGTCGGTGCGGTAGAAGCCGCTGCCCTTGAACACGATCCCCACCGCGTTGAACAACTTGCGGAGCCGGCCGTGGCACTCCGGGCACTCGGTCAACGAGTCTTCGCTGAAGGACTGCACCGCCTCGAAGCGGTGGTCGCACTCGGTACAGGCGTACTGGTAGGTGGGCACGACCGGAACCTCCGACTTCGTGTCTGGATTGGCACTCTCACAGGTTGAGTGCTAACACGATAATGCGTCACGTTCGTGCCCAGCGCAATTACGGGTGCATCACACCGGCAGCGCCCGCACCCCGAGCTTCGGGGTCACCACCGCGGTCATCCGCACGTCGTGCGGTTCCGCGGGGAGTTCCTCGACGAATTCGTCGTCCCGGACCACGCCGATCAACACCGCCTGCGGTGCGGCCAGCGGCAGCGAGCGGTCGTAGTAACCGGCCCCGCGTCCCAGGCGAACCCCCGAGCGGTCCACCGCCAGCGCCGGCACCAGCAGCGCCTGCGCCTGGGCGATCGCTTCGGGGCCGAGCCGCTCCCCGGTCGGCTCCAGCAGGCCGAACCGAGCCCGCTGCAGCGATTGGCGACCGGTGTAGACCGCCCAGTCCAGCGGGGCGTCGTCCGAGGCGACCACCGGCAGCAGCACCCGGCACCCCTGCTCCTGCAGGCCGTCCAGCAGCTTCGTCGACCCCGGCTCCCCCTTCACCGGGACGTAGGCCCCCACCGAGCGGATGGCGCGTTCCCGAGCCCACTCCACCAGAGCCGAGATCAACGCATCGTTTTCGACCGAACGTGTGGTTTCATCGAGCTCACGGCGCCGTTGCAGCAGAGCACTGCGCCATTCGGCTTTCCCTTCGGAAGTTTCTCCCAACCAGCTCACAGCCTCACTGTAGGGTTGCCCGCTAGGCTCCGGGGTTATGAGCAGCCCGACAAGCACGTCTCCAGCTTTCCGGACCGCCGTAGTGCCTGCCGCCGGCCTGGGCACCCGGTTCCTGCCGACCACCAAAGCGGTGCCCAAGGAACTGCTGCCGGTCGTGGACACTCCCGGGATCGAACTGGTGGCGGCCGAAGCGGCCGAAGCCGGTGCGCAGCGCCTGGTGGTGGTGACCGCGCCGGGCAAGGAGGGCATAGCGAAGTACTTCCAGCCGGACCCGGCGTTGGAGGAAACGCTGCAGAAGCGGGGCAAGGCCGCCTTGCTGGAGAAGGTCCGCCGGGCGCCGGCTCTGATCGGGGTGGAAACCGCCGTCCAGCAGGAGGCGTTGGGCCTGGGGCACGCGGTGGGCTGCGCGGAACCGCAGCTCGCCGACGACGAGGACGCGGTGGCGGTGCTGCTGCCCGACGACCTGGTGCTCCCCAGCGGTGTCCTCAAGCGAATGTCCGAAGTGCGCGCCCGTCACGGCGGCACCGTGCTGTGCGCGTTCGACGTGCCGCGGGAGCAGATCTCCGCTTACGGGTCCTTCGACGTGGAGGACACCGGGGAAGCGGATGTGAAGCGGGTGCGGGGGATGGTGGAGAAGCCAGCCCCGGAGGAAGCGCCGTCCACTTTGGCGGCCGTGGGCCGGTATCTGCTGGATCGAGCGGTCTTCGACGCGTTGAAGCGGATCGGACCCGGTGCCGGAGGTGAGCTGCAACTTACCGATGCCGTAGCGTTGTTGATCTCGGAGGGACATCCAGTGCACGTGGTGGTCCACCGCGGTGGGCGACACGACTTGGGAAATCCTGGTGGTTTCCTCAAAGCTGCGGTGGACTTCGCGTTGGAAGATCCCGAGTACGGGCCGGAATTGCGGGACTGGCTCGTCGAACGGATGAGCAGGAACTGAGGCCGCGCGCCAGCCGGTCCGGCTCGGGCACGCGGGAGAGGTCAACAGCCATGAAGTCAGTGGACGAGCAGCTGGCGCGCGTACTGACAGCCGCTGTCCGCCCCGTGCCGGTGCGGGTGGCGATCTCAGAAGCGCAGGGTTTGCTGTGCGCTGAAGAAGTGACCGCCGACAGGGCGTTGCCGGACTTCGACCAGGCCGCGGTGGACGGCTACGCGGTGCGCAGCGTCGACGTGCAATCGGCAGCGCAGGAGTCCGTGGCGCTGCCGGTGGTGGGGGAAACACCGGCGGGAGCCCGCCAGGCCCGTCGACTGCAGCCGGCGCAGGCGGTGCACGTGGAGGCGTCCGCGCCGTTACCGACCTTGGCCGACGCGGTGGTGCCGGTGGCCTACACCGAGGAGCAGAGCGGCAAGGTGGTCGTTCGGCAGCCGGTGCCTTCCGGTGCTTTCGTCCGGCGCGCCGGCGAGGACGTGCAGCCGGGGGACGTCGCGGTGCACCGGGGGATGCCGATCGGCCCCGCGCAGCTGGCCATGCTGGCCGCGATCGGCCGCAGCCAGGTGCTGGTGCACCCGCGGCCGCGGGTGTCGATCATCTCGGTCGGGGAGGAGCTGGTCGACCTCAACGAGCGGCCGGGCACCGGGCAGACCTACGACGTGAACTCCTACGCCCTGGCGGCCGCCGCCCGCGAAGCCGGTGCCGAGGTCACCCGGGTCGGGATCGTGCCGACGGATTCGCGCCGGTTGCGGGAAGTCGTGGAGGGGCGCCTGCTGCTGTCGGAGGTCGTGGTGATCGCCGGCGGTGCCGGCGGGGCCGCCGGCGAGCGGGTCCGGGCCGCCCTGGCCGAGCTGGGGCGGTTGGAGATCACCCGGGTGGCGATGCACCCCGGGTCGGTGCAGGGGTTCGGTCGGCTGGGCCCGGACCAGGTCCCGACCTTCATCCTGCCCAGCAGCCCCGTGAGCGCCCTGGTCGTCTTCGAGGTCTTCGTCCGGCCGCTGATCAGGTTCGCGCTGGGCAAGACCAACCCGCACCGGCGCACCGTCACGGCCAGCACGCTGTCCCCGATCTCCTCCACCAAGGGGCGGCGGGGGTTCCTGCGCGGCCAGCTGCTGCGCGACCCGGACACCGAGACCTTCCTGGTGCAGCCGCTGGGAGATTCGGAATCGCACTTGCTCGCCCCGTTGGTTGAGGCAAACTGCCTCATCGTGGTCGACGAAGACATCACGGACATCCCCGTCGGAGAAGACGTGCCGGTCAGATTCCTGTCGCAGCGATCGTGATACGCCGATGTGCCCCGCGCAGCTCGAGGACTTCTCCGTCAGCCGCCACCCGGGGTGGCCGGCGCGGCTCGGCCCGCTGATCACCGCCCGCGGCAGGGTCGAGCTGCGGCCACCCCGGCTGCGGGACGGTGGGGCGTGGAGCCGCGCTCGGCTGCGGGATCGGGCTTACCTGCAGCGCTGGGAGCCGACGGCGGTCGGCAGCTGGCAGGAGCGCAACGCGGTGACGGCGTGGCCGGCCCAGTGGGCGGCGCTGCGCGGGATGGCGCGGCGCGGGCACGCGGTTCCGTTCGTGGTGCTGGTGGACGGCGAGTTCGCCGGGCAGCTGACGGTCGGCAACATCGTTCGCGGCGCCTTGCGATCGGCTTGGGTGGGGTATTGGGTGACCGAGGCGCTGTCGGGAGGTGGGGTGGCCACCGCGGCGGTGGCGCTCACCGTGGACCACTGCTTCGGCCCGGTGGGGCTGCACCGGCTGGAGGCCACGGTGCGCCCGGAGAACTCGGCGAGCGTTCGGGTGCTGGAGAAGACCGGGTTCCGCCGGGAGGGGTTGTTCCGCCGGTACCTCGATGTGGAGGGCGACTGGCGGGACCACTACGTGTACGGGTTGACCGCTGAGGAGCTCCCGCACGGCGCGGTGTCGGAATTGGTCAAATCCGGGCGGGCCCGGAGGCCTTGATCGGCGAGAGCTTGATCACCTGGATCGGGGTCTGCGGTGGCGCGGTGGCGGGCGGAAGATCATTCTTTTTTGCTGTAAAGATCATCGGCGAGATCTGAATGGCCCCCGGAGGATGCATCCGTTCGGAGTAATATCGCTCATTTTTATTCGGAGCGGAACCAATTGATTACGGCGTGGCTCCAAGACAGCGGCGGCGGATGTGGCTAGCGTTGCTTTGGCGCGCTCGTGTGCTGCCTGTGGCCAAGGGGGAGGTGGCGAGGCATGGGGAGCTCACTGATCTTCGCTGCGCTGGCAGCGGCTTGGCTGGCCGTCTTAGTCCCGATGTTCGCCAGGCGTCGGCAGGAGGTCTCCAAGACCGCTGACACGGTGTTGGCGGCTCGAGTGGTCCGGCGCGGTGGCGAAGCGAGGGGGAGGGCCACGAAAACCAGGAGAGAGGGGGCGGTCGCGATGTCCGATGCGGACCGGGAGGACGCCATCGAGGAGCACGAGCTGGCTGGCGAGCACGACTCCGAGTCCCGCCGGCAGGTGCACAGTGCTGATACCCGTGCTGGTCGGCGCTACCGGCCTGGGCGCGGCGGCTTCGACCCGGAGGCCGCGGCCATCGCTGCGCACGCCAAGTACATCCGCCGGCAGCGGATCGTGCTGGCCATGTTGATCGCGGTGGTGGTCACCGCGGCGTTGGCCGCGCTGGTGTGGTCGCCGCTGTGGTGGGTGCACGGCGCGGTGGACTTGAGCCTCGCCGGTTATCTGACGTACCTGCGGCGGCAGGTCAAGATCGAGCAGGACATCCGCAACCGGCGGCTGGCCCGGCTGAACGGGGAGCGCAGGCCGCGGCCGGAGCCCGTCGAGCCCGAGTACGAGGACGAGCCGGAGGAGCGGCGGGAGCCGGTTGCCGCGCAGGACGACGTCGCGGTGCGTCGCGCTGCGGGGCGCGCTCCGGCCATGCCGTGCGCGGTTCCGCTGGAGATCGACGACGAAGACCCCATGTTCGACGAGCTGGAAGAGCACACCTGGGAGTCCTACCGGCGGGTGGCCGGCGAGTAGCCGACCGCGCTAGGTGGGGGGGTGCTGCGAGTGCTGATCCTCGGCTTGCTATGCTTACGGCAGCACTCAACAAGGGGCTGTAGCGCAGTTGGTAGCGCGTCTCGTTCGCATCGAGAAGGTCAGGGGTTCGACTCCCCTCAGCTCCACGTTGGGGTTGTTATTAGAACCCCTGCCTGCGTTGAGGTCTTGGAGCAGGATCTCAACGCCGAATAGCGAGGATGGGCCACCCGATTTGCGGGTGGCCTTCTTGCTGTTTCGGGGCTGCGGGATGGCCGGTGCGCTCTTGTCGCTGTCGCGCCCGGCGGTTCGCGTGCGCTGGAGGGCGTGGAGCTGCCCGAAGGGTTCATGGAGATCGCCGTGGGTGATCTCCTCGTCCTCGATGTAGAGGCCGTGGAAGATCGCCTGGTTGAGCAGGCGGCGCTGCTGCTCGGTGCAGCGCCGGTACAGCTCGTGGGGGTTTTCGAGGAGCTGGAGGCTGGCCTCGATGAGCCGGGCGCTGTCGGTGAGGTCGGCGCTGGCGGTGTCCAGGCGGCTGGTGAGGTGCTTGCGCTGGCGTTCGATGTTGCGCAGCTTGGCTTTGACCTTGGTTTGCGGCAAGGTGCCGTCGGCTGCGAGGTCGATCAAGTTTTCCTCCTGGGTGTCGAGTTCGGCGAGCTGACCGGATAGTTGCTTATGCAGCAGTCGTGCGGATTTCTCCTGTTCGCGGATGACGGTGTCGACCTGGGAGCGGACGTCGTCGATGAACGCCGGGGTGAAGCGGATGCTGGCGTAGTGCCGTTCCACGGCGTCTTCGACCAGGTCCACGTGGACGTGGGGTGCTTCGCAGGTGCCGTCGCGCTTGTTGCGGCAGAAGAAGTACAGGTATTCGGTGCCGTGCCGGTTCACGGTGCGCTGGATGATCATCCGCTGGGTGATCCCCGCGCGGCGGCAGCGACCGCAGAACACCGAGCCCTTGAGGTAGTGGTGGTGCACCCGGCGGCGTTCCTTGGCCGCAGTCCGGGAGTTGAGCCGGTCCTGAACGCGATCGAAGAGGTCTTCGTCGATCAACGGGTCGTGCCGGCCGCGGATTTCCTCGCCCTTGTAGGTCACATAGCCGAGGTAGTAGCGGTCCCGCAGCATCTGCGAGAGCTTGTTGATCGAGACCTTCTTCGCCGGGTGCTTGGCGGTAGGGCGGGTGCGCAGGCCACGGTCGTAGAGTTCGTCGGCCAGCTCGTCGAGGGTGTAGTCCCCGGTGTCGTACAGCTCAAAGGCGAGCTGGACGAAAGGCGCCCGCTCGTCGTCGACAACGATGGTGCGGATCACGCGGCCTTCGGAGTGGTCGATGTGGTTGAGGTATCCCAGCCGTGCGCGGCCGATCGTGCCGCCGTTGCGGGCTTTCTGCCCCATCTTGTAGGCAATGTCCACACCGGACTGGCGCGATTGGTACTCGTTGAAGGTAGCCAGGATGCCGTGCATGAGCTGCCCGACGGGCGAGTCATCGATCGACTCGGTGGCGGACACGAGCGCGACGCCGCGTTTGCGCAGGTCGGCCATGACCACAGCGTCGTCGTACCGGTTCCGCGCCATACGGGAGAGCTGATAGATGATGATGTAGTCGACGTCGCCCTGGCTGCGCACCCGTGCCAGCATCCGCTGGAACGCCTCACGCTTGGTCATCTCCGTGGCGGTGCGGCCCGGTTCGACGTACTCGTCGATGACGGTGACGCCGAGGTCCTTGGCCTTGCGCAGGCACGCCTCCCGCTGGGTCGGGATGGAGATGCCCTCGGGGTCGTAGTCCCGCTTGACCTGCCCGGCCGAGGACACGCGTAGGTAGATCACCGCCCGCGTGCCGGGTTCCACGTCGTCCGCGGGGTGCTCGACAGGAACAGCGACGTCCTGCTGCAACTCGTCGTAAGAGTCAGCGTATGCGCTGGTCATGGCAGTCCTTCGTAATTCCGTGTGAGCAAAGGGATCTCGTCCAACGGTTCACTGGTCGGTAGCGGCGCTGTGGCCAACCAGCCCACCCGTGGCACGGCGGCCGAGGTACCGGCCGGACGAACAAGCGCTGCGCAACCCGGTGCTGGAGCCTCGTGCTGTCCGGTGTTCTTTGAGGCCCCCTACTCCCTCGATCGGTTTCGGATTGGTCGGACTCGTTGTTGCCCGGCGGCTCGTGTGTCGTTGAGGCAGCGCGTGCGGCATCGTCAGACCTCCTTACGGGTGGTGGGTAACGGTGTGGTGTCGGTGCCGGCTGAAGGGCAATGCCCGGAACTAGGCCGCCCGACGGTGTTTTCGGTGGTCAGCCGTCGTTGCGGTGTCCGATGCGTCGGTGTCGGCCAGTGCCGATTGCTCATCATCGACCTCGTCCTCCAACATCTCGGCCGCGAGGCTGGCGACCACCTGCGCGAGCTTGTGGATATCTGGTGGATCGCGGCGAACACCGCGAACGACCAGGTTCTGGCCGGTCCGGCGGGCGTTGCCTCGCCTCCGCGTCTTCCTGGCTGAGGCGTTGGCGTTGCCCCGCGGCTGCGGTTCGGTCGGAACCGTAACGCCGGCGCTGTCGTCGAGGTCGGGCAACTTGGCGATGTTGCCGGGGCCGTGTTCGCCTTCATCGGTCGAGGCGTGGTGGGCGTGGGGTTCGTCGGGGCACATGAGCGCACCTTTCGAGCCCGCGAGCCCGCAGCCGAGCGGGAGGTCGCGGGCGCTGGTCGGCCGGTTGGGCAACCGTCGACGCAGCGGACACATCCCAGCCGGGTCACCCGCGGCCCTTACCACGGGGGGGGGGCTTGATCGGGCGCGGGCACGCGCCATGACGCGCGCTGTGGTGGCTGGGGGTGTCGGCGTGGGCGATCAGTGGGACTTCGACTCCCCGACTGCTCTCGGGCACTCATCGGGGCCAGCGCTCCACCGATCGACTGGACCTCGGCGTCCCGAGGCACACCCATACGAGACGCGCTCTAAGGGGAATGGCGAGGGTCGTATCGATCGCTGTGCGCGCCCGCAGGCACGGATCGGTGACGTACCTCCCGAGTAGGCCGAGCTGATCCGCCGCAACCATCCGGTAGCTGCCGACGCAGTTGACGACTCCTGCCGCCGAGAGGTGCGCACAAAACTTCCGGGGACGTGACAGGTCGATGCGGAACAGCGCGGACGAGGCGTTCCACTCCTCGAACCGGGCCGTCTCGATGGGGCGCAGTCCCGGTGCTTCGGCGAGCATCGAAGCCAAGGCGTGGTACTGATTTCGTCGCTGTTCCAGCACATCGTCTAGACGGGCAAGGTTCGCTCGGGCAATAGCGGCCAGCGGCTCGGCGAGTGCGTAGTTGTAGCCCAGCTCGCCGTACGGAGCTTGTTCTCGCGGAGGCGTCTGCCAGTGCCAGCGTGCCGCTCGGCACCGCTCGGCCAACGTCGTGTCCTGGGTGAGGATGAAGCCGCCTTGTCCGGACCAGAGGACCTGCTTGTCATTGGTTGAGATGCATCCCAGGTCTCCGAATGTGCCGGCAAGCTGGTCATCGAATCGAGTTCCGATCGCGTCACGGGCGTCCTCGACGACGCGGAGGCCGTGCGCTCGTGCGTACTCGACGAGACGGACCACGTCGCCGGTTCGTCCCCACAAGTGCACTGGCACCACGAGGCGGGTGCGATCGCTCAGCTTCGAGGCAAGGTCGTCGATGTCGAGACTTTCGCCGCGAGCGCCGGAGTCGACGAAGACGGGAGTAGCGCCCACATACAGCACTGGCGCGATCGAGCTGAGCGGGGCCGCGGCTGGCAGCAAGACCTCGTCGCCAGCAGCGATGTCGAGGGCGACCAACGCGCAGTGCAGCGCGGCGGTGCCGCTGGAGACGGCGACTGCTTCCGCCACATCGAAGTGGTGGGCGAGATCCTGTTCGTACAGGTCCACGTGGTTCGTGGACCACGGATCAGGCATCGCGGAGGCGACCGTCGCCAAGACCTCGGACAGTGTCGGCGTCATACGGCACGTCCCGGCTGCAGCGGCGTAGGCCGGACGTTCTCCTCGACCTCCGGCTGGGGGCGCGCGGAACCGGTGGCCGTGTGATTGCTCAACGCAAGCCGTAGACGGCGTTCGCGTTGACCGACCTTCCCTGGTTCGGGTGGCTTCAGCCGGACAGGCCGCTGCACGTCTTCAGGCACGAGCATGACCTGCGGGGTAGCGAACGGCTGGTCCGGGTGATCGGGGTGGTCGGGGTGAAGCAGATTCAGCAGAGCCCGCAGTGTTGGCTCTGCGTCGTTGCCGAACGCCCAGACCACGCTCGGCGGCTGGAAGACGTTGAAGTTCTCGCGCCGGACCGCACGTACCGCCGTGACTTGGTCGGGGCCGGTGATCTTCAACAGGTCGACGTAGCTGTCCCAGTAGTACGACGCGACGAGCACGACCGGTTCGGGCTTCCCGCACAGGTGGAAGGTGAACCCGTCGTTGGCCACCTCGCGCAGCAGCGTGGTCACGGTGGTCAGCCACTCGTCGTCGGGGGCGAGACGTGCAATCGAGGTCGGTAGGTTCATCGTGGCGATCCGGTCGTGTGTGGGTTGGGTGCTGGTTGCGGCGCGGTCGGGGGACACGCCGCAACCAGCGGACTGATCAGACCGTGGTTGGCTGGGCTCGGGACAGATGACATTCGATGACAACCGCAAGGAGGCGTGGCTGACGTGCCGCGAACCGTGACGATCACCGGAACGAGAACGACCGGCGAGGTCAGCGACGCCGAACTGGCCGAGCTGTTCGACGCCTACCTGCGACCGTTCGCCACCGACGAGGTCCGCTTCTACATTGGGGGCGCGGCCGGGATCGACACCGCGACGCTGGGGTGGTTGGCCGAGCACACCAGCGCCAGGCTCACGGTGGTCGTGCCCTGCACGGTGGCGGATCAACCGACGACCGCTGCCGAAGCGATCGCCCGCTGGAAGCATCAAGGCCGGCTGGACGAGGTCGTCGAACTGAGGGCTCCCGAGCTGGGCACGGCTGCCTACCATGCGAGGAACCGATGGATGGTCGACCGCAGTGAGTTCGTGATCGGCTTCCCGCGCGGCACCGATCCGGCCAGCGGGACCTGGTACACCCTCACCTACGCCGCCGATCAAGGAAAACCCCGGCTGGTCGTGCCCCTGTGACCGCGCACGGATGATGTACTGGTGGGCATGACCAGCGTTGATCCCGTCACCGGATCGAACTTGCTGCGCCACCTGCGCGAATCCCGGGGCTGGTCGTGGGCAGACCTCGCACGGGCGTTGCGGGAGACCGCCGGCCAGCTCGCGGTGACGTCGCTGACCGATCGCCGGGTCGCCAGCATCCAGCGCACCGTCGCCCGTTGGGAAAGCCCCACCGATTCGACCAGTCCTGGCGAGCGCTACCAGTACCTGCTGGCGCACCTGTACGCCCGGACGGCCAGCGGGACGTTCGCGCTGGGACCGGGATCGGACTTCGCAGCCCTGCTCGATGCTCTGCGGCATTTCGGCTCGCCCGAGCACCGCATCCGCCACCTCGTCGAAGCCGTCACCCGCACCGCCACCACCTCCGGTGGGGTCGACGGAGACCAGGCGTCGATGCCCGACGAAGCGTTGGTTCGTCAGCTCGCGGACCAGGTCAACGGCATCAACAGCCAGATCGGCTCGACCCCGCTGGTGCGCCTGCAACTGCAACTCGCGCCCGTCGTCGACACCTGCCAGCGGATGGTCCGGTCCGAGCAGCACGACGACGTGCTGGCCCTGGCGACCGATGCCTTTGCCCTGGCCGCACGTCTGGCCTTCGAGACCCGAGATGACGAGGCAGCCGAATCGCTGTACCGGGAAGCCAGGGAGACAGCCGGTCGCCTTCCCAACCGCCGTCATCGCGCTGCCGTACTCACCAGCCACGCGATGGTCACGTTGCACGCCACCGGCAACCCGGAGGCAGCCGGACAGATCGCTCGCGCCGCCGTCACCGAAGCGCACCGCAGTGACAGCTACGCACTCCGCGCTCGCGCGCACGCCATCCACGCCGAAGTCAGCGCCCGTGCTGGCCAGGCCCACCGCGCCCTGACGGCGCTGGAACGTGCCTGGACCACGGTCGAACAGCTCGCCGTCGATCAGCGCTCTTCGGGCTTCAACGCTGACCGGCTGGACGGCTTCGACGGGCTCTGTGCGCTCTACGTCGGAGACGCCGATCATGCACATGCTCGTCTGGAAAGGTCGCTGGCCACGTTGACCCAGCCACGCGACGCGGTGCAGCGCGGGATCGTCGGAACGGACCTCGCGTTGGCGAGGTTGCGGCTCGGAGACCCAGCGGCCAGCGTCACCCTCCTCCACGAGGCCGTTGACCTGGCCGCAACTACCGGTGGCCGGGTGCCTGCTCAACGCCTGCGACACGCACGGAAAGTCCTGCGGCAAGCCCAAGCCGAGGCACACCTCGCCGAACTCGACGACCATATTCACGATGTCCTGATCGGGCGTTGAACCCGGCTTCCGTACCCGTGGGCAAGGCAGCGTTCGAGAACCGGGTCCGTGTCCGGCGAAAGCCATCGGAGATCCCTTCGCGTCTCGAATCGAGTACTCGGGTCGTCGACACCCGCCTGGGCGGGGCTTTGCGGACCGCACGCGGTCGCGCACACTGGTCGTGGGACCGCGTGCGGTCCTCGGTAGAGCCGTGCTCAGCCCTGTTTCATCTGGCCGGATGCGCGGCTAGCTCGGCTCTACCGATACCTCTGCGGGCCAGCGTCCTTGCGCGGGTGATCCTCGTCCGCAAGGTGGTTGGGATTGCCGCAGGAATTGCAGTTCAGCAACGGTGTTTCACCTCCTTTCTTGCTCGTCGAGGCTGTGGCCGTCCTCGCCCCACTTGCGCCGCATGGCGGTGAGGAATCGGCCGAGGGCATTGGGGTTGCTGGGATCGATCGGGGTCGTGCCAACCGCAGGCCCCTGGTCGGGAAGTCCGCTTCCCGAGCGGAGCCGTTGTCCGGGGGTGAACCAGGGACTCCGGGGCGGCGCCGCAGTCCTGACTACGGGCATCGGGCGTGTGTCGACCAGGTCCGGTGACGCCTCCAGCGCCCCTCCGACGCTCCAACGGAGTGGTTCGGTCCGCGGACCGTTCAGCGGTTCGTCGCAGCTGTGCTTCGGAACGCCGTTGCCGAACACCGCGTGGTTCCCGATGACGGGCCGACCGTCCGGTCCGGTCCGGTTGTGCCGTCCCACGGTGCACGTCGCCGCGCTCACGGCCGCCGTCCGGAACCGGACAGTTCGACGGGATCGCCGCAGGAGCGGTCTTCGACCGCCGCTCGCTGACCTCGGAGCAACTCGTTGCAGGCGGCGTGGACCCGCTGCTGATCCTTGGCTTCACCATCTCGTGGCGGGACCAAGTACCCGCCCCCGCACAGCGAGAGCATCACGTACTGCTGGATTCCATACGCCCGCTTCTCACCGAAGGGCATGGTGATCGGCTGCCCGCTCACCGTGGTGCGGGGGTAGTGAAGTAATCCGCCGTGCACGGTGGGGCACGGGGTATCGGGCTTGACGTCGGCAAACGTCATAGACATCGGGGCTCCCAGCATTGGTGTTGATCGCACGGAAATGGGGTCACCTGCCGCGGTTGATGACCCTGCGGGCGACGCCGACGACTGCTGACCACGGCGGCAAGGGCCGGCCAGGTTGGGGCTGCTGCCACCACGACGTGGGTGCGGTGACCGGAGGAATCACGACTTCTCCGCCGGGCGGGACCGCGTGCACGTGCGCCGCGCGCAGTTCGTGGGCAAGCTCCACGTTTGCGCGCTGGCAGGGGTCGGTGATGAAGGTCCACCAACGATCGTCGTTGTCCCTGATCACGGGGCCGGCCATCAAGCTGGCCGAGAGTTCGAGGGCCACCGGTTCAGCCAGGGCTCGCTGGACGCGGAACGCATCGAGTACATCTCCGGTGCGCACGACAAGGCGCTGGTTTGTGACATCGATGCTGACGGGCCAGCCCATGCGTTCGGAGAAGTAGTTCGCCTCGGTGGCGAGGTCGGGCTTATCGATGTCGGATCGGGCTGCGGCGGAGGTCGGGGTCGCCATGTCGTTACTCCGTTCCGTGCTTAAGGCGCCCTACGGCGGTGGAGGACGTCTGTTGCGGAGTCCGAGGTCGGGGGTGGTGCGCGGCGGCCCCGCCGGGAGGAGGGGTTTCAGCGGCGGGGCCGCCGCGGTCTGGTCCTGCCCGATCCGCCCGGGGGACAGCCGTGCAGGCGGCAGATCGGACAGGGCGGCGGAACAGCCGACGAAGGAAAGTCGGCGCGCGATGGCGGCGGCGGGGGCGGTCCGCCATCCGAAAATCGGGGTCGGACAGGGTGGCGCGGGCTCTCACGAAGAGCAGGCATCGGGTGCAGCGCGGCCCCGGCGGCACAGTGAGCGACCGCGGTACAACGAGGTGCCCGCAGAGGGCTTCGCACAGGCCGGAACCGGTGTGGAGCGCTTGCGCGAACTCCTCGTCGACTACGGCGTGGTCCTGGTTGTCGGTACCGCTGAGGAACCAGTTGAAGAACAGCCGTTCGCTCGGCGCTGGCCGTGCCCGCCCTCGTGGCGGTGGCCACCGCGCAGAACCTGGCGTGGTTCCTCTCCGCGTGGCTGCTGGCTGGGGTGGCGATGGGAGCGGTGCTGTATCCGCCGGCATTCGCCGCGCTGACCCGGTGGCACGGACCCGACCGCGTCCGCGCGCTGACGATCCTGACCTTGGCCGCGGGGCTGGCCAGCACCGTGTTCGCCCCGCTGACCGCCGCACTCGCCGCCGTTCTGGACTGGCGGGCGACCTACCTCGTGCTGGCCGGCATCCTCGCGGCGGTCACGATTCCCGGGCACTGGTTCGGTCTCGCCCTGCCGTGGCCGGAACGCCCGGTGGCCGAATCCCGACACGAGGAGGCTGACCCGCGGCAGGTCGCCCGGAGCCCGGTGTTCGTCGTGTTGACCGTCGCGTTGAGCGTGGCTGCGTTCGCCACCTTCGCGGTCGTGATCAACCTGGTGCCGTTGCTGGCCGAACGCGGCATCGGCATCGGTACCGCCTCGGTCGCGTTGGGCCTCGGCGGCGCCGGTCAGGTGCTGGGACGGCTCGGCTACACCACGCTGGCCCGGCGCACCACCGTGCGGACGCGCACCGCGCTGATCCTCGTGGCGATGGCGCTGACCACGGCGCTGCTCGGGGTGCTCACCTCGGTGGCCGCGTTGATCGTCGCCGCGATCGCCGCGGGCATGGCGCGCGGCGTGTTCACACTGCTGCAGGCCACCGCCGTGACCGACAGGTGGGGAGCCCGGTACTACGGGCAGCTCAGCGGCCTGCTGTCCGCACCGTTGACGATCACGATGGCGCTGGCCCCGTTCGCCGGAGCCGCGCTGGCCGGCCTGCTCGGCGGCTACGCCACCACTTTCCTCGTCCTGGGCGCGGTCACCCTTGCCGCCGCCTTGCTCTCCCTCAGCACAACTCGTGGAAGGAACGTCTCGTGACCGATGTCGACGCCTTGGTGATCGGCGGTGGGCAGTCCGGACTGGCCGCCGCCCACGCCCTCCGGCGGGCCGGCCGTGCGCCGGTGCTGCTGGAAGCTGGTCCCGAACCGGTGGGGTCGTGGCCGAAGTACTACGACAGCCTCGCCCTGTTCTCCCCGGCCCGCTACAGCGCCCTGCCCGGCATGGCCTTCCCCGGTGACCCGTGGCACTACCCGCACCGCGACGAGGTCATCGACTACCTGCGCCGCTACGCGAAGAACCTCGACGCCGACATCCGCACCGATCACCGCGTCGAACGCGTTCACCGCGACGGCCCGCGTTTCGTGGTCGAGGTGCACAACGGTGAGACGGTGACCGCACCCGTTGTGATCGCCGCGAGCGGAGCGTTCGGGCGTCCCTACCGGCCGAACCTGCCGGGACTGGATGCGTTCACCGGTACCGTGCTGCACGCCGCCGATTACCGCGAACCCGCCGGGTTCGCCGGGCAGCGGATCGTCGTGGTGGGAGCGGCGAACTCGGCCGTGCAGATCGGCGCCGAACTCGCCAAGCAAGCCCAGGTCACGCTGGCCACCCGGCACCCGATCAAGTTCGCACCACAACGCATCCTGGGCCGGGACGTGCACTTCTGGTCCGTGGCCAGCGGATTCGACCACCTGCCGATCGGACACCTGGTGCGCAACCCGCCGCCGATGCCGGTCAACGACGACGGCCGCTACTGCCAGGCGATCGACGCGGGCAACCCGGACCAGCGGCGGATGTTCGCCGCCATCGACGGTTCCCAGATCACCTGGCCGGACGGCA
This sequence comes from Saccharopolyspora rectivirgula DSM 43747, assembly GCF_000497205.1. Taxonomy (GTDB): domain Bacteria; phylum Actinomycetota; class Actinomycetes; order Mycobacteriales; family Pseudonocardiaceae; genus Saccharopolyspora; species Saccharopolyspora rectivirgula. The sequence continues at coordinate 26,382 of NZ_AYJW01000008.1, forward strand.
ACCGCGAACACGTCGACACGATTTTGCTGGCCACCGGCTACCACCCCGAACTGTCCTATCTCGACGGAACCGGCGCGCTGACCGACGACGGCCTTCCACCCCAGAAGCACGGGCTGTCGAGCACCGTGCCGGGACTGGGCTATGTCGGCTTGGAATGGCAGCGCAGCTTCGCCTCCGCCACCCTGCGCGGCGTCGGCCGCGACGCCCGCTACGTCACCGCACGACTCCTCCGCACCCGCACCTGATCAGACTGGGGGCGTGTTGACGTGACCGATCTCGGAAGGGGCTCTGGCGATGTCTTGGATTCGTGCGCTCACAGCGGCCTTGCCGAGGTTTCGCCCGCGGGCGAAACCTCGGCTGCTGGTGCTCGCGGACGCCCTCGCCGTCTTCGGGCACGATCCCGACGCCGCCTGCAACGAGAAGCACAGCAAGCCAGATGTGGTTTCTCTCGCCAGAATCGCGGGAACGGTCGCACGCCCGCACGACTTCGATCGCACTTTCCGGCCGTTGACGCCGGAGATCCGGGCACGTCGCGACCGGCTTGCCCGGAGCCATAGCGACGGGCAGGGATGGAATCCCATACGCCTGATCCAACTGGGCGAGCTGTACTTCGTCGAAGACGGGCACCACCGCATCTCTTTGGCACACCAACGATCCCAGCACAGCGTCGACGCCATTGTCCGTCGCATGTGTACGGTGCGGTGGGCATCCTTGGCGGTCACTCATCACGACGCTTGCTGCGAGTAGAACCAGGTCCATCCGGTGCTGGGAGACAGCTCGCGGTCCAGGAGATCGGATCTGTTGGGTTGACGCTGTGCGAGGCCGGTCTAGCGTCACTCCGCCGTTTTGTGCGAGTGCAGGCGATCGGCGATCTCGGTGACAGTCGACTTCGCGGCGCGGCCGGCTCCGATCAGGGTGGCCGAAGCGAAACCGGTCCAGTCCCCGTACCCCAGCAGGTACAGGCGCGACTCGTCGACCGACCGCGTGCCTACGGCTTTCGGCACGCCATTCTCGTAGCTCAATCCCAACGGTTCGAGATGGCGCAAGGTGGGGTGGAACCCGGTGCACCAGATGATCACGTCACAGGACTGTTCGGTGCCATCGTTCCAGGCCACGCCGTTGCGAGTGAGGCAGTCGAACATCGGGAGGGCGTGCAGCACGCCGCGATCACGTGCCTCGCGCACGCTGGGCACCATCACGATGTCGCCGAGTCCGGAGACACCGTTGCTGTCCGTGCCGGCCCGGCGGGCGGCTTCGCGCCGGGTGGCCACGTCGAACAGGACACGGCCGTCCACGTCATCGGGCATGAACCGGGGTGGACGCTGGGTGACCCAGGTCGTGTCGGCGACCGTGGAGACCTCGGCCAGGATCTGTGCTGCGGAATTGCCGCCTCCCACGACCACCACGCGCTGGCCGCGGAACCGCTGCGGCGAGCGGTAGGCGACGGTGTGCAGTTGTTCTCCCGAGAACTCGTCACTGCCCGGGTAGACGGGCAGGTACGGCGTGTCCCAGGTGCCGGTTGCGCTGATGACGATCGAGGTGCGCCAGGTCCCGTGGTCGGTGTCGACGGCCAGCCACGCCCCCGCGTCGTGGACGCCACGCACGTGGACGGGGCGGTGCACGGGCAACTCGTATCGCTGCTCGTAGTCGCGGAGGTAGCCGACGACGTGGTCGGCGGTGGGGAAGGTTTCGCCGTCTTGGCGGGGCATCCACCAGCCGGGCAGCGGACTGTACTCGGCCGGGGAGAACAGCCGCAGCGAGTCCCAGCCGTGTCGCCACGCCCCTCCCGGCTGATCTTGTGCGTCCAGGATGGCGAAGTTCAGGCGGGCTCGGCGCAGGAAGTAGCCGGCGGCCAAACCGGCTTGACCTCCGCCGATCACGACCACGTCCGCTACCTCGGCCATGTCCTACCTCCGTTTCGGCACGTGGCGTCGAACGCCGGCACGGGTTGTTAGCAGTTCCGGCCGTCCTGTTTCTCGCAGGCTGCGACGGTGGTGCGGACCTGGATGCAGGAGGCGCAGCGCAGGATACGAGCTGCCACTCGCGCCGGTTGGTTCACGACGGTCAGACCGACCACACGGCAGGTGACGGAGCGTCGTTCGGGGCGGGCGTGTTCGGCGCACACGCCCGCCCCGCAGTCCATACAGGTCCCCACGGCTGGCCGTTCGACGTTGTGCTCTGCGCAGTCGAAGCAGTGCATGACGGTTCTCCTTCCGTGCTCCTGTGAGGACCGTGTCGGCCCGGTACTCCGGGTTTAGGTTCCGATGATGGTGAGCCACCCGGCCAGTGCGGCGAGTGTGACGAGCAGGACGGGGATGGTGAGGACGATGCCGGTGCGGAAGTAGCGCCCCCAGCCGATGTGCATTCCCTTGCGGTCGAGCACGTGCAGCCACAGCAGGGTGGCCAGGCTGCCGATCGGGGTGATCTTGGGGCCGAGATCGGAGCCGATGACGTTGGCGTAGACCATCGCCTCGTGGGTGAGCCCGGTCGCCCCGACGGCGCCGATGGCCAGCGCGGCGATGAGCACCGTGGGCATGTTGTTCATGATCGACGACAGCACCGCCACCACGACACCGGTGCCGAGTGCGGCGGCGAGGACACCGTGGTCGGCGAAGAACCCGAACAGCTTGGCCAACTCACCGGTGAGCCCCTGGTTGCGCAGGCCGTAGACGACCAGGTACATGCCGATGGAAAACAGCACGATCTGCCAGGGCGCTTCCCGGATGACCTTGCCGACCGGGATGCGGCGCGGCCCGGTGGGACGGGCGTCGTCGGGCGTGGCCGGGGCTGCGGCGAGATCGCCCGCGTCGGCGGTGTTGCGCGGATCGCCCACAGGGTGCTGCTCGCTGTTCCCCGCGCCTCCTGCGCCCACGGTCGCGGGTAGCGGCTGACGCACGGACAGGGGAAAGGCGAAGGCGGGCTTGCGGGCGGCGACCGCGATGAGGATCAGCGCGCCGGCTCCGGCCACGACCGACAGCGGCACGCCGATGGGGTCGGCGCCGAAGTAGCCGATCAGCAGCAGTGCGAGCACGATCCATCCGGTGCGGAAGGTCAGTTGGTCGCTGATGGCCTCGGCTGGCTGGCGCAGGGCGGTGACGTCGTAGGTCTTGGGGATGGAGCGGCGGAAGTACAGCAGGAGCACGCCCAGGCTGGCGGCCACGGAGACGAGGCCGACCGGGACCATGACCGCGGCGAATCGGGCGAAGTCGATGTGGAAGAAGTCGGCGGAGACGATGTTGACCAGGTTGGACACGACCAGCGGCAGACTGCCGGTGTCGGCGATGAACCCGGTGGCCATGACGAAGCCCAGCGATGCCTTCGGGGAGAACCGCAGCGCGAGCATGATCTGCATGACGATCGGGGTCAGGATCAGCGCGGCGCCGTCGTTGGCGAACACCGCGGCGATCGCGGCCCCGAGCAGCACGATCAACACGAACAATGCACGCCCGTGCCCGCGTCCCCACCGGGCCACATGCAGGGCGGCCCACTCGAAGAAGCCGCACTCGTCGAGGATCAGCGAAATGATGATCACGGCAACAAAGGCGAGCGTGGCGTTCCAGACGATGCCGACCACGGTGGGCACGTCGGACAGGTGCACCACCGTGGTCGCCAGGGCCACCACCGCGCCGCCGAGCGCGCTCCAGCCGATGCCCAGACCCTTGGGTTGCCAGATCACCAAGGTGAGCGTGGCGAGGAAGATCAGAATGGCTGCCACAGTCATGGCGTCGTCGTCTCTCCTGTCGAGCGTGAGTCAGAATCGGTGCCGGCCGGCTACCGGCCACCAGTCGGGTTAGTGCTCGCCGTTCGCGAGAAGTGCCAGTTGCTCGGCACCGACCGGTGTCGTCGCGCGCCACGGCAGCACGGCGGTGCGCTCGGCGTGGTCGGTGGCGACCTCGGCGAGATAGCGGCGTTCGGAGGCGGCCCGGGCCACCAGCAACGGGTCGACCGGCGAGGCCGCGGCCAAGCTCTGGTTGACCACCCAGGCGAACGGCTTGATGCCCGCCCGAGCGAGATCCCCCTGTAGCGCGGCGGCCTCATGCACTGGGGTTGCCTCCGGCAGGGTCACCAGCACGACACGGGTGTAATCCGGGTCAGTCAGCCGATCGAGCAGTTCCACGGCCTCGGGCGGTGGCGCCTGGCCGGACTGCTGGGACAACTGGCGCTGGTAGCTACGCGAGGCATCCAGCAGCAACAGCGTGTGCCCGGTCGGGGCGGTATCGACCACGACGATCCGGTCCTGGGCGGCGGCCACGGTGCGGGCGAAGGCGTGGAAGACGGCGATCTCCTCGGTGCACGGCGACCGTAGGTCCTCCACCAGCAAAGCCCGGCCCTGCTCATCCAGGTTTGCGCCGGCCTCGGCGAGCACCGCCTCGGTATACGCCGCCGTCTCGGCCACCGGGTCGATGCGCGTGACCTCCAGGTCACCAAGACCGTCGCTCAGCGAGGCGTCCAGGTGCGCGGCCGGGTCGGTCGTGGTCAGCGTGACCGGAAGCCCCCGCCGAGCGAGTCCCACGGCGACCGAGGAGGCGACCGTGGTCTTGCCGACGCCGCCCTTGCCGAGTGCCATCACCAGACCGCGGCCGTGGGCGGCGACCTCGTCGATCAGATCCCGCACGTGGGTCGCTACCCCGGCGGGCAACGCGGCATCCGCTGTTGAGTCCGATTGCGCTGGCAGTGTGGGGCGGAGCATGGCGCGTAGGTTCCGCACGCCCAGCGGCAGCTCCGGCAGCAAGGGCACGGACTCGATCTCGGTGACCTCTGCCAACGACTCGGGCATCTGCTCCAGTGCGTCCTGAGCGCGCTGCTGCCACGCCTGCGCTAGAGGGTCGTCGCGGGTGGCGGTGAACACGCCGTTGACGATCAACCGCTGGTTGCCGACGCCCAGTTCCCGCAGTTCGGCCGACGCTCGCCCGGCCTCCGCGAGCGCCCCTTGGTCGGGGCGGGTCACCAGGACCAGCGTGGTCTGATCAGCGTCGGCCAGGGCGTGCATCGCCTCGGTGTAGCGCTGCTGCTGCGCGCCCATCTCCGCGAGCGGGCCGATACACGAAGCGTCGCCGGGGTTGGTGGCCAGGAAGTCCGACCACGCGCTGGGCAGGCTCAGCAGGCGCAGCGTGTGTCCGGTGGGTGCGGTGTCGAAGACCACGTGGTCGAATCGCTCGCGGATCTCGGGGTTGGTCAGCAACGCGACGAACTCGTTGAATGCCGCGATCTCGACCGTGCAGGCGCCAGAGAGCTGTTCTTCGATCTGTTCCACCGCCGAGGCGGGCAGGCTGTCCCGGTACGGGCCGAGGACCTTCTCCCGGTACTGGGCCGCCGCCTCGCTTGGATCGAGGTTCATCACGAACAACCCGGTCACCCCGGGTACCGGCCGCGGGTCCCGTCCCGCGGTGGTCTCCAGGACCTCGTCGAGGTTGGAGGCGGGGTCGGTGCTGACCACCAGCACGCTGCGCCCGGCATCGGCCAGTCCGATCGCCGTCGCCGACGCCGTCGACGTCTTGCCCACGCCGCCCTTACCGGTGAAGAACACGAACGGCGTGCGCACCCGGAGCAGACCGCCGAGGACCTGATCGGCGGGCACCGTGCCCACGCTCAGCACTCCCCGCCGCCGCAGCAACCACTGCCGGGCTCGGCCTGCTCGATCACCGGCAGGCCAGGGCGCTCGGTGGCCATACCCGTCCACTCGGCCAGTTCCACCCGGGTCGGATACCGCCCGGAGGTGCGCAGTGCACCGTCGACGAACACGGCAGGCAGGGCTTCTTCGCCCTTGTCCTTCAGCAACGCGCCGACCTCGCCGTTCTCCACGAACTTGCCGGGCTCGGAGGACAGCCCGAACCGATGGACGTCCACGCCCGCGGAGCCCAGCCACTCCACGTCAGCGGCGAACTGCGTCAACGCCGGGTCCACCGATGGGCCACACACCCCGGTCGAACAGCACATCGCCGGGTCATAAATCTCGACAGACGCCATCACGGACCCCTTCCCGCTGGGAGTACTACCCAGCCGACGCTACATCGATCGAGGCTGATGAATCAAACCAAGCTGATGTGACCACGACCTCTCGGGCTTCTGTGCAATGCAGGAAATCGAATAAAAGTGCAGCTCATAGCGATTGTGAACCCTCGTATCCGTTGCTTGACGGGACACGTCGTCCGGTGCTTTCATCGAACTATGTTGATGTCACCCGTTGCTGGGGCTGGCGAAGAAGAGGCTCCCGGGCAGGCTGTGGAGGCGCAACCCGACCTTGCCGAGGCTGTGGTGAAGCTCTTCGGGGACCCGCTCCGCGCGGAGATCGTGCGCCTGCTCGCCCGCGAGCAGATGTGCACCTGCCACCTGGTGGACGACACCGGAGCACGGCAATCCACCATCAGCCACCACCTGCGCGTTCTCCGCGAAGCTGGCTTCGTCGCCGCCGAGCCGCGGGGGCGGTACACCTACTACCGGCTGCGCCCGGACGCGCTGAGCCTGCTCACCGTCGGCATCGCGAACCTCACCGCGCAGGCACACCACGCCCAGGCCATCCGCCGCCCCTGCGCCTGAGCCGAGCGCGACGTCCCATCAACAGCACTCGATAGGAGACCTGACCCCAGCCAAGCAAGCCCCGAGCCAAGACTCGCCCTACCGAACTCCAGGCGGCTGACCATGTCCACGTCACCGAACTCCTCGACCGCGCCACCGCCGACCTGCAACCCCAGTTCCGCGGAATCTTCGGCCCGGAGACGATCCGCGCGGTCGTGGACGAGACCTACGCACAGCTCAATGCCACCGCCCGGGTGCACACCCACCTCGCGACCCTCGCGACGCGTTTCGCCCGCGAACGCCTCACCTCGATCGCCAAGAACCAAGGAGCCCTCGTGTCCTCGACCCCCGAAGTGCTGTTCGTCTGCGTGCACAATGCAGGCCGATCCCAGATGGCCGCCGCGCTGCTGCACCACCGCGCCCAAGGCCGGGTCACCGTCCGTTCCGCCGGCTCTGCCCCGGCCGAGACGATCAACCCGGCGGTGGTGCTCGCGATGGCCGAACTCGACCTCGACCTGTCCCAGGAGTTCCCCAAGCCCCTGACGACCGAGGCGGTCGAGGCCGCCGACGTTGTGATCACGATGGGCTGCGGGGATGCCTGCCCGGTCTTCCCCGGCAAGCGCTACCTCGACTGGGAACTCGACGACCCCGCCGGGAAGTCGGTCGAGGAAGTCCGCGGCATCCGCGACGAGATCGACCGCCGCGTCACCAGCCTGCTCGCCGAACTGGCACCGGAGGCCGCGCGGTGACGAGCGAGATCCGCAACCTGATCATCGTCGGCTCCGGCCCCGCCGGATACACCGCCGCCGTGTACGCCGCTCGGGCCGAACTCGAACCGCTCGTGTTCGAGGGCACCCAGTTCGGTGGCGCGCTGATGACCACCACCGAGGTCGAGAACTATCCCGGCTTCCGCGACGGCATCATGGGTCCCGACCTCATGGAACAGATGCGCAACCAAGCCCAGCGCTTCGGTGCCGAACTACGAACCGAGGACGTCGAAAAGATCGACCTCAGCGGCGAGACGAAAACGGTCCTCGCCAACGGCGTCGAGTACCGGGCCAAGGCCATCGTCCTCGCGATGGGCGCCGCCGCCCGCTACGTCGGAGTGCCCGGCGAGGAACGCCTGCTCGGGCGCGGTGTGTCTTCCTGCGCCACCTGCGACGGGTTCTTCTTCCGCGACCAGGACATCGCCGTCGTCGGCGGCGGGGACTCGGCGATGGAGGAAGCGACCTTCCTCACCCGCTTTGCCCGCTCGGTCACGATCATCCACCGTCGCGAGGAGTTCCGTGCCTCCAAGATCATGCTGGAACGCGCCCGCGCGAACGAGAAGATCAAGTGGCGCACCAACGCCGTGGTCACCGAAGTCGTCGGCGACACCGCGGTCACCGGGTTGAAGCTGCAGGACACCGTCACCGGTGCCGAATCCGAGCTTCCGGTCAGCGGCATGTTCGTCGCGATCGGACACGACCCCCGCAGCGAACTGGTCCGCGACCAACTCGACGTCGACGACGAGAACTACGTCCTCGTGCAACAGCCCACCACGCACACCGGAATCCCCGGCGTCTTCGCAGCGGGGGATCTGGTGGACAAGACCTACCGCCAGGCCATCACCGCGGCTGGCTCCGGTTGCGCGGCGGCCATCGACGCCGAACGCTGGCTCGCCGAACACGAAGCGACCAACGCTGCACTCATCGCCACAGGCGGCGGATACGCCGCCGAGGTCGGCGCCGCCGCGCGCTGACCTCCCACCTCTCGTGGCCCTGATCCGGTAGGACCTTATCCGTGCCTGGTCAGGGCCACGATTCGTCTATTCGGCTGTCACTTTGCTGTCCCGACAAGAACGAGGTTCCGCTGCCGTGGATGACGTCGGTCGTTAGCGGGCGGGCAGGAGCAGGGGGATCGCTTTGACGTAGATCACCATGCCTATGACCTCGACGAGGGTCTGGGTGACCACGACGACCGCGGCGATGGCGAGCCTGTCCGGCAGCGCCAGGGCCAGCGGAAGGACGACCAGGGAGTTGCGCGTCGCGCCGGTGAACACGATGGCCCGGCTGTCAGGTCTGTTCAGGCGGAATAGGCGGGTGACGGCGAGTCCGATGAAGGCCATGAGGAGCAGGAAGAGCACGTAGAAGGGCACGACGCGCGCTACGTCGCCAAGGTTGCCGCCCAGCTTCGGCACCTGGGAGGCGACAACGGTCAGCAGAGTCGCGGCCATGAGTGGCACCATCGCCGTGCCCATCGCGTCGGCGGCTTTCTGGCCGACCCGGCGGCGGGCGGCCCAGGTTTGGGTGAGCCAGGCCAGCGTTAGCGGGATAACGATCAGCACGAGGAACGCCTCGATGAACGGCCCGGGTTCGACGATCGTGGTCAACTCCGAGCCCATGAACAGATAGAGGTATCCCGGCAGGAACAGCATCTGCGCGAGCAGCAGCAGCGGGGTGGCGGCCAGGAGCCGCTGGCTGCTGCCACCGGCCAGGGAGCTGAACACGATCACATAGTCGACGCAGGGGGTGAGTAGCACCAGCAGCACGCCCATGCGCACGGCCTGGTCCGGTGGCAGGAAGACGAACATGACGGCGACGACCAGTGGTACGACGAGGAAGTTGACCACCAGTGCGGCGGACAGGAACCGGCCTGCCCGCAGCGAGCGGCCCAATTTGGCGGCGGGAACCTGCAGGAACGTCACGTACAGCAGAGCCGCGAGCACAGGGTTGATCGCATGCTCCAGACCCGGCCCGACGGCTGGGACGGTCCAACCCACCAGGGCTCCCGTCGCCATCGCCGCCACGTAGACCGCGACCTGGTGCCGCTCCATCGTGGCGACTAGACCGTGTGCTTGCTCCGACACTGCGTTCTCTCCTGGCATGTTCGGTCCTACCGGGGTCTGGACTGCGTCTGGGTTTGCTGCCTGGGAGCCCGCTGTTCCCACCGCCAGCCACAGCGATTGAGCGCTGCGCAATGGTCTCGACGTGGGGTATGTGGGGATGCCGTGGCGATCAGGTAGCTGGGCCGAACAGGTCGTGCAGCAAGCCGGCCCCCTCGGCTGGCGCGCGGACCTCTAGGTGAAGGTCAGGGCAGTCGAGGTGGAGGCGGAAGTCGAAGAAGGGGCAGCACCGCTGCTCGGAGACGGCCAGGTCGGCGATGCGCGCGATGCGCTCGGCGGGCAGCGTCACGCGGAGCCCACCGGAGAGCGGTGTGCGCGTGGCGCCGTCCAAGGCCGCGTGCCAGGTGGCGGCGCGCGCGGTCATATCGTCCCCGGTCAGCGAGCAGGCTACGGGCGCGGTCTGCCATCGCTCGGTTTCCTGCTCGATAGCGCGCCGGTTGAAGGTGATCGCACCGCCCGTCGGCCCGGCGGGGCGGGGCGCAGTGAGGAACCCGCAGTGTGGATCGCATGGCTGGTCGCGGTCGGGCAGCGCGCCCAGGTGGTCCAGTGCGGAGTGCAGCGAGGCGGTGAAGGCCATCAGCTCGGCGACGCGCTGTTGAGCTTCGTCCAAGCGAGCAGTAATCCGAGGCCGTAGGTCAGCCTTGACCTCCCTGCAGGCGCCGGTTTCCCACACGCTGAGCAGTTCGCCGATCTCCTCCAACGGCAACCCAAGGTGCTTGGCCGCGCCGATGAACGCCAGGCGTTCAACGGCGTCCTCGCCATACACGCGGTAGCCAGCCGGGGTCCGCTCGGCGGGCAGCAGCCCTGCGCCCTCGTAGAAGCGCAGCGTGGTCGCCGGGACGCCGCTGCGCTCGGCGAGCTGAGAGATCCGCATCGTGCTCACGCTCTCGACGGTAAACCTTCAAGTCGACTCGAAGGTCAAGTGCGAGCGGTATCCAGTGCTTGTTGCAGCCGTTCGAGGTCGGGGATACCAGCCAGGCCGTTCGCCGTTTAGTAAACACGGCACGCCAGCCCAGTGGAGCGTCCGGGCTCAGCGAGCGGGTCGTGCCCGTCGATCAAGATCGTCGGGGAGCCTGTGAAGGCGGTCCGCTTGGCCTGCTCGTGGTCGACGATCACGCGAGTCGTCACCTCGATGTCACGTAAGCCGACAGCGTCGAGCGCCTGTCGCACCTGCGCGACCATCGGCGCCGCATTCGGGCAATTCGGCACGGTGAGAACCTCAACCTCCATGTCATGTCTCCGTATTCGTCGATCGACTCCACTACCAGTTGAGGAGCGGGTGAAGTGTCCAGGCACGTTTAGGCTGGCACATGGTGCTGTGCGGGAGTCGCTGTAGTTGGCGCGGTCAGCGCTGACGTGTGGGTGCGCGTGCGGCCAGCGCGAACCCCGTTGGCGATGACGAACACCTCGGCGACCTCGTGGACCAGGACCACTGCGGCCAGGCCGAGAACACCGAGTAGGGCCAGCGGCATCAGTACGGTGATGATTGCCAGCGACAGCCCCACGTTTTGCAGCATGATGCGTCGGGATCGGCGTGCGTGGGCCAGGGCTTGGGACAGGTGGCGCAGGTCTTCACCCATGAGGGCAACGTCGGCGGTTTCGATGGCCACGTCGGTGCCCATCGCGCCCATCGCGATGCCGAGGTCCGCGGTGGCCAGGGCGGGGGCGTCGTTGACGCCGTCACCGACCATCGCCGTCGACCGCTCCGATCGCAGTTGTTCGACGTGGCGGGCTTTGTCTTCAGGGCGCAGCTCGGCATGCACGGCGCCGATGCCGACTTCGGCGGCCAACGCGGCGGCGGTACGGGTGTTGTCGCCGGTAAGCATCGCGACGTGGTAGCCCTCGCGGCGGAAGTTCGCGACGACCTTGACCGCTTCGGGGCGCAGCTCATCGCGCACCGCGATCGCGCCGAGGGTGTGCCCGTCGCGCTCGACCAGCACCGTGGCCGGGTTCTTCGCCGAACACGGCTTCGCCGTCCGGCTGGCGGCGATGCTGCAGTTGGGCTCATCGATCCCGCTCGGGATCTACACCGCGACCGTGTACGCGCGCCAGCAGCGCCTCGGCATCCGCGTGCCCGGGCCCGCCATCGGGCTGTTCGGCGGTGTCGCGGCAGCGGTCCTGCTCGCCGTGTCCGCGACGATCACCTGGGCGCAGGGCCAACCGGTCGTCAGCGCGCAAACCGAGCTCACGCACGCCCTCAGCTACCTGAGCTTCGCCACCGGTGGGTTCGCGCACGTGCTCGGGCTCGGCCTCCTGGTCGCCGGTATCGCCGTCCCGGGTCTCCTCCTGCGGTTGCTGCCGTCCTGGCTCGCGTGGACCGGCCTGGTCATCGCAGCGCTCGCGGAGCTGAGCTTCCTGGCCATGGTCTTCGAGCCGCTGCAACCCCTCATCCCGATCGGCCGGTTCGGCTCGCTGCTGTGGCTGGTCGTCGCCGGTTTCCTGCTCCCCACGAGCCGTCACACCCGCGGGGAGCGGTCATGACCTGCCTGCCTCGACGGCGGGCCGACCGGTGCGGTGAGCGGCTCCGCGGGCAGGCGTTCGGAGAGGACTCAGAGGTCTGCAGCGATCAGCTCGGCGGCGCGCCAAGCCACCGCCATGGCGGGGCCGTTGAGGTTCCCGGAAACCATCGTGGGCAGGACCGAGCAGTCGACCACGCGCAGCCCGTCCACACCGCGAACCCGGAGCCGCGGGTCGACGACGTCGTCCGGGTTCGGCCCCATCGCGCACGTTCCGATGGCGTGGTAGCCACAACCGCCCTTGGTCAGCGCCGCGTCGACCACCTCCTCCTCGCTCTCCACCGCGGGCCCCGGAACCGTTTCCCCGGCGAGGTGCCGGGCAACGGGTTCGCGGGCGAAGAGCTCCCGCAAGCGGGCCAGCGCGGCGGTGGTGACGCGCCGATCGTGGTCCGCGGTGAGGAAACCGGGGTCGATGGTGGGCGCGGCGTCCGGGTCCGCCGAGTTGACCAGCAGGCGGCCTTCGCTCTTCGGGCGGAGCACGTAGCCGATCCCCTGGACTCCCGGGGAGTCTTCGACGCGTGCTTCTCCGCCGGCTTCGAACGACCGCACCGACCAGGGCGCCAGGTTGATCTGCGCGTCCGGGCGCGGCGCGTCCTCGTGGGTCTTCAGGAAGCCCACGATGTCGAAGGCGGGGCCGGCGAGCGGACCTCTGCGGGTGAACAGGTAGCGCAACGCGGTGCGGGCCTGGGCGGACGGCGATGCCAGTTGCCGGTTGTACCCGAGGTCGGTGGCCAATCGGAACTGCAGTGGAACGTACCGGTGCTCGCGCAGGTGCGCTCCCACGGAGGGTTGGTCGACCCGCGGATCGATCCCAGCACGGCGCAGCTCGTCCGCGGGTCCGATCCCGGATCGTTGCAGCAGTGCCGGGCTGTTGATGCTGCCCGCGGACACCACGACTTGGCGCGTGCAGCGGTACTCGATCGCGCTGCTGCCTGACCGGGCCCGGACACCGACCACCCGATCACCGTCGAAGAGCAGCGCTTCCGCCGTGACGCCGGTGACCACGCGCAGGTTCGGTCGCCGGGTGGCCGGGCGCAGGAATGCGCGGGCAGCGCTGACCCGCCTGCCACCGCGGATCGTGGCGGGTGAGCAACCGATGCGCTCGCCATCGGTGTCGTTGATGTCGGCGCGGCGTTCGAGTCCGATCTCGACACCGGCCTGGAGTAGGTCCTCGCACAGGCCGTCCTCGGAGGCGGGGACGCTCACCGCGAGCGGCCCGCCGCTCCCGCGGGCGTCGGACGCGCCGAGCGCGTGGTCTTCCATCGCGCGGAAGATCGGCAGCATTTCCGACCACCCCCAGCCGGGGTTGCCGAGCCGGACCAGCTCGTCGTAGTCGGCGGCGTGGCCGCGGTTGTAGACCATGCCGTTGATCGCGCTGGACCCGCCGAGCACGCGCCCGCGCACCCATTGCTCGGGGCGCTGCGTCGAGCCCACCGGTCGGGTCGGGAAGTGCCACGCCAATTCGCGATGGGCCAGCAGCTTGCCGAAGCCCTTCGGGACGTGCAGGAGCGGGTTCCGGTCGGGCGGCCCTGCTTCCAGGAGCAGCACCGACAGCCCCGGATCTGCTGACAGGCGGTTCGCCAGCACGCAGCCGGCGGATCCCGCACCGACGATGATCACATCGACGTCGTCGCTCATGGGTTTGCCTCCGCAGTCTCATCGGGAACGCGTCCGGGGAATTCGCGTGGAGCTGACGAGCGCACTGCCGGAAGCCGAATGCTCCCAGGTGCCGCCGGCCGGGTGCGGGATTCAACCGCGTCGGCGATTCGCGTGCGGTCGGCGTCCGCGCCGGACGTCGGTGGGCGGCGGCGGTGGCGGGGGTGGAGCCGCGCGTTCGGCCAACCGCTCGACGACCGCGTGGACCGACTTCTCCGCTTCCACGGGGTCGTCGCCGAGGCCGAGCAGGAGGTTCTGCGCGTGCGGTGCGAGGACCGCGAGGACCCCTCGCCCTTCTGCCCCGAAGAACCCCGACATCTCCAGCAGGACGAAGCCGTGGATCATGCTCCAGAACTGGCCCACGATCGAGACCGGGTCGTCGCCGTGGATCCGCCCGGAGTCGAGGGAGCGCTGCACGGCTTCTTTGAGCTGGTCGAATGTCGCTGAGGCTTCGGCGAGCCCGCTCGGCTCGCCGTCGACCGTCAGGTCCTGCGCCACGACTGCGCCGCTGCCCGGTGCGGTCATGCCGAACATCAACCGGTACCGCTGGGGACTGGCCAGGGCGAACTCCCGGTAGGCGAGGCCGAGCGCGAGGAGGTCGGCAACCGGGTCGTCGGTGTGCTCGACCGCTGCCAGGGTTTCGCCGAACTGCACGAAGGCCCGCCGCGCGAGCGCCTCGTAGAGCCCGGCCATGCCGCCGAAATGCGTGTACACGGCCATCGTCGAGGTGCCGATCTCGGCGGCGAGCTTGCGGGCGTTCAGCGACTCGGGTCCTCGCGTTTCGAGCATCCGGAGTCCGGCTTCGATCAAACGCTCTTTCGTGCTCACGTGACAAGAGTCACATAACTTTGTTATACAAGCAACCTCGCGCAACGAAGTCGTTCAGAGCGGGCGAGGGGGCCTGTCATGCGGACTCGTGAAAATCACGCGATCGTCCTCGGTGCCGGGATGGGCGGATTGCTCGCCGCCCGGGTGTTGGCGGATCACTGCGCGAAGGTGACCGTGCTGGACCGGGATGCGCTGCCGGGCGAAGCTCGCCCGCGGCGCGGCGTTCCGCAGAGCGCGCACGGGCACACGCTGCTGCCGAAGGGCGGAGAGCTCATCGAGCGGTTCTTCCCGGGGCTGCTCGCCGAGTTCGGCCGGTGCGGAGTGCCCGTGATCCGGGAGGACCCGGACGAGATCCGATTCGAAGCGGTCGGGCACCACCTCGCTGGTGCTGCACCGGGACCGGAGGCCGAAGTCCACGTGCCCAGCCGTCCGATGCTGGAGAAGGGCGTGCGGGAGCGCCTGGCACGTATGTCAAATGTGGACATCCGGGACCGGTGCGCGGTGGAGGGGCTGCGGTTCGCCGGCGGATGCGTCACGGGAGTGCGGGCTACGTCGACCGATGGGCCACTGCACCTCGACGCCGACCTCGTCGTCGACGCGCTGGGGCGCGGCTCCCGCACTCCCGTCTGGTTGGAGGAGCTCGGCCACCCGCGCCCCGAGGAGGACGAGGTGAAGGTCAGGGGCACTTACTCGAGCCTGCAGATGCGGATCGATCCGCACGCGTTGCGGGAGAAGATGGTGCTCATCAGCGCCACGCGGCTGCGTCCGAAAGGCATGGCGCTGTTCCGCCACGAGAACGAGATGTGGGACGTCTCGGTGTTCGGCGTCGGCGGGTGCAAACCTCCGTCGGACCTCGCCGGCATGCTCGAGTTCGTCGCCGATTTCGCGCCCGCGCACGTGCTGGACGCGCTCCGATCCGGACAGCCGCTGTCCACACCGGAATCGCGGACGTTCCCGACCAGCCGCTGGCGCCGGTACGACCGGATGCGCGCGTTCCCCGAAGGGCTGCTCGTGCTCGGCGACGGCGTGTGCAGTTTGAACCCGACCTACGGGCAAGGCATGACCGTCGCGGCGGTGCAAGCCGATGCGCTCGCCACCGCGTTGCGCGATGGGACGCACGACCTCGCGCGCCGGTACTTCCGCACGGCCGCGAAGCCGATCCGGGACGCCTGGAACCTCGCCGCCGTGGCGGATCGCGCGGTACTCGGCTGGCGGACCGGACCTCTCCCGCTGCCGGTCCGTGCTCTGGCGCCGCTCGCGGACGCGTTCTTCAGCGCGGTCGCCAATGACGCCGTGCTGCGGGATCGGTTCCTGCGGGTGTTCACCTTGTCCGCGCCGCCGGCCTCGCTGTTCACCGCGAGCACCGGGTTGCGCGCAGCGCATTCGCTCATCCGAAGGGGGTGGGGAGGTAGTGGCTGAGCGAGGTGCGGCCAGCGCGCGGGGCGTTCCAGCGGTGGGAGCGCTCGTCGCGGAGCGCTCCGGTCTCCCGCGGGCCAGCTGTGGCGCACCGTGCGCAGCGCGATCGATGCGGTGGCGTCAAGTCGAGGGCTGCTCGGGCCACTGGCGGATGCCGGCGATGAAGTTCGTCGGGGCCACTGCGACGAGCACTTCCGCCGCCGCGTCACCCGGGTTGGTCAGGGAGACCTCTTCGTCCTTGCGCACGAGGGCGGAGTCACCCGGGTGGACGTCGATGGATTCCGCGGCGTCGCTGATGCGGATCCGGCCGGTGACGGGGGTGAGGATGACGTCCGACCCGTTGTGGGAGTGCGTTGGCATGCCGGACCCCGCCGGCACGTGCACTCGCAGCAGTCCGACGTCCGGCCCGCCTTCGTCGCCGCCGAAGACGACGGTGACGGTGGGGCTGTCGGGTACCGGTGGCTTCCGGACGAGGCCTTCTGCCCTGCGGCGCAGCTCCATGGTGAACACCTCCACTGGTCGTTCCTCGACTTCGAAACCTGTTGGGGCCAGCCGGGTCGATGTCGAGCACGCCCGGGTGGAAGGACGGGGCTGGAGGTGGACCGGTGCCGCCGCGGACCCGGTCGGAGTCCGAGCGGTGCCCGGGCCCGTCCGCGGGTCAGCGCACCGAAATCGTCCACTTTGGATGATTTGATGCCGGGGGAGCAGCGGTCTGCAGCTGGAAGTCCACTGCGTGCGAACGCGTGCTCTCCTCCGCCGCCTCCATCCCCCCGCCTTGGCCGTGGTCAGTTGGACAACGCACTTGTCGGGTTCGACGAACGCGTCCAAGCGGTCGACCGTGATCGGGGAGCCCCACGCCTCCATCGCCCCTCGCATCAGGCCCAGGTGGATCGGGCAGGTGATCTGAGGCCGGTCCTGGGCGAGTTCGAGGAACGGGCAATTCCGGAGGTTGATCCGGGCTGTTCCGCCAGCGGGCTGCTGCTGCTCGGCTTCCCGTTCGGGGGCAAAACCGACTTCGTCGAGCAGCGCGACGAGCTTGTCGATCGGGTCGTCCGGGGCGCCCGAACCGGTGTCGGGCGAGGCGCAGTGCTGGTGTCCCCAGCGGCGGCCGGCTTCGACGGCGCGGTTCCGCTGCTCGGAGTCGGCGGTGTTGAGGGTGCCGGCCAGGATCTCCGCCAGCATCCGGTACTGCCGCGGTCCTGCGGGGTCCATCCCTGCCACCGCCCGGAACAGCTGCGGCGGTCGCCCCGGAACCCGTTGCTGCGGGCTGACCCGCTCGACCTGGCCGTTCGCGACCAGCCTGTCCAAGTGGAACCGGACGGTGTTCGGGTGCACGCCGAGTTGGTCGGCGATGTCCGCGATGGACAGCGGGTGGGACGATCCCTTCAGGACCCGCAGGATCTCGTCGCGTCGCCCCGGGGAGCTCTGCGACTGGTTCTTCCGGCTCGGCATCTCAGCCTCCTTGCGGCGGCAGGTTGGCGACCAGTGGTGTGTCCACGCCTATCCTGCCGAGCTTGCTCGCCCCTCCCGGGGACCCCAGTGGTGCGTCCCGGCCGGGCAGTGTTCGGGTGAAGAACGCCTCGTTGTCCTCCCGGTAGGGCTCCAAGTGCTCCGGGAGGTCGTCCTCGTAGTAGATCGCCTCCACGGGGCAGACCGGTTCGCACGCGCCGCAGTCCACGCACTCGTCCGGGTGGATGTACAGCGATCGGGCGCCCTCGTAGATGCAATCCACCGGGCACTCGTCCACGCATGCGCGATCCATCACATCCACGCACGGTTGTCCGATCACGTACGCCATGGCTTAGAGTTTATACAAAAAGGAATTGTAAAAACTAGGAGTGAGGCACAGATGGCAGCAACCGAGGCCCGCGAGGAACCGCTCCAGGAGTTGGACGTCCGGCCGCTGTGCAAGCCCGACAAGCACCCCGCGATCTTCGCCACCTATGCCGAGCTGCCCGCAGGTGGTTCCTTCGTGCTGATCAACGACCACGATCCGAAGCACCTGCGGGACGAGTTCGAGGCCGACCACCCCGGCAGCTACCGGTGGGAGTACCTCCAGCGCGAACGCGGGGACTGGCGGATCAGGATCACCAAGCTCGCGAGCACCCCGCTGCCCAGGGTCCTGGTCAACACCGCGGCCGCTGAAGCGGCAGATCCGGGCGCCACCGGTCCGGTGTGGACGCTCCAATGCCGCGACCGGGACTTGGACTCCAACATCATCGCCCTCCCCGCCGGAGGGGGTATCGACGCGCACACCGGCCCGGACGTCGACGTCCTCGTCCACGTCCTCGCGGGCAGCGGGCAGCTCACCACCGAACTCGGCACCGTTGAACTCGCGCCGGGAGCACTGGTGTGGCTGCCGCGCCGGTCCAAGCGCGCGTTCAAGGCCGGCCCCGGCGGCCTGCGCTACCTCACCGTCCACCAACGCCGGCAAGCGCTCGTCCTGGAACCGGCCCCCGCGAGGGCGGCGCGGTCCGAATGACCCGCGGCGGGCAGCGATCGCCGACTGCTCGCGCGGGACGTGCTGATCGCTTCGAACGAAGTGCGGACCCCTCCTGCACCACCGAGGAGCAATGATGACTGGATCCCTGGCTGTTGCGGTCGCGGTGAGCTTCGTCTGGCTGGGAATGGTGCTGGCGATCTCCTTCGTGGAAGCCCCGCTCAAATTCCGCGCCCCCGGCGTGACGGTGCAGATCGGACTCGGCATCGGGCGCCTGGTGTTCCGCGCCCTCAACGCCATCGAGGGCGTTCTCGCCGCAGCGCTGCTCATCGCGGTGGTGGGCGCGGCACCGCCGCCGTCCGCTCTCGTGGCGGTGCTGGTCGCCTGCGGCGCGCTGCTCGCGCAGCTGGTCGGCGTGCGCCCCTGGCTGAACCGGCGGACCAAAGCCGTGCTGGCCGGTGGGGCCAGTGGTGGTCGCTCGCGCGGGCACCACGCCTACGTCGTCCTCGAATGCCTCAAGGTGATCGCCTTGCTCGTCGGCGGCGTCCTGCTGTTGGGCGGCTGACGGCGAGGAACGAGGCCAACTCCCCGGATCGAGGCCGTTCCCGCTGCGGGAGACGGCCTCGAGGCCCGCGCGGAAGCGGTGCCTACAGGTCGCGCGCCCAGTCCTGGCCCACCAGGTCGTGGCCGAAGCTGTGGTGCTCCTCCTGGCCGACCAGTTCGAACCCGTGCGCTTCGTAGATGCGCCGCGCCGAGGTGAGGACGTCGTTGGTCCACAAGGTGATGCGGCGGTAGCCGGCCTGCCGCGCGAAGTCCAGGCAGGTGGAGACCAATCGGCTGCCGAGCCCGCGGCCACGGCCGCGCGGGTGCACCAGCAGCAGGCGCAGCTTGGCCAGCTGGTCGTCGGCGCGGACCAGGAACACGCAGCCCACCCGTTCGCCGTCCACCTCGGCGATCCACGCGGCTTCGCGGTTCTCGTCGTGCTCGTTCGCGTAGTCGGCGACGATCTTCGCCACGAGCGCCTCGAACGAGGTGTCCCAGCCGAACTCGTCCGCGTAGACCTCGCCGTGCGCCTTGACGACCCAGCCCAGATCACCGGGCTGCCCGAGCCGGCGGATCGCCAGTTCTCCGCTGTCGGCCCTGACTTCTCCGTTGCGCGTGCTGGTCATCGTGGTCCCCCGATCGGTGCGGTGTGCGGGCCGAGTCGTACTGACACGACTGTTTCACTCATGCCATGCTGGGACCGTGCCCCAGTCGTCCGCAACCCCCTCCGCGCGGAAAGTCGAGCTGCTCGAAGCGGCCTACCGGTACGCGCTCACCCACGGGCTGGCCGGCCTGTCGCTGCGGCCGCTGGCCAAGGAGATCGGCTCCAGCCCGCGCGTGCTGCTGTACCTCTTCGGCAGCAAAGAAGGGCTGGTGCAGGCGTTGCTGACCCGCGCCCGGGCCGACGAGCTCGAACTGCTCGCCGACCTCCGGGCCGAACCCCCGGAGAGCTCCGCGGACGACCGGCTGGTCGAGGTCGCGGAGCGGCTGTGGGCGTGGCTGGCCGCCGACGAGCACCGCGCCCTGCTCAAGCTGTGGCTCGAGGGGTACGCCCGATCCCTGGTCGAGCCGGAAGGGGTGTGGGCGGGATTCGCGCGGGCGACCGTGGCGGACTGGCTGGACGTGCTCGCCACCGCCCAACCCGAGCGCGTGCGCCGCAGCCAGGAGGGGCTCGCGCAGCGCACGCAGGTGCTGGCCCTGCTGCGGGGCGCCCTCCTCGACCTGCTCGCCACCGGCGACGTCGACCGCACCACCGCCGCCGTGCGCCGCCAGCTCCGCGCCTCGCGCTGAACGGGATCAGCCCCCGGCGCGCTGCCGGGACCGCTCCGCCAAGCGGTGCGCGAGGGAAGCGACCCGCGCCGCGTCAGCCCACTCGTCGGTGGTGCTGCCGCGGTACCCGTCGCGGGCGCGCAGGAGCAGCGCGCGATCCGGCCCGCTGAGCGTCGGCGCGATCAGCTCAGCGGCCTCGTCCTTGGCGACGATGCGACCGGAGTCGAGCGTGACGAGGGTGCGCGCCAGCGTCAGCAAGGTGTTCCGCTCGTCCCCCTCGAGCCCCGCCAGGACATCGGGAAGCGAAGCCAAGAGTGCCCGGCGCAGCAGGTGCTCCGGGACGGGTGGGACGACTTCTTCGAGCCGGCTCCCGCGCAGGACGCGGTGCGCGGAGTGGGCGGTGGCCAGCAGCGTGACCACATCGGGGTCCCGCACGGGCAGCGGCAGGTGCCCGTCGACGAGTTCTGCGCGCAGCCACTCGCCGTACTGGAAATCGCGCCGGGGCTCTTCGCGCAGCGGCACCACGTCGTCGACCACGAGACCGGTCAGCTCGATCGGGCGGCGAGCGGCGACCTCCGGGAACCGCTCCGCGTGCCCGCGCCACCCGGAGACCGAGAGCAGCAGCGACACCAGCCCGGCGCGCTCAGCGCGGGTCAAGGAGCGACGGGTGAGGACGAGCAGGTCGACGTCGCTGTCGGGACGCAAGCCCGAGGTGGCCGCGGAGCCGAACAGGTGCACCCCGACGATCCCACCCGGGTCCTGCCGATCCAGGTGGGCCAGCACCGGGAGCAGCCGTTCTTCCACGTCCTCCGGCACGCCGCACTACTCCGCCGCGGGGTCGCGCTCGGCCGAGGCCGTTCCGGTGGCCCGCTTGACGTGGTCGGCGATGAACTCGTACATCTGCCGGGTCACCTCGGCGGACTCGTCGAGGATGTCGTAGCCGTGGTCGACACCCGGCACCTCGCGGTACTCGACCAGCGACCCCGCCTCCTCCAGCTTGCGGGCGTAGGTGGCGGCCTCGCTGCGCAGGCGGTCCCGTTCCGCGGTGATGACCAGCGCGGGCGCGATGCCTTCGATGCCGTCGGCGTTGCTGCCCCAGGCCGGGGAGACCAGGCGGTGCCGGCGCTGCGCCGGGTCCCGCAGGTAGGCGGTGTCGGCGATCTCGCTCAACCACAGCGGGAGGAAGGTCTTGCCGTGCACGGGCTTGTCCTTCGCCGGGGTGGCCAGGTCCAGCACCGCGTAGTGCAGCACCTGCAGCGCGATCCGCGGACCGCCTTCCTCGAGGGCGAGGCGAGCTGCCGCCGCGGTCAGCGAACCGCCCGCGCTCTGCCCTCCGACGCACAGCCGCTCGCCGTCCCAGTCCCGTTCCGCGGCTGCCGCCCAGGTGAGCACGTCGTAGACCTGCTCGACCGGAACGGGGAACCGGCACTTGGGCGCCGTGCCGTAGTCGACGTTGACCACGGTGACTCCGGCGTGCGTGGCGAGGTAGCGGCACCACGGGTCGTCCTGCTCGGGGTAGCGCATGATGAACGCGCCACCGTGGACGTTGACGTAGACCGGGGTGCGGCCGGTGGTGCCCGGTGCGCGGTAGATCGTGCACGGGACGTCGCCGTGCCGGGTGGGCACCGAGATCGCGGTGGTGTTCACCGCCAGGTCGGCGAACTGGCGGCGCGGCGGTGGCGCCAGGCCGCTGAGCGCGGAGAGCGCACGCGCGATCGAGTCGGCGACGAAAGGCCTGGACAGCAGCGACACGCGGCAACAATAGGGTTTCCGCTGGTGGTGATCAACCGCGGTGCTCACCCTCCCCGCTGGCGGAGGGATTCCCGGAGTTTGAACTTCTGCACCTTGCCGGAGGCGTTGCGGGGCAGTTCGTCGACCACCACCAGCGAGGTCGGTTTCTTGTAGGAGGCCAGCCGGGCGCGGCAGTGCTCCACGACCTCCTCCAGCGTCGGTGGATCAGCGGGATCGGTGGGCACGACGACGGCGCAGGGGGTCTCCACCCACTTCTCGTGCGGGATCCCGACGACCGCGACTTCGGCGACCTTGGGGTGGGAGTCGATGGCGGCCTCGACCTCGGCGCAGTAGATGTTCTCCCCACCGGAGACGATCATGTCCTTCTTGCGGTCGACGACGTAGATGAAGCCGTCCTCGTCCATCCGGCACAGGTCACCGGAGTGGAACCAGCCGCCCGCGAAGGCTTCGGCCGTGGCCTCGGGATTGCGCCAGTACTCCCGCATCACGGTCGGTCCCCGGTAGACGATCTCGCCCACTTCGCCGACCGGGACGTCGTTGAGCTCTTCGTCGACGATGCGGGCTTCGACGTTGACGACCGGGGTGCCGACCGAGCCCATCTTGCGGATCGCGTCCTCGCCGCGCAGCACGCACGTCACCGAGCTCATCTCGGTCTGGCCGAACATGTTGTAGTTGGGCACGTTCGGGAAGGTGCGGGCCATCGCCTGCAGCACGGAGGGCGGGGCGACCGAAGCTCCCCACGAGATGCGGCGCAGCGACAGCTTCCGGTTCTCGATGCCGGGCACTTCGCAGATCGCCTTCCACTGGGTGGGGACGAAGTAGCAGGCGGTGACGCCTTCCCGTTCCATGGTGTCGACGGTTTCGGCGGCGTCGAAGTTCCCGGAGCGCATGATGATCGAGCGGCCGCCGAACATCAGGTAGCTGAGGATGCCGTTGAGCCCACCGATGTGGAACAGCGGCAAGCCGGAGAGCCAGACCTCCTCGGGGTCGTGGATGCCCTGGGTGACCGCGCAGTTGAGCGTGTTCATGACCAGGTTGTGGTGGGTGAGCACCGCTCCCTTGGGGCGACCGGTCGTTCCCGAGGTGTACATGATGAACGCAGGATCGGATTCGGGGACGTCGATCAGCAGCGGTTCCGGACTTTCCGCGGCGAGGGCTGCTTCGTACGCCTCGGCCCCCAGCCCCGGGGTCTGCTCCGCCACGTTGGTGGCGAGCACCGTTGTCACGCTAGGGACGCGGGGGCGCACCGCGGCCGCGGTGTCGGCGAGTTCGCGGTCCACGACCAGGGCTTTGGCTTCGGCGTCGTTGAGGATGTAGGTGATTTCGCCGGCGACGAGCCGGAAGTTCACCGGGACCACGATGGCTCCCAACCGGCAGGTCGCGAAGTACGCCTCCACCAGTTCCAGGCTGTTCTGCATGAACACCGCGACGCGGTCGCCGCGTGCCACCCCGCGAGCGGCCAGGGCGCGGGCGAGTCGCGTCACGCGTTCGTCGAGTTCGGCGTAGGTGCGCTGATCGTCGCCGCACTGGAACGCGACTTTGCGGGGGAAGAGCCGAGCGGCGCGAGCGAGTTGAGCACCGTGGGACATTCGGCGGGTGGCGGTGAGAGCGGTGATTTCGCGGTCGTGAGTCAAGGTGCCTCCTCGCGGCCTCGTTGCTCGGTGGAGACGTTGACCTGACGAATGTGCTGCAACGGTAGGGGCGCCCGGGTGCGCGCACAATAGTCCGGACGGGGGCTGGGACGAATGGTCCGCGTCTTCTGCTGTCACTCGCTTGGAGCACCCCCAAAGGGGATTCCCGTCGAGTTCCTCAGGAATTGACGGGAATTCTGAAGTTCACTGTGGACTGCGTTCGGCTTGCCCGGGCGCGCCGTCGGGTCGGCGCGGTGCACCTGGAGGAATTCGAATTCACAATGGAATTGATCGGTCTTTCCTATAGCGCCGCGACAGGAATTCGCTCTGCAGCGGAATTCTCCCCGTCCGCCGTTCTCCTCTTCCCAGACACCCCGGCCGGTGCCATGCTATCCGCACGATCGCTAAGGAGGTTGGCGTGGATTTCCAACTCCCCGCGGAGCTGACCCGACTGCTGGCCGAACTCGACGGATTCATCGAACGCGAGATCAAGCCCCTGCAGGAGCAGGACGACAACCAACGGTTCTTCGACCACCGCAGGGAGTACGCGCGAACGGACTTCGAGAACGGCGGCGTGCCACGGCCGGAATGGGAAGAACTGCTGGCGGAGATGTACCGCCGGGCCGACGCCGCGGGTTGGCTGCGCTACGGCCTGCCGAAGGAAGTCGGCGGCTCCGGGGGGACCAACTTCGACATGGCGGTGATCCGCGAACACCTGGCCCACAAGGGGCTGGGGCTGCACAACGACCTGCAGAACGAGTCCTCCGTGGTGGGCAACTTCCCCGTCGTGCACATGCTCCTGGAGCACGGCACCCAGGAGCAGAAGGACGAGTTCCTGGAAGGGATCTTCACCCTGACCCGCCGGGTGGGGTTCGGCCTCACCGAACCCGAGCACGGCAGCGACGCCACCTGGCTGGAGACCACCGCGGTCCGCCGCGGCGACGACTGGATCATCAACGGCGCCAAGCGCTTCAACTCGGGAATGCACTCGGCCACCCACGACGTGGTCTTCGCGCGGACCTCCGGCGAGCCCGGGGACGCCCGGGGCATCACCGCGTTCATCGTCCCCACCGACGCCCCCGGCTTCTCGGTGGACTTCCACTGGTGGACCCTCAACATGCCCACCGACCACGCCGAAGTCACCCTCCGCGACGTGCGGGTGCCCAACTCGGCGATCCTCGGCGAAGAGGGCGGCGGGCTCGCCGTCGCCCAGACCTTCGTGCACGAGAACCGCATCCGCCAGGCGGCCTCCGGGGTGGGTGCCGCGCAGTACTGCATCGACCGCAGCGTGGAGCACGCACGGCAGCGGAAGACCTTCGGCCAACCGCTGGCGAAGCGGCAGGCCGTCCAGTGGCCGCTGGTGGAACTGCACACCGAGGCGGAAATGGTGCGCGGACTGGTGCGCAAGACCGCGTGGGAACTCGACCGGGTTCCGCACGAGGAGATCAGCGACAAGGTCTCGATGTGCAACTACCGCGCCAACCGGCTGGTGTGCGACGCCGCCGACCGGGCGATGCAGATCCACGGCGGGCTCGGCTACACCCGGCACCTGCCGTTCGAGCACATCTACCGCCACCACCGCCGCTACCGCATCACCGAAGGCGCGGAGGAGATCCAGATGCGCAGGGTGGCCGGGTACCTGTTCGGCTTCACCGGGCCCCGGAGCAGACGGGCCGAGTGAGGCTCGGTGCGCAGCAGCTGCTTCGGGAACGGGGCGAGGAGGTTTCAGCTGTGGTGGAACAGGTGCGCGGTGGTGCTGACGAACCGTCCGACCTGTCGCGGATGCTGGCCGAGCGGCTGGGCGTCGTGCTCGGCACCCCGGTCGACATCTCCCGGCTGACCCGGTTGACCGGTGGCGCCAGCCGGGAGACGTGGTCGTTCGAGGCGGTCCCGGCGGACGGGCCACCGCGGCGCCTGGTGCTGCGGCGGGATCCGCCCGGAACCGGGCGCCCGGGCGGAATGGCGCTGGAAGCAGCAGCCATCGAAGCCGCGGCCCGGGTCGGGGTGGCCGTTCCACCGCTGGTCGACGCCGGTGCCGATGACGCGGTTCTCGGCTCTCCCTACCTGATCACCGAGCACGTCGACGGCGAGACGATCCCGCGGCGCCTGCTGCGCGAAGCGCGCTACGCCGGTGCCCGTCGCACGTTGACGGCCGAGCTGGGCCGGACGTTGGCCCGCATCCACTCGATACCGGTCGCCGACATCCCCGACCTGCCCGGCGGGGACCCGCTCGACGAGCTGCGCGCCGCCTACGACGAGCTCGGCGAACCGCTGCCCGCGGTGGAGATCGCGCTGCGCTGGCTCGCCGAGCACCGCCCGGACCCGGTTCCGGAGACGGTCGTGCACGGGGATTTCCGCAACGGCAACCTCGTCGTCGACGAGACGGGCTTGCGCGCGGTCCTCGACTGGGAGCTGGTGCACCGCGGGGACCCGCGGGAGGACCTGGGGTGGCTCTGCGTGAAGTGCTGGCGCTTCGGGTCGGAGCTGCCGGCCGGCGGTTTCGGCACCGTCGACGAACTGCTCGACGGCTACGCCGAGGTCGCCGGGCACCGCCCGGACCCGGAGGCGGTGCACTGGTGGCAGGTGCAGCGCACCGCGTGGTGGGCGCTCGGCTGCCGCCGCATGGCCGAGCAGCACCTCAGCGGTGCGACCCGCTCGGTGGAGCTGGCCGCGATCGGGCGCCGGGTGTGCGAACAGGAGCACGACGTCCTGCTGGCCCTGGGGCTGCCGGCGGAAGACCCCCCGGAGCCGGTGGAGGAACTGCCGCCCTGGTCCGACCTGCACGGCCGGCCCACCGCGCCGGAACTGCTGGCGGCGGTCGCGGAATTCCTGCGGGAAGAGGTCATGCCCGCCACCGAGGGGCGGATCAACTTCCTGGCCCGGGTGGCCGCCAACGCGCTCGACGGAGTGGAGCGCGAGCTGCGGTTCGGTTCGCGGCAGGCGCGCGAGCACCGCCGCCGCCTCGCCGACTTCGGGGTCGCCGACCAGGCCGAGTTCGCCGACGCCATCCGGTCAGGAAAACTCGACCCGGGTGATCCCGCATTGCTCGCGGCGGTCCGCGCCGCCGTGACCGACCGGCTCGCCGTCGCCAATCCGCGCTACCTGTCGCAGCCGGGGTGACCGGCGCTGGCAGCGCTCCAGCGGGCCGAGCCCGGTCGATGCGGTGCCGAACACGACCCTGCCCACCAACGATCCGGAAAGGACGGTCAACGATGGTCACCACCGAGCCCGACACCGCACTCGGTTCCGCCGGCGCTCCGCAGATGCGCCTGGTCGCCTCGGGCCTGCAGTTCCCGGAAGGCCCCATCGCCATGCGCGACGGTTCCGTGCTGCTGGTCGAGATCCGCCGCGGCACGTTGACCCGGGTGTCGCCGGACGGGGAGGTCTCCGTCGTCGCCGAGCTGGGCGGCGGGCCGAACGGGGCGGCGGTCGGCCCCGACGGCGCGATCTACGTGTGCAACAACGGGGGCTTCGAATGGCACGACCACGAGGGGCTCACCCTCCCCGGCAAGCAGCCCGACGACTACATCGGCGGGCGGATCCAGCGGGTCGTCCTCGACGCGGACGGCGGCGCCACCGTGGCGGACCTCTACACCGAGGTCGACGGCCGCCCGCTGCGCGGCCCCAACGACATCGTGTTCGACGTCCACGGCGGGTTCTGGTTCACCGACCTCGGCAAGACCCGGGACCGGGACTCGGACACCGGCGCGGTGTACTACGCCAGCGCGGACGGGTCGTCGATCACCGAGGTCGTGCACCCGCTCGTGCAGCCCAACGGCATCGGGCTCTCCCCGGACGGCAGTCGGCTCTACGTGGCCGAGACCGGACCCGGCCGGGTCTGGTACTGGGACGTTGAAGGCCCCGGTGAGTTGAAGTTCTCGGACGACCCGCTGGCGCCGGGCGGGGCGACGCTGCTGCACGGGTTCTCCGGATACCAGCAGCTCGACTCGCTGGCGGTGGACGGCGAGGGCAACGTGTGCGTGGCGACCCTGGGCACCGGGGCGATCAGCGTGCTCTCCCCGGACGGCGAGCTGCTCCGACAGGTCCCGGTCTCCGAACCCGATCCGCTCGTCACCAACATCTGCTTCGTCGGCAGCGATTCCCGCACCGCCTACATCACCTCGTCGGGTCGAGGGCGGCTCTACGCCACCGAGTGGTCCGGCCCCGGCCTCGACCTGGCCTGGACCGCCTGAGCAGTCCACCCGTTCCGCGACGCTGCCGCGGCCGCACGAACCCGGATGCTCCACTTCGGAGGAATGGCATGACGAACTCGATGTTCGATTTGACCGGTCACGTTGCACTGATCACCGGCGGGAATTCCGGGATCGGTCTCGGCATGGCCCGCGGATTGGCCCAGGCCGGGGCCGATGTGTGCATCTGGGGGACCAACGCGGAGCGCAACGCGGCCGCGGCAGCCGAGCTGAGCGAGTTCGGTGGGCGGGTGCGCTCGATGGTGTGCGATGTCGGGGACGAGACCGCGGTGCAGGAGAGCTTCGCCGCCGTGCTCGAGCACTTCGGCCGCGTCGACTCGTGCTTCGCCAACGCCGGGGTCAGCGGGGCGGGCGTGCCGTTCACCGAGACGAGCCTGGAGGAGTTCCGCCGGGTCACGCGGATCAACCTGGAGGGGGCCTTCCTCACGCTGCGGGCCGCCGCGGCGCACATGGTCGAACGCGGCGGTGGGGGAGTGCTGGTGGGCACGTCGAGCGTGTCGACCATTCACGGCGCGCCGCGCAACCAGGCCTACGCGGCGAGCAAAGCTGGGCTCACCGCGATGCTCAAGGGCTGCGCGGTGGAGCTGGCCCGCCACGGCATCATGGCGCACTCGATCGTCGCCGGTTGGACGGAGACCCCGCTGGCCTCGCCGGCGCTGCACAACCCGGCGTTCGAGAAGAAGGTGCTGCCCCGGATGCCGCACCGCAGGTGGGGCAAGCCGGAGGACTTCGCGGCCCTGGCGGTGTACCTCGCTTCGGGCGTGGGTGGTTTCCACACCGGTGACGAGATCGTCGTGGACGGCGCCTACTCGATCTTCTGAGCTGCTGGTCCGCTGCTGCCGGCCGGGGCGACCGGTCGGGGGCGGCGCACCGCGGTCACCTCCTCCGGACCGGGCGTGGTGGCACCGGTGGCGCTCACGGGTGCCACCGGTGCCGGGAGGTGATGTGCTCGGGGATCAGCTGCCGCGGTTCTCACCGAGCTCTTCGACGATCGGGTTCGCCGGGGTTTCGGTCTGGTGTTCGGCGAGCCTGTCCTTGCCGGCGCGGGCGCGCTTGGCCTTCTCCGGGTCGCTCTCCTCGTCCTCGGAAGCCCTGCTGAACGGCACCGAACGCGCCACCTCGGTGTAGTTCTCGTAGTCGGCAGGCGGGATGGAGCGCAGCGCCCGCAGGGTTTCCTGATCGGCCCCGGCCTGTTCCGCTTGCTCTATCAGCTGCTCCTTGCTCGCGGGGAAGTCCGCGTCTTGCAGGGCCGCTTTCAACGTCGGCCGATCCGTGCTCATGGCTCCTCCCGATCCTGCTCCGGGTAGCGGCACCTACTTGTTTCCGGCAGCTGGTTACCCAGGGGGCGTGGGGAGGAAACCGATCACGCCGCCCCTGGCCGGTGGTGCTGGCGGCTTGGACCGGAGCGCTCGGGGCGCTCAGCTGAAGAGCACCGTGCCGTCCTGGTCGACGTGCCAGCCCGGGTTGTGCGCGATCTCCCACACGATGCCGTTGGGGTCGCGCACGTGGGCGTGGAAGATACCGCCGAACTCCCCGGGCTGCGGCTCTTTCAGGACGGTCCCGCCGCCGGACGCCATGGCCTCGACGACGGACCGGACCTCCTCGCGGCTGTCCACATTGTGCGAAAGGGTCACGCCGGAGACGCCGGTCCGTTCCGTGCTCCCGGGCAGGTCGCGGCTGAACTTGTCGGACCGGAAGAGCCCCAGCACGACGCCGGGGGCGACTTGGAAGAAGAGGATCTCGTCGGGCACGTCGGCCAGCGGACGCCAGCCGAGCGCGTCGCGGTAGAACCGCCGGGCCGCGTCGAGGTCTGCGGTGGTGAAGGTGATGAAGTGGACGTTCTGCTTCATGCGGCCACCTTCTCCGGAGCTGCGGGCATCGGGTCGTGGAGCGGGTTGCTGGAAGCTCACCACGGCGAGCCCGGAAGGGGAAGCGGCATCACCCGGGTGGGCGGTCCTGCGCCGGGCGCTGCTGCGGAGCGGGGCTCGAGCGCGTGCTGGACGTCCGGTGCGGACCCGGTCGTTGTTCGAGGCTCGTGGCAGCTGGTCAGGCGGTGACCAGGCCGGAGAGCCGGAGGTGCTCCAGCAGCGCGTGGACATCGCGGGTGGCCTGTTCGCGGTCCGTGTCGTACTCGGCGAGCACGGCGTCGACGGCCTCTTCCTCGGTGCTTCCGCCGAGCAGGGTGTTCAGCACCAGGGTCGCGGTGGTGTTGAGCTGCCAGTACTCGCCGGTGAGCTGGTCCAGCAGGACGGCGCCGAAGTCGGTTTCGGTGATGGACACGTTCTTCCGGATGCGCATGGGGGCCTCCTGCCGGTCACCGGTTGCCCGTCCGGCCGGTCTTCCGGTCCGGTCTCGTCGGGCGTCGTCGGATGATCCCCAGCCGGATCAGCACCGGTGCTTCGTACGGCCGCTTCATCTCGGGCTCCATTTCCGCGGCGATTCCGCTGGAAGTGGCCTGTGCTGTGCTTCGTGCTCCCGGGTAACTGCGCATGGTGCGCCGAATGGTCGTCGGCTGCAACTTCTGCTGAGCGGAATGAGCGTCGTTGCGGGCTCCGGTGGCCGCGCCGGGGAGCGGGGATCGGGTGGTGACGTGTTCACCATCGCCCGGAGGATTAGAAAGTTTTTCTCTAACAAAGGTATTTCACGGGAAAACTTGCATCATATGGCCATTTGCGGGTAAGCATCTGTTGCAGAGTGGTGTGGGGCACGTCAGGAGGGACGGACATGACCGCCCAGCGAGAGAGCATCCGCGAACCCGTGGCCACCGCGGCGCCGGACGAAGCTGCGACCGCCGTCGAAACGCTGCGCGCGAGCGTCACCGGCGATCTGATGGACATCGTCGTGGACCTGACCGCCGGGGACGGCTGCCGGCTGCGCGACCTGCGCGACGGCACCGAATACCTGGACATGACCATGTTCTTCAGCTCCGCCCCGCTCGGGCACGGGCACCCCGCGCTGCGGGATCCGGAGTTCGAGGCGGCACTGCTGGCCGCCAGTCGCGTCAAACCGTCCAACCCGGACTTCGCCACCGTCGAACAAGCCAGGTTCGCCGAAACCTTCCGCCGCGTGGTGGGAGACCCGCAGCTGCCGCTGCTGTTCTTCATCGACGGCGGTGCGCTCGCCGTGGAGAACGCGCTCAAAGTCGCCTTCGACTGGAAGACCAAGATGAACGCGCGAGCGGGTGTCCCCGTGCGCGGCAGCAGGGTCCTCCACCTGGAACGCGCCTTCCACGGCCGCAGCGGCTACACCCTCTCCCTGACCAACACCGACCCGGTGAAGATCCGCGACTACCCGATGTTCGACTGGCCGCGCATTCCGAGCCCGGCCATCGAACCCGGCCGGCGCTGGGAAGTCGACGGGCTGCTGCCGGAGGAAACCGCGGCGCTCGACGCGGCCCGCGCGGCGCTGCACCGCTACGGCCGGGAGATCGCCTGCTTCGTCTACGAACCGGTGCAGGGCGAAGGCGGCGACCGGCACCTGCGTCCCCGATTCCTGCAGGCGGTGCAGGAGCTCTGCCAGGAGCACGACGTGCTCACCGTGGCCGACGAGGTGCAGACCGGCGGCCTGGCCGGCTGCCCCTGGGCCTACCAGGAGCTGGGGCTGCAGCCGGACCTCGTCGCCTTCGGCAAGCGCATGCAGGTGTGCGGCATCATGGGCGGCCGCCGGGTGCTGGAGATCCCGGACAACGCCTTCCGCGAAGCCAGCCGGATCAGCTCCACCTGGGGCGGCAACCTGGTGGACATGGTCCGGGCCACCCGAATCCTGCGCACCATCGAGAACGAGAACCTGTTCGCGCACAGCCGGCGCATGGGCGCACTGCTGCTGGCCGAGCTCAACAGCCTGGTCGCCGACTTCCCGGAACTGCTCCAGCACCCCCGCGCGCGCGGTCTGATGGGGGCGATCAGCTTCCGCCGGCCCGAGCACCGGGACCAGGCCATCGCGGTGGCCCGGGAACGCCACCGGACCCTGTTCCTGCCGTCCGGCCCGGACTCGCTGCGGTTCCGGCCACCGCTCACCGTGCAGGCCACCGAGATCGGGGAGGCGGTGCAGGCGCTGCGCAAGACGCTCGCCGAGCTGGACGCGTAGTCGACGTCGGACCTCCCTCCCAGGTCGGAGCGCTGGCCGCCGGAGCGGCTTCCGGAGTGGAGCCGCGGACCCCGGCGGCCGGTGCGCGCTCCGGCGCCGCTCAGCTCACCGCCAACCTTGCAGGTACCCGACCACCGCCGTGGCGCCGGCGGCGGCCCAGGCCTGCGGGCGGCAGGACGCGGGGTAGGCCGCGACCGGGTCGCCGGCGGCGCGGTCGGTTCCGGCGAACAGCTCCGGCAGCCGGTAGTCGAAGTCGACGCTCGCCCGCACTAGGCCCTCGGCCAGCGACCGCGCCTGCTCGTGGAAGCCTTCCGCGGCCAGGCCGAGCACCGCGATCGCGGTGTCGTGCGGCCACACGCTCCCGCAGTGGTAGCTGAACGGGTTGAACCCGCCCACCCGGGACGACAGCGTCCGCAACCCGTACCCGCTGTTGAGCGCGGGACCGCCCAGCTGGTGGGCGACGAGCTCGGCTTCGTGCGGGTCGAGCAACCCGGTTCCCAGCAGGTGCGCCATGTTCGACGCCGGGCCGCTGACCGGGCGCTTGGCGCCGTCGAGCGCGATGGCGGGGTAGCGGCCGTGCTCGTCCTCGAGCCAGAAGGAGGTGCGGAACCGCTCGCGCAGCTCCGCCGCCCACTTGCGGAGGGGCGAGGCGTCCTCGCCGAAGTGCTCCAGGACCGCGGCACCGGAGATCGCCGCCTCGTAGGCGTAGCCCTGCACCTCGCACAGCGCCAGCGGGCGCTCCGCGATCGTGCCGTCGGACCAGCGGACCCCGTCGCCGGAGTCCTTCCACCCCTGGTTGCTCAGCCCGGACCCGCTCGATCCGCGGTACTCCAGGAAACCGTCACCGTCGGCGTCGCCCGGGCCGCGGATCCAATCCAGGGCCGCGCGCAACGCCGGGAGCAGAGCTTCCACTTCGGACTCGTCCATGCCGGCGCGCCACGCGTCGTGCAGCAGGCACACCCACAGCGGGGTGGCGTCGATCGTGCCGTAGTACAGCGGGGGCAGTCGCAACGGGGAAGCGCCGCCCATGTCGATGGGCACCCGCCGTTGCTCGTGCGGGATCTTGCCGGGCTGCTCCTCGGTCTCCGGCTCGTTCCGGGTGCCCTGCCGGGCGGCGAGCACCCGCAGCGTCCCCGCGGCCAACTCGGTGCTCAGCGGCAGCAGCATCCGCGCGGCCAGCAGCGAATCCCGGCCGAACAAGGTGAAGAACCACGGGCTGCCCGCGGCCAGGAACGCGGTGTCCGGCGAACCGTCGTCCGACAGCAGCAATCCGTCCAAGTCCTGCAGGCTCCGCTCCAGCAGTCGCCCCGCGTCCCCGCTGAAGTCCGCCGCCCCCGGCGCGCGCAGCGGGATCGCGGGCGACGGGCGCACCGGTAGGAACCCGGGGCGGTCGGCCTCGTGCTGCACGACCTCGAAGGAGAACGAGCGCGACTGCCCGCTGCCCAGCTCGACGTGCCAGGCCCAGGTGACCAGACCGTCCGCAGTGGAGACCTCCTCGGCCGCCTCGCCGAGGTCCAGCCGCACCGAGCAGCCGTCCTGCTCCCAGGTCGCCGCCCGCTCGGAGGCCGACGGATCCACCAGCGCGGGCTCCTCACCGGCCTTGACCTGGTCCATCCGGGCCAGGTCGGTGGCGGCGCGCAGGATCACGGTGAGCCGCGCGGTCTTCTCGGAGGCGTTGTGCAGCGTCCAGGTCTCGCGCACCGAATCCGCGGTCACCGCGCGGTCGTGCGCGTAGTGCAGCCCGGGGTCCGGGGTGGTGTCCCCGTGCTCGCGGACGACGCCCTGGAAGCGCGCCTGCCCGGCGCCGCTGGAGCTGCCGACCGCCACCAGGTCCGCGGTGGGCACGGCGAACTCGGCGTGCGCCAGGCTGCGCCGGTCGTGGCGGTACGCCCCGGTCGCGTCCCCGCAGGTGATCCGGCCGCTCGGAGAGCTGAGCACGACGTTCGGAGCGCACAGCGTCGTCGTCAACTCGTGGAGCGCGGGCTGCTGGCTGTTGGGCATGGGATCTCCTGAGAGTTTCTTGACAACGTCGGGGGGTGAGGTCAACCTTGTCCCTCGATGTGAACGTTCAAACG
Organism: Saccharopolyspora rectivirgula DSM 43747; assembly: GCF_000497205.1. GTDB lineage: Bacteria > Actinomycetota > Actinomycetes > Mycobacteriales > Pseudonocardiaceae > Saccharopolyspora > Saccharopolyspora rectivirgula. The sequence goes on from NZ_AYJW01000008.1 coordinate 60,205, forward strand.
AAATTTGAACGTTCACATCCAAGGGGCGCAGTGTGGCACGTCCGCCCCTCGCGGATCCAGTCCACAGCGGAGGAGCAGTCAGGTGGCCCGGGCAACGACGCTGGAACAGGTCGCTGAACGCGCTGGTGTGTCGAGGCAGACCGTCTCGAACGCGATCAACGCGCCGGAGAAGCTGCACCCCGACACGTTGCGCCGGGTCAAGCGGGTGATCGACGAACTCGGCTACCGGCCGGACAGCAAGGCCCGCGCCCTGCGCACCCGCTCCAGCGGTCTCATCGGCTACTGCGTCGCCGAACGCCAGGACGGGTCGATCAACGTCTTCATGGACCGCTACCTGCGCGCGTTGACCGCCGAGGTGGAGCGCACCGGCCGGCACCTGCTGCTGTTCACCGCTCCCGACGGGGAGGAAGGCCTCGCCGTCTACGAGGACCTGCTGGCGCGCAGCGCGGTGGACGGGTTCGTGCTCAGCAACACCGCGGTCGGCGACCCCCGGCACGCGTGGTTGCGCGACAGGGGGGTTCCCTTCGCCTCCTTCGGTCGGATCTGGACCGGGGAGCCGCAGCCCGGCCCGTGGGTCGACGTCGACGGCGCCAGCGGAACCGCGCAGGCCGTCGAGCACCTGGTCGCGCAGGGGCACACCAGGATCGGCTTCCTCGGGTTGCAGAAGGGCAACCCGGTCGGCGACGACCGCGAGCGGGGCTGGCGCCGGGCCTGCGCCGAGCACGGCGCGCACGTCGACGACCGGCTGATCGCCCGGGCCACCGACGAGCACCGCGACCGGGGCGAGGCAGCCGCCGCCCTGCTCGACTCCGACGACCCGCCCACCGCGCTGGTCGCCGCCAACGACGCGATCGCGCTGGGCGCCTACGCGGCGCTCGAGGAACGCGGCCTGCGGCCGGGAGTCGACGTGGCGCTCACCGGTTTCGACGACAGCCCCACCGCCGCGGTGGTCCGCCCCGGCCTGACCAGCCTGCGCCAGCCGATCGAGGAGATCGCCGCGCGCGTGGTGCGGCTGCTCGACAACCCGGAGGACGACCGGGGTGAACTGCTCCGCCCGGAGCTGGTGGTGCGCGCCAGCAGCGTCAACGACGACGGAGGACGGAACGGATGAGGAAGCATCGGATGCGGCTCGGGGCGGTGGTGCTCGCCATCGCGCTGGTCGTCGCCGGCTGCGGACGCGGCTACGACAGCGAAATCGAGCAGTTGCCCGGGCCGGCCACCCTGCGGTTGTTGGTCGGGTCCGGCACCACGGCCGAAGCCCGGGTGCTGCACGAGCAGACGCGGGAGTGGGCCGAGCGGACCGGCAACGAGGTCGAGATCGTGCGCGCCGCCGAACTCGACCAGCAGCTCGGCCAGGCCTTCGCCGGCGGCACCCCACCGGACCTGTTCTACCTCGCACCGGGAGCGTTCGCGCGCTTCGCCGGGAACGGTTCGCTGCACCCCTACGGTGACGGGCTACGCAACGCCGCGGCGCTCTACCCGAACCTCGAGGAGATCTTCACCCGGGACGGCCAGCTGTACTGCGCGCCCAAGGACTTCTCCACCCTCGCGCTGCTGATCGACACCGACGCCTGGCGGGAAGCTGGGCTCACCGACGCCGACATCCCGCGGGACTGGGACCAGCTCGCCCAGGTCGCCCAGCGGCTCACCACCCCCGAGCGCAAGGGCCTGGTGCTGGACGACAGCGCCGACCGCGTCGGGGCCTTCATGAAGCAGGCGGGCGGCTGGCACGTCGACGAGAAGGGCATGCCGACCATCGACAGCCCGCAGAACCTCCGAGCGCTGCGCTACCTCCAGTCGCTGCTGCAGTCCGGCAGCACCGCCTTCTCCTCCGCAGTGGACGCAGGTTGGGCCGGCGAGGCGCTGGGCGAGGGCACCGCGGCGATGGTGATCGAGGGCACCTGGGTCAGCGGTGCGCTGGCCTCCGACTACCCGGACCGGCGCTGGCGCGCGGTGGAACTGCCGGCGGGCCCGGCGGGCAAGGCGACGCTGTCGTTCACCAACTGCTGGGGCATCCCGATGCGCACCCCGTACCGGCAGCAGGCCCAGGACCTGGTCGACTTCCTGATGGCGCGGGAGCAGCAGGAGCAGGTGGCGCGCGAGGTGGGTGTCATTCCCGCCAACCAGGAGGCGCTCCCGGCGTTGACCGAGGGCAGGCCCGAGATGGAGGGCTTCGCCGCAGGAGCGGCCTACGCCCAGGGCGAGGTCACCACCAAGGGCTGGGACTCGGTGGAGAAGGACTTCGACTCCCGCCTGCTGGGTCTGGCGAGTGGTGACGACCCCGCGAAGATCCTGCGGGAAGTGCAGCGGAACGCCGAACAGACGCTGAAGGGCTGAAGGCCATGGTCGACACCACCCTGCGGCCCGCGCCGCCCACCGCCGATCCGAAACCCCCGCGGCGCCCGGTGAACGTCGAAGCGCGCCGGGAGAACCGAGCGGGCTGGTTGTTCGTCGCACCGGCCCTCGTGCTGATCGCGCTGTTCCTGGTCGTGCCTGCGGGGCTCGCGCTGTACGTCAGCCTGCTGGACTGGAACGGCACCTACAGCCCGTTGACCGGTCGAGCCCCGTTCGTGGGCCTGGACAACTACCGGGAGCTGCTGTTCGAGGACGGGCTGATCCGGCACGACTTCATGATCAGCGTCCGCAACACGATGTACTTCGTGCTGCTCGTGGTCCCCAGCCAGACGCTGGTGGCACTGCTGCTGGCCGTGGTGGTGAACAACCGCGCGCTCCGCGGGCGGGCGTTCTTCCGATCGGTGTTCTACTTCCCGTCGATCACCAGCTCGGTGGCCATCTCGGTGATCTTCCTGTTCCTGTTCTCCGGTTCGGGAGCGGTCAACGCGCTGCTGGAGTTCGTCGGGATCCAGGGCCCGAACTGGTTCACCGACTCCCGCGGGGTGCTGCACGAGGCGCTGGTGCTGTTCGGTGTGGACGGTCCACCGAGGTTCCTCGAGGAGACGACCGTCGGCGGATTGCCGTTGTGGGACTGGCTGTCCGGGCCGTCGGTGGCGATGATGACGATCATCGCGCTGGTCGTGTGGACGACGTCGGGCACCTACATGCTCATCTTCCTGGCCGCGCTGCAGAACCTGCCGGACAACGTGCACGAGGCCGCGCTGGTCGACGGCGCCAACTGGTGGCAGCGGTTCTGGAAGGTCACGGTGCCGCAGCTGCGGCCGACGATCTTCCTGGTGGCGACCCTGGGGTTGATCGGCACCTGGCAGGTGTTCGACCAGGTCTACGTGATGAGCCAAGGTGATCCGGCCAAGACGACGCTGACCCCGGCGTTCCTGTCCTACCAGCAGTCCTTCGCCGAAGGGGCCTTCGGCGTCGGCGCGGCGATCGCGTTCCTGCTGTTCCTGCTGATCGTCGGAGTCACCACGCTGCAGCGGATCCTGCTGCGGGATGGGAGGAACTCGTGACCACGAATCGCGCGCGGCTGGTCGGCGCCGCGCTGGGGTACCTGGTGCTGGTCGTGGGTGCGGTGCTCTACTTGGGACCGTTCCTCATCCAGGTCGCCACGTCGTTCAAGAGCAACGCCGACGCGGTGGCCCATCCGCTGTCGTTGGTCCCGGAGCAGATCGACACCAGCAGCTACGAGCGGATCGCCACCGATCCCGCGGTGAACGTGCCGCTGTGGCTGGGAAACTCGCTGCTGGTGACGCTCTGCGTCACGGCCGGGCGGTTGCTGGTCGACTCGATGGCCGGCTACGCGCTGGCCCGCTTGCGCTGGCGCGGTCGCGGCGTGGTGTTCACCGGGCTGCTGATGGTGATGGCGGTGCCGCCGGTGGTGCTGCTGATCCCGAAGTTCTTGGTGCTGCGCGAGCTGTCGCTGTTCGACTCCTACGCCGGGATGATCCTCCCGCTGCTCGCCGACGCCATGGGGATCTTCCTGATGAAGCAGGCCTTCGAGCAGGTCCCCGTGGAGGTCGAGGAATCGGCCAAGGTGGACGGTGCCGGCATCGTGCGCCGTTGGTGGAGCGTGGTGCTGCCGATGGTGCGCCCGTCCATGACCACCCTGGGCATCCTCGCGTTCCAGGCGTCGTGGAACGAGTTCACGCACTTCCTGGTCGCCACCTCCAGCCCCGGGTACGAAACGCTGACGGTCGGCCTGGCGCGCCTCGTCGGCGGCGCGCTGGGGGAGGGGCAGCAGCTGCCGTTGAAGCTCACCATCGCCCTGGTGACGACCCTGCCGGTGGCCGTGGTCTTCCTGATCAGCCAACGCCACCTCGTCCGAGCCCAGCTCAGCGGCGCGATCAAGGGGTGAAGCGGCGCCGGCAGCGCCTTCCCGGGTGGTGCCGGGCAGGCGCTGCCGCCGCGCGCTCAGAAGTCGCGCAGGTTGCTGATCAGCGTGGCCAGGGTGGCGATCTGGCCGGGCGACTCGCTCGGGACCACGTGCTCGTCGCGGGAGTGCGGCCCGGCCCCGACCGCGCCGAGGCCGTCGAGCACCGGCTTGCCCAGCGCGGACACGAAGTTCGCGTCGCTCACCCCGCCCACCGAGGTGCCTTCCAGGGTCCGGCCGTGTTCCTGCGCGGCGGCCTTGGCGTGCTCGAACAGCTTCTCCGACAGCTCGTTGGGGTTCATGGGCGGTCGGTTCCAGCTGCCGGTGAGCTCCACCCGGATGCGCTCGTCGGCGACCGACAGCTCGCGGAAACCGGCGTCGATGCGGTCCATCTCCGCCGGGTCCTGGATGCGGACGTCGATCTCGCAGGTCGCGTGGCCGGCCACCACGTTGCGGCCGGTGCCGCCGGTGATCCGCCCGACGTTGATCGTGGTGCCGCGTTCCGGCGCTGCCAGCGCGGTGATCGCCGGGATCAGCTCGGCGATGGCGTGGATGGCGCTGGCGCCTGCCGCGGGGTCGAGCCCCGCGTGCGATTCGACGCCGTGCACCGCCAGGTCGAACAGGCCCAGGCCCTTGCGGCGGACCTTGACCTTGCCCTCGCGGCTGGGCTCCAGCACGAGCGTGGCGGTCGCCTCCGCGCACGCCCGCTCGATGTGCGGGCGGGATGCGAGGCTGCCGATCTCCTCGTCCCCGTTGAGCAGGAACCGCACCGACGGGTGCGGGAGGCCGAGCTCGCGCAGCAGGCGCAGCGCCCACACGCCGTGCACGATGCCGAGCTTCATGTCCAGGCAGCCGGGAGCGGTGATGCGGTCGCCTTCGACGGTGAAGGGCCATTCCGCGAGCGTGCCCACCGGCCACACCGTGTCGTAGTGGCACAGCAGCAGGACCGTTCCCCCGGCGGTGCCGGAGTAGGTGACGTCGAGGACGTCGCCGTGCTCGCCGTTGTCGTGGCGCTGCCGGGCGGCCGGTTGGCCGAGGCGTTCGGTGAGCCACCGCTCGATGTCGTCCAATCCGGCGTCCAGCGCTTGCTTGTCGCTGCTGGGCGTTTCGTGCTCCACCAACCTGCGCAGGTCCGCGAGCACTTCGGGGAGCTCCTGCTCCGCCCGCGCCACCAGCTTCGTCGTCACGAGTCACCTCTCAGGTATTCACAGAACTGCTTCCGCGCACGAGGCGCGCGTCGTGGGGGTGCCGGTCAGCGCACCGGAGCGCCGGGGCCGAGCGGGATGCCGAGCCCCCACCAGGCCATGAACAGCAACGTCCAGCTGATCAGCACCGCGAAGGAGATCGGCAGGGTCAGCGACATCAGGGTGCCGATGCCGGCGTCCTTGCGGTAGCGTTGCAGCATTCCGAGCGCCATCGCGAAGTACGGGCTCATCGGGCTGATCAGGTTGGTCGCCGAGTCCCCGATCCGGTAGACCGCCTGGGTCGTCTCGGGGGACACGTCGAGCAGCATCAGCATCGGCACCACGACCGGACCGACCAGCGCCCACTGCGCCGAACCACTGGTGATCACCAGGTTGATGCAGGTGACCAGCGCGATCAGGCCGAGGAACAGCACCAGCGGGTGCACGTTCGCCGACTGCAGCAGCGCCGCGCCGCGGATGGCCAGGATCTCCCCGATGTGGGTCCACTTGAAGAAGGCCAGGAATTGGGAGGCGGCGAAGAACAGCACCACCACCGGCGCCAGGTCGACGACGCCCTTGGTCATCGCACCGGGGATCTCGCGGGCGCGGGACAGGCTGCCGGTGGCGCGGCCGAACACCGCGCCGGTCAGCGCGAACACCACGCCGAGCAGGTACGCGATCCCGGTGATGATCGGTGAGTCGAGGATGCCGCCGTCTTCGCCGCGGAACGGCGAACCGGCCGGGACGAGCGCGATCACCAGCAGCGCCACCACGGCCAGCAGGGCGAGACCGGCGTTGCGCAGGCCGCGCTGCTCGGCCGGGCTCAACCGCATCTCGCCCAGCTGCTCGTCCGGGCCGTCGCTGTCGGCGGCCATGCCTTCGGTGCGCTTGGTGAGCACGAACTCGGTGACCAGCGTGATCACCACGGCCAGGACGACCGCCGAGCAGATCGAGAAGAAGTAGTTGGCCAGCGGCGTGACCACGTAGTTCGGGTCGATGAAGTGCGCCGCCGAGGTGGTCAGCCCGGCCAGGATCGCGTCGGTCGGGGTGAGCAGCAGGGAGGCGTTGTACCCGGCCGAGATCGAACCGAAGGCGACCACCAGGCCCAGGATCGGGCTGCGGCCGACCGCTTTGAACACCAGCGCGCCCAGCGGGATCAGCACCACGTAGGCGGCGTCGGAGGCGACGCTGCCGCTGATGCCGGTCAACGCGACGACGAACGTCAGGTACTTCGCCGGCACGCGGGTGACGCTGCCGCGCAGCATGGCGTTGAGCAGACCGCTCTGCTCGGCCACCGAGACGCCCAGCATCACCACGATGATCAGCGCCAGCGGCGGGAACTGCGCGAAGTTGTCCACCGCGTCGCCGACGACGGTGGACACGCCCTCGGAGGTGAGCAGGCTCTTGACCCGGATCGTCTCGCCGTCCACTGGGGACACCGCGGAGACGCCGAGCGCGTTGAGCACCGCGCTGAGCGCCACCACCAGCGCCGCCATGATCGTGAACAACCAGAACGGGTGGGGCAGTTTGTTGCCGAAGCGTTCGACGCCGCGCAGGAAGCCCAGCAGCAGTGCCATCGACCGGGTGGGCGGCGCGTTCTCCGTGTTGGTCAACCGAGCTCCTCGGGGTCGGATCGGTCGGCCCTGGACCGATTGGCGAGCATTCAAAACGGTCGTGACGTGATTTGTCAATACTGGGCGTTAATGTGATGTATCTATTCGATATCCACGCTTTTCGTGGGTGTAGTATCACTGCCCGTGGATGGTGGCATCGAGCTGGACGACCTGGACCTGGATCTGGTGGCCGCGTTGCAGGAGGCGCCGCGCGCGCCGATCAACACGCTGGCCGAGGCGGTGGGCAGCTCGCCCAGCACGGTGGGCCGCAGGCTGCAGCGGCTGCACGCCGAGCGGGTGCTGCGGGTGATCGGGGCGCTGGACTGGTCGTTGATCTCCGAGCACCACCCCCGGCACGTCTGGATCACCACCGAGCCCGGGCAGTTGCAGGACGTCGCCCGCAGGCTGGCCGAGTTCCCCGAAGCCCAGTACGTCGCGATGACCACCGGCCGCGCGGACGTGTACTGCACCGTCCGGCCGCTGCGCCGCGAGGCGATCAAGGACCTGCTGACGCGCCGCATCCCCTCGGTGCCGGGGGTGGTGTCGACGCAGTCCGACCTGGTGCTCAAGCCCTTCGGCCGCGCGGAGGCCTGGCGCTTGGACCGGCTCGACGACGACCAGCGCTCGGTCCTCGCGCCGCACCGCATCGAATACCAGGAATCCGACGACCCGCAACCGCTTTCCGAGCAGGAGCAGGAAGCGGCCCGGCTGCTGCACGCCGATGCACGACTGACGTCGAGCGAGCTCTCCCGGGCGTTGGGCGTCAGCCAGTCCACCGCGCACCGGCTGATCACCGGGCTCCTGGAGCGGCGGGTCGTCCGCCCGCGGGTGGAGGTGGAGCCCGCGCTGCTGGGCTTCCACCTGGAGGCGACGCTGTCGCTGGCCACCGAGCCCGGCTCGACCGAGGCGGTCGGGCGTGCGCTCGGGCGGCATCCGTCGGCCCGCTACGTCTCGATGGTCGCCGGCAACGCGACGGTGATCCACCAGGGCGTGTTCCGCAACGAGGAGCACCTCGCCGACTTCCTGTGCGGTGATCTGGCCGCCCTGTCCGGCATCCGGGCGGTGGAGGTGTCGGTCGTCCTGGACGTGCTGCGCCGCTACTGGATCACCCGCACGGGAACCCGCTTGGGCGAGGCGAACCTGCCGTTGGGCGCCGAGTGATCCCCGGCGCCGCTCCGAGCTCCCGGGCCGGTGCTCCAGCGGCGAGAACCTCGGCGCGAAGCCGTTCCTCGCGCCAGTCAGTCCTAACAGGACATTGGGTCGTCCGGGTTCCGCGGAACGCGCGATTCCGCGTCCGCTCCGGATGTGGTCGGCGTCAGATCCAGCCCTCCTCCCAGGCCCGGCGGGCAGCTTCGTAGCGGGTGCTGACCCCCAACTTGGCCATCGCGGAGGAGAGGTAGTTGCGGACCGTGCCCGGCGCCAGGTGCACCTCGGCGGCGATCGCGGCGATCGTGCCCCCGTGCAGGGTGTGCCGCAGCAGCTCCAGCTCCCGGTCGGTGAGCGGACAGGCGTCACCGGTCAGGGCGGCCGCGGCGATCTCCGGGTCGACGTAGCGCCCGCCGGTGTGGATGTCCCGCAGGATCACCGCCAGCTTGGCCGCCGGAGTGGTCTTCGGGACGAAGCCGCGCACCCCGGCGGCCAGCGCGCGCTTCAGCACCCCCGGGCGGGCGTGCCGGGTGACCAGCACGACCGGTGTTCCGGCGCCGACCTCGCGGGCCGCCTCGATGCCGTCCAGCTCGGGCATTTCCAGGTCGAACAGCGCGATGTCCGGGCGCTGCTGCTCGACCTGCCGGACCGCGTCCCGCCCGTTGCTGCACTGGGCCACGACCTGGAGGTCCTCCTCCAGGTCCAGCAGTGTGGCGAGCGCGCCGCGGATGAGGTCCTCGTCGTCGGCGAGCACTAGTCGGATCACACCGCTCCCTCCGCAACTTCCACCTGGCCGTGCAGCTCGAACCACTCCCCGGTGCGTTCGGCGCGGACGGACCCTCCCATCGCTTCGAAGCGCTCCCGAAGACCGGCCAGCCCGGAGCCGCCGCCGGCGCTCGCCCCGGCGGACCCGTTGTTCCGCAAGGTCACGCTGACCTGCGGGCCCGCGGTGTTGACCCGCACCTCGACCCGGTCCGCCCGGCTGTGCCGGAGGATGTTGGTGGTCCCCTCCCGCAGCAGCGAACCGAAGAGGCTCTGCAGCGGCGGTGGCACCCGGCTCGCATCACCGTCCACAGTGGTGTATATGCCGGCCGATTCGAAGATCTCCCGCGCGTTGGCCAATTCGTCGGTCAGCTTGCTGCGGCGATAGCCCTGCACCAGGTTGCGGGTGTCCTTCAACGCGGCACGGGCCAGCTCGGCCACCTCACCGGCTTGCGCTTTGGCCGCCGCGGCGTCCACCTCGGCGAGCCGCTCGGCCAGTTCCGCTTTCAACGCGATCGCCTGCAGGTTGTGCCCCTGGATGTCGTGCAGGTCGGCGGCGAACCGCAACCGCTCGCGAGCGATGGCCAGCTCCGCGCTGACGGTGCGCGCCCGATCCAGCTCCAGCACCACGTCCCAGAACCAAGCACCCACCACCAGCAGGAAGACGGTGAAGGCGACGAACCCGCCCGCGTAGCAGCCGACCACCACCCGCATCCCCGGGTGCTCGGGCTGCACCAGCAGCCCCGCGGTCAGCGCGGTCACCAGGGTGGTCGCGATCGACACCGGCCAGCGCTGCTCGTCCGGCGCGGTGCTCACGTACGCACCCGCCAAGCCGCCCGGCAGCACCGCCCACAACACCCCACCCGCGCGGTGGCCGATCGCGATGCCGAGCGCCACCAGCGAGAGTGCGAACACGGCGGCCTGCTCCAACGGGTGGTGCCGGGCCTGCCCGAGGCCGCGCATCAGAGCGGTGCAGAACCGGGTGCCCTCGACCACGATGACCGCCAGCAGCACGCCCAGCACCACGACCGCCGCCGTGCTGTAGTGCCTGCCGGCGGTCGCCAAGTCGAACAGCGGGAAGATCGAGTACACCGGGATGGTCGGAACCACGGACCACCAGGTGTACCGGCGCAGTCGGGCGATCCGGCGGGCGTCGAAGCTGACCTCAGCGGAACTCACCACCCCAGCATCGCCGATGCGCCGGCGGAAATCCCCAGCCCCGCCGGGGACAGATGACATCTGTCATCGAATGCGCTGACAGATGGCGAGAAGATCGCTGACAGGCAGCTCTACCGGCGGCGGCCCCGCCGCGACGAAGCTGGGTGGCGTGACTGAACCAGTGATCAGCGTTTCGGAGTTGCGCTGCAAGTACGCCTCCTACGAGGCCGTGCGCGGAATCGACTTCGAAGTCCACCGCGGGGAGCTGTTCGCCCTGCTCGGCACCAACGGGGCTGGCAAGACCACCACGCTGGAAACCGTCGAAGGGCACCGGAAGCCCAGCGCAGGACGGGTCCGGGTGTTCGGGCTGGACCCGTTCCACGACCGCGCGGAGGTGCGCCGGCGGACCGGGATCATGCTCCAGGACAGCGGTTTCGCCGCCGACCTCACCGTGCTGGAAACCCTGCGCCTGTGGAGGTCGGTGCAGACCCGCAAAGGGGACGTCGCGGCCGTGCTGGCGGCGACCCGGCTGGAGGACCGCGCGGACCGGCGGGTGCGCCAGCTGTCCGGTGGGGAACGACGGCGGCTGGAGTTCGCCCTGGCCGTCCTCGGGCAGCCGGAACTGCTGTTCCTCGACGAGCCCACCACCGGCCTGGACCCCGAATCCCGCCGAGCCACGTGGGAAGTCGTGCGGGAACTGCTCCGCGGCGGCACCACGGTCCTGCTGACCACGCACTACCTGGAAGAAGCGGAAAGCCTGGCGCACCGGTTGGCGATCATGCACGAAGGACGGATCGCCGTTTCCGGAACGCTGAGCGACGTGCTGCTCAGCGAACGGGCCAAGATCTCCTTCACCGCGGACGCCGAACCGCAGCTGCCGCCGCTGAGCGGGACGGTGTCGGTGTCCGGTCGGCAGGTGACGGTGCGCACCGCGCAACTGCAGCGGGACTTGGAGCTGCTGCTGGCGTGGGCCCGGGAGAACCAGGTGCAGCTGCGCCAGCTGAGAGCCCACCACGCCTCGCTGGAAGACGTCTTCCATTCCGTCAAGCAACCGGAGGCCATCCGATGACGTCCGCGGTCCTGGCGCTCAGCCGCGCCGAGTGGAAACTGCTGATGCGCAACAAGACCATCGCCCTGTGCTGCACGGCTTTCCCGGTGGGCTTCGGGGCCTACTACGCCTTCGCGCTCCCGGACGGGAGCAGCCCCCAGCTCTGGGCGCTCATCATCAGCCTGCAGCTGATGACGGTGTTCGGGTTCACCATCTACTTCACCGCCACGGCCACGTTGACCAGCAGGCGGGAAGACCGCTACCTCAAGCGGCTGCGCAGCGGGGAGATGACCGCCCCGACGGTCCTCACCGGACTGCTGCTGCCCGTGGTGCTGCTGGGGGTGGCGCAGGCCGCGGCGCTGCTGGCGATCGCGTTCTGGCTGGGCGCGCCGCTGCCGAGCGATCCGCTCCCGCTGTTGGCGGCGATGCTGGCCGGCAGCGCGCTGTGCGTGGCGGCCGGGGCGGTGACCAGCGTGTTCACCGCCACCGGGGAGCAGGCCCAGATCACCACGCTGCCCGGGTTCGTGGTGCTGTTCGGCAGCGGCGTGTGGCAGTTCACCGGCCAGTCCTTCCCGGGGCTGCTCCTGCTGCCCGGTGCGGCGTTCAGCGACCTGGCGCAGCGGTCGATGAGCGGCGAGCCGGGGCTGGGCGGCGTGCCGGCGCTGCTGGTCCTCCTCGGTTGGACCGCGGTGCTGGCGGTGCTGGCCGCCCGGAAGTTCCGCTGGGAACCGCGGTCGTGACCGGTTCACCGCCACGACGGCAGCCACAGCTCGGCCTGCCAGTGCTCCTGGGTGATCGGTTCGCCGTTGAGGATCGGCCACAACCAGGCGAAGTTGGCCACCACCAGGCCCACGTACAGCGACACCACCAGCAACCCGGTTTGGCGGCGCTCGAGGTGAGCTCGGGCGCCGCCCAGCACTTCACCGAGCACCAGCACCAGCCCGAGCACCAGGAACGGTGCCAGCGGGGTGGCGTAGAAGTAGTACATCTGCCGGTCCAGGTTGATGAACCACGGCAGGTACCCGGCGCCGTAACCGACCAGCACCGCCGCGTAGCGCCAGTCGAGCCGGCTGGTGGCCCGCCACACCGCCCAGGCGGTGACCGGGAGGGCCAGCCACCACATGGCCGGGGTGCCGATCAGCATGATCGCCTGCACGCAGTTCTCCCGACCGCAGCCGAACATGCCGGTCTCGTAGTAGTAGAGCATCGGCCGCAAGCCCATGGGCCAGGACCACGGCTTGGACTCCCACGGGTGCGGGTTCGCCGGCGTCACCAGGTGGGTGTGGAAGTCCAGCACGTTCAGCTGGTAGAAGAGCAGCGAGCGCAGCCCGTCCGGCAGGAACGGGAACGGCACGTCATCGGACACCAGCACGGCGTGCCGGTCGGTCGCGGTCTCGCTGGCGTACCAGCCCGCCCAGCTGCCGAAGTACACCAGCAGCGGAATCGCCACCAGGGACCACAGGGCGGGCCCGGTGTCCCGCACCAGGGACGCCCGCCACGGCTGCTGGACCCCGGCGGCCCGCCGGGCCAGCGCGTCCCAGATGACGCTGAGCAGCCCGAAGGCCATCACGTAGTAGATGCCGTTCCACTTCACCGAACAGGCCAGCCCCAGCAGCACCCCGGCGGAGAACCGCCACCAGCGGAACCCCAGCCGCGGCCCCCACTTGCTGTCGGAGAGCCGTCCCTCGGTGCACACCAGCCACATCCGGGACCGCACCTGGTCGCGGTCCACCAGCAGGCAGGCGAACGCGGCGAGGAGGAACAGCGCCTGGAAGACGTCGAGCATCCCGACCCGGGCCTGCACGTGGCTGAGCCCGTCGCAGATCAGCAGCACCCCGGCCAGCGCGCCCAGCAAGGTGGAGCGGGTCATGCGCCGGGCGATCCGGATGATCAGCAGCACCATCAGCGTGCCGGCCAGCGCGGCGGTCAGCCGCCAACCCCACGGGGTGTAGCCGAGCAGCCATTCGCCGATGGCGATCAGGTGCTTGCCCAGGGGCGGGTGGGCGACCAGCTCGTAGCCGGGGTTGTCCTCGTAGCCGCCGTTGCGCAGGATCTGCCAGGCCTGCGGCACGTAGTGCTTCTCGTCGAAGATCGGGGTGCCCTCGTCGGTGGCGTGCCCCAGGTTCCAGAAGCGGACCACCCCGGCCACCAGGGTGAGCACGATGGTGACCAACCAGCCGCGGGTGCGGTCGTCCGGCATGTTGACGTCCAGCAGCGGGCGCGGATCGCTCTCGCCCGGCGGAGTCACCGGCGGAGTGCTGCCGAACGGGACGAGCTGGCCGTTGCTGCCGCCGCGGTTGGGGACCAGGACGCTCACAGTCCACGATCGTAGGTGCGGGGGCCGGTGGGCGGGCCGCGCCCCGACGCGTGGCGCAAATACGCTGTGGGGTTATGGACTCATCGGGCACGCTGCTGCTCGCCGCCACTCCGCTCGGCGATGCGCGGGACGCTTCACAGCGGTTGATCGACGCGCTGGCGTCCGCCGACGTGGTCGCTGCCGAGGACACCCGTCGGGTGCGCGCGCTGGCCACCGCGCTCGGGGTCACCCCGCGCGGACGGGTGGTCAGCTACTACGAGGCGGTGGAAGCGGCGCGAGCGCCGGTGCTGCTGGAGGCGCTGCGCTCCGGGGAGGACGTGCTGCTGGTGACCGATGCGGGGATGCCCAGCGTCTCCGACCCGGGGTACCGGTTGGTCACCGAGTGCGTGGCGGAGGGCCTGCCGGTCACCTGCTTGCCGGGGCCCTCGGCGGTGACCACCGCGCTGGCGGTGTCCGGGCTGCCGTCCGACCGGTTCTGCTTCGAGGGGTTCCCGCCCCGCAAGAGCGGGGAGCGGCGGCGCTGGCTGGAACGGCTGGTCGCCGAGGAGCGCACCTGCGTGTTCTTCGAGGCCCCGCACCGGCTGGCGGACACCTTGGCCGATGCGGTGCAGGTGCTGGGCGCCGATCGGCGCGCGGTGGTGTGCCGGGAGCTGACCAAGACCTACGAGGAGATCCGCCGGGGCGCGCTGGGGGAGCTGGCGGAGTGGGCCGCGGACGGGGTGCGCGGTGAGCTGACCGTGGTGCTGGCCGGCGCGGAACCGGTCCGCAACGACCCGGCCCAGCTGGTGGACCAGGTGGAGCAGCGGACGGCGGCGGGGCTGCGGCTCAAGGACGCGGTCGCCGAGGTGGCCGGGATGTTCGGGGTCCGCAAGAAGGAGCTGTACGAGGCGGTGCTGGCCGCCCGCGAGTAGGGCTACTCGAGCAGGGAGAGGACGGGGGCGGCTTTGGTCAGGCACTCCTGCCACTCCTGCTCCGGATCGGAATCGGCGGTGACGCCGCCGCCCACCCCGAGCTGCATCTGCCCGTCGGCGAGCTCGAGGGTGCGGATGGCCACGTTCAGCTCGAGACCGGCGATCGGGGAGACCATCCCGATCGCTCCGCAGTAGACGTCGCGCGGTGCTTCTTCCAGCTCGGCGATGATCTCCAGGGCCCTGGGCTTGGGCGCCCCGGTGACCGAGGCCGGCGGGAAGGCGGCTTCCAGCAGAGCGGAGTTGGGCAACTCCGGCGGGAGCTCGGCGCGCACGTCGGAGACCAGGTGCCACACGCCCGGATGCGGCTGCACGTCGAGCAGCGCGGGCGTGGTGACCGTTCCGGTGCGGGCCACCCGGCCGAGGTCGTTGCGGGCCATGTCCACGATCATCACGTTCTCCGCGACGTCCTTCGCCGAGGAGCGCAGGCGGGCGGCGTTGCCGTCGTCGGCCGGGCCGCGCCGCGGCAGGGTGCCCTTGATCGGGCTGGAGGTCACCACGTCCCCGTGCCGGGCCAGGAAGAGCTCCGGGGACAGCGAGACGAGCGCACCCCAGTCGCCGGTGAGGAAAGCCGCGCGAGCCGGGGTGAACCGCTGGACACCGGCGGCGAAGACGTCGGCCGGTTCGCCGTGGAACGGCACGGCGAACCGGGTGCAGATGTTGGCCTGGAAGATCTCCCCGGCCGCGATGGCTTCCACGCAGGCCCGCACCGCTTTGCGGTGCCGGTCGGCCGAGGGCCGCTGGATGCCGCCGGCCCGGTGCGGCTCCGGCGGCGGGGCCGGGGTGCTGATCGCCTCGGCCAGCTCGGCCGCGGAGCGCGGCGAGATCGGGTGCAGCGATTCCAGCCACCACCGCCCGGTCGGGTCCTGGCGCAGCACCCGGTCGGTCCAGCCCCACGCCGCCGCCGGCATCCGGCCCCGCCGCGCAGCGGCCGCCGGGCCGGTCAGCTCGTAGCCGAGGAAGCCGATCCAACCGCCGCCGACCGGGCCGGGAGCGCCCGTTCCGGCGCCGACGTCCAGCTGGGACAGCGCCCGGTGCGGTGCGGTGGCGGTGATCTCGACCGAGGGGGCGATCACCGCGCCGCCGCCGAACCAGTCCCCGGTCAGCGCGGCCGGTGGTGGGAGGCCGCGGGAACGGGTGTGCCGCACCAACCGGCGCAGCACCTCGGCCGGCGACGCATCGCATTCGACTGGGCGGGTGAACGGCTGCACCTCTCCAACACTAGGGCCGCTCGGGAGGTGCTCCGGCCGCAGCCGGCACCCGGTCCGGGGAACTCCGCCGGGCCTCGGCCGGTCGGGCGCGACCCGCTCGAAGTCGCGCCTGCGCAATCCGTAGGCTGGACACCATGAGTACCTCTGTGTTGACCGCTGTGGCCTGGCCTTATGCCAACGGTCCGCGACACATCGGGCACGTGTCCGGTTTCGGTGTGCCGTCGGACGTGTTCTCGCGTTACCAGCGAATGGCGGGCAACAAGGTGCTCATGGTGTCCGGTACGGACGAACACGGCACCCCGATCCTGGTGCAGGCGGAGAAGGAGGGGAAGACCCCCCGGCAGACCGCCGACAAGTACAACCGGATGATCGCCGAGGACCTGCACGGCCTCGGCCTGTCCTACGACCTGTTCACCCGCACCACCACCGGCAACCACTACAAGGTGGTGCAGGAGCTGTTCCTGGCGCTGCACCGCAACGGCTACATCCTGCCGCAGACCACCACCGGCGCGATCAGCCCGTCCACCGGGCGCACGCTGCCGGACCGCTACATCGAGGGCACCTGCCCGATCTGCGACTACGACGGTGCTCGCGGGGACCAGTGCGACAACTGCGGCAACCAGCTGGACCCGGCCGAGCTGATCAACCCGGTTTCCCGGATCAACGGGGAGAAGCCCGAGTTCGTGGAGACCGAGCACCTCTTCCTGGACCTGCCGGCGTTCACCGACTCGCTGGGCAAGTGGCTGTCGACCCGCACCGACTGGCGGCCGAACGTGCTGAAGTTCGCCCAGAACCTGGTGAGCGACATGCGGCCCCGGCCGATCAGCCGCGACCTCGACTGGGGCGTGCCGATCCCGCTGGAGGGCTGGCGGGACCAGCCGATGAAGCGCTTCTACGTCTGGTTCGACGCGGTCATCGGGTACTTCTCCGCCAGCGTCGAGTGGGCCCGCCGGAGCGGCGACCCGGACGCCTGGCGGCAGTGGTGGACCGACCCGGACGCCAAGGGCTACTACTTCATGGGCAAGGACAACATCACCTTCCACGCCCAGATCTGGCCGGCCCTGCTGATGGGGCACAACGGCCAGGGCGACAAGGGCGGTGAGCCCGGCCCGTACGGCGAGCTGAACCTGCCGGGGGAGATCGTCTCCAGCGAGTTCCTCACCATGAGCGGCTCGAAGTTCTCCACCTCCCGCGGCACCGTCATCTACGTGCGGGACTTCCTGCGCGAGTTCGGCCCGGACACCCTGCGCTACTACATCTCGGTGGCCGGCCCGGAGAACCAGGACACCGACTTCACCTGGGAGGAGTTCGTCCGGCGGATCAACTTCGAGCTGGCCAACGAGTGGGGCAACCTGGTCAACCGCTCCATCTCGATGGCGGCCAAGAACAACGGGGCGATCCCGGCCCCCCGGGCGGTCCAGCAGGCCGACGAAGAGCTCAAGGCGATGGCCCGCAACGCCTTCGACGTGGTGGGCGGGCACCTGCAGCGGTCCCGCTTCAAGGCGGCGGTGCAGGAGGCCATGCGCGTGGTGGACGCCGCCAACAAGTACCTGTCCGACCAGCAGCCGTGGAAGCTCAAGGACGACCCCGATCGCCGGGACACCGTCCTGCACACCGCGCTGCAAGTCGTTTCCGACGCCAACACGCTGCTCACGCCGTTCCTGCCGCACTCCGCGCAGAAGGTGCACGAACTGCTGGGCGGCACCGGCGTGTGGGCCGCGCAGCCGGAGCTGCGGGACGTCACCGACCTGGACGACGAGTCGGTGCAGTACCCGGTGCTGATGGGGGACTACGAGGCCGAGCAGGCCAAGTGGGAATCGGTCGAGATCGAGGTGGGGCGACCGCTGAACAAGCCCAAGCCGCTGTTCGCCAAGGTCGACCCCGAGCTGGCCGAGACCGGCCCGGAGTGGGCGCCGATCCAGAACTCGTGAGCAGTGCGCTGTTCGGCCGGCCGTTCCCGCCGGGGGCGGCCGGCCGGGCCGTGCCGCGGCACCGTGGTGGGAGCGAATGGGCAAGGGCGACAAGAAGAAGGAATTACCGCCGGTTCCGGAGGCGCTGACCGCCTCCGCGGTGGACGCGCACACCCACATGGACGCGTGCGGTGCTCGCACGGCGGAGGACGTGCGGGCGATGGCGGACCGGGCCGAGGCCGCCGGGATCGGCCGGCTGGTGACCGTTGCCGACGACATCGCTTCCGCGCAGTGGGCGGTGGAGGCGGCCAGCTGGGACGAGCGGGTGTTCGCCGCGGTCGCCCTGCACCCCACCCGCGCCAAGGACTTCGGCGACGCGGAGCGGGCCGTGCTGGAGAAGCTGGCCGACCAGCCCCGGGTGGTGGCGGTCGGGGAGACCGGGCTCGACTACTACTGGGACTTCTCACCGCCGGAGCCGCAGCAGGAGGCGTTCCGCTGGCACATCGACCTGGCGAAGCGGTGCGGCAAGCCGCTGATGATCCACGACCGGGACGCGCACGAGGACGTGCTGCGCATCCTGGAGGAGGAGGGCGCCCCGGGGACGGTGATCTTCCACTGCTTCTCCGGTGACGCCGAGTTCGCCCGGGCCTGCCTGGACGCCGGCTACGTCCTGTCGTTCTCCGGCACCGCGACCTTCCGCAACGCCAAGGGGGTGCGGGAGGCGGCCCGGATCTGCCCGGTGGAGCAGATGCTGGTGGAGACGGACGCGCCGTTCCTGACGCCCCACCCGTACCGCGGGCGTCCGAACGAGCCCTACTGCGTCAACTACACGATCCGGGACCTGGCCGAGTTGCGGGGCGTGGAGCCGGCGGAGCTGGCCGCCGCCACCACCGCCACCGCGGAGCGGGTGTACGGGCTGGGGCAGTAGTCCCTCGATCGCCCGGCGGTGCTGGCCGGGCTCCGTCCTTCACCCTGCCGGGGGTGGTTGCGCGCGCTCGGGCGCGGTGACGTAAAGTGATCAACTGGTTGCCGATCATGAAATCCGCTCGGCGCGCGGGGCCGTTCTTCCCGGCGGGGATTTCCGGATTTCCCGGAAGGAGCACGGGTTCGGGCGGCGAGAATTCGCCGGGTGTCAACGTGCACGGCCGCCGTTTTTCGTGATGCGCATCATTTCGGTTGTGCGCTGAATTCGATTTTCCCGGTGCAATATCTCACCAAAATTCCTGCCGTGGAAAAGTAACGCTGCCGGGTTGATACCGCCGAACGGACTAATTTGCCGAGGTGTTGATCGCTCTGCGTGCCCGATTCCTCCCTCGGAGGTGGGTAAGGGGTCTCGTGGCCCCGTCGAGGGGGTCCTTGGCTGGCATCGGTAGATCACGCTAAAGTCTCGGCTCCGTAACCGATGACAACCAGTCATGGGTAACACCCGCTAGTCGCCGCCGGTGTACGTCGGGGAAGCGGGCTCGGGCAGCTCCGGGTCCGTTTGGACGGCGCTTGGCTACGGGAGTCGGATACACAAGCGAAGCACGAAGGTCACGCAACCGCGTGCGGAGAGGGAGTTTGCGAAACATGGAGGAGTTCCGCGGCTTCCTCGACGCGCACACGCGCGGGTGCGACTTCCGCCTTCGGGAGGTAACGACCCTGTGAACGGACGCGGCGAGCCCAGTGGCAGTACCTACGGCAACGACGACTACTGGGCGGATTCCTTTGATGCGGCAACGGACTGGTTCGCCCCGGTGAAGACGGAGGCCCGCACCTCGGTCGGTCTGCTGGACCGCCCGGAGACGCAGGGCTACCCGGCCAGCGACCACCCCAGCTTTCCCCCCGGCGCGCTGAAGATCACGCCGGAAGACGTCTACGAGGCCCTCGGTGCTGAAGCCGAGGACATGCTGGCCACGGCCGAGATCGACATCGACGAGGTCATCCGGCTGCTGAACGCCGAAACGACCGTTCTCCCGCCGCTGGAACTTCCGGAGGGCCTGCCGGAGACCGACGGCTCGGACACCCCGCCCCCGGAAGTCGTCGAAGCGATCGCTTCCTGGAAGCGCCGGTTCATCAAGGGCGCGGTGGCCAGCGTGCTGGTCACCATGACCGGTGCGGGCGGGGCTGCCGCGGCGATGGACAAGTCGGTCACCGTCGAGATCGACGGCACCGAGCGCACGGTCAGCACCTACGAGTCCACCGTCGGCGAGGTGCTCGAGGACGAGGGCATCCAGGTCGGCAAGCACGACGCGCTCAGCCCGTCGCTGGACGCCAAGGTCGGGCACGGCGACACCATCACCCTCGAACGCGGCCGGCTGCTCAAGCTCACCGTGGACGGCGAGCAGCGGGAGGAGTGGGTCCGCGCGGTCACCGTCGAGCAGGCGCTGCGCCAGCTCGGCGTGGACGCCCAGGGCGCTTGGATCTCGGCCGACCGCAACATGACCGTGCCGGTCGAGGGCATGGAGCTGTCGGTCAAGACCGCCAAGACCATCACCCTCATCGACGGCGATCAGCCTCCCCGGGAACTGACCACCACCGCGGTCACCCTCGACGAGCTGGCCAAGGAGCAGGAGCTCCACCTCGGGCCGGACGACGAGATCTCCGGCAGCGACCAGAAGATCACCGACGGCACCGAGGTGCGGATCACCCGCAACAGCACCACGGTCGTCAACGTGACCGTGTCGGTCGACCCGCCGGTCAAGGAGATCGTCGACGAGACGATGTTCAAGGGCGAGGAACGGGTCAAGGACCCGGGCAAGCCCGGCGAGAAGATCGTGTTCACCCGCGTCATCAAGCGCAACGGCGAAGAGGTCGGCCGCGAGGTGATCGACGAGCGGATCGTCCGCGAGGCCGAGCCGAAGATCGTCATCGTCGGTGGCAAGGAACCGCCGAACAGCGCGGTGTGGGACAAGCTGGCTTCCTGCGAGTCCGGCGGCAACTGGGCGACGAACACCGGCAACGGCTACTACGGTGGCCTGCAGTTCGACAAGTCCACCTGGGACGCCTACGGCGGCTCGCAGTACGCTGCCTACCCGCACCAGGCCACCCGGGAGCAGCAGATCGCGGTGGCCGAGAAGGTCCGGGCCGACCGCGGCGGCTACGGGGCTTGGCCGTCCTGCTCGTCCCAGCTCGGCTTGAGCTGATCAGCGCAGATCGCGAGGGCAGCTCCCCGGAGCGACGGGGGGCTGCCCTGCTGCTTCCGCAGCGCAGGTACTTTTTTGGCTGTGGACCAGCAGGCAACGCTGCTCGGTCCGGCCGATGTGCGTCGGCTGGCCGAGGAACTCGGACTGCGGCCGACCAAGAAGCTCGGCCAGAACTTCGTGCACGACCCGAACACGGTGCGGCGGATCGTGGCGGCCGCCGAGGTCGGGCCGGATGACGTGGTCGTGGAGGTCGGTCCGGGGCTCGGCTCGTTGACCCTCGGGCTGCTGCCGCAGGTGCGGTCGGTCGTCGCGGTGGAGATCGACCCGTTGCTGGCCGGCCGGTTGCCCAAGACCGTCTCGGAGCACGCCGGCGGACTCGCCGATCGGCTCCAGGTGCTGGAGCAGGACGCGTTGCGGGTGCGTGCCGAGGACTTCCCGCAGCCGCCTACCGCGCTGGTGGCCAACTTGCCGTACAACGTGGCGGTCCCGGTGGTGCTGCACCTGCTGGCGGAGCTGCCGTCGCTGCAGCGGGGGCTGGTCATGGTGCAGTCGGAGGTGGCGGAGCGGTTGGCGGCCAAGCCCGGCAACCGGGTTTACGGGGTGCCCAGCGTGAAGACCGCTTGGTTCGCCGATGTCCGCCGGGCCGGTCCGGTGCCCCGCAGCGTGTTCTGGCCGGTTCCCAACGTGGATTCGGGGCTCGTGGCGTTCACCCGCACCGATCCGCCGGCCCGGGTGCCGCGGGAAGCGGTTTTCCGCGTCGTCGACGCGGCTTTCGCGCAGCGCCGCAAGACGCTGCGGGCGGCGTTGTCGGGGTGGGCGGGTTCGGCGGCCCGCGCCGAGGAATTGCTGAAGCGGGCGGGTATCGCTCCGTCGACCCGCGGGGAGCAACTCACGGTGCACGATTTCGCACGGATCGCGCAAGCCGCTCAGGAGTGAGGCGAAAAGCACACTTCAATCCCTCGCTCGGTCCTCGTGCTTCCCGTTCCCCTTGCTGGTGCGCAAAGTCGTTGCGTCGATTGGCCGATTGTTGCAAGGCGGTTCGGCCAGGAGCATTGATTTCGGCTTCATTGCCGAAAAGTGACTAGTATCAACTTGCGCCGGAATCCGCCAGTGGGGTCTACTATCCGGGAAATCCATCCCGAGCGGCCGAGAGACCTGGCTCTATGACGCCGCAGCAACCACCTGGAACAGGCAGGTGCTAACGCCAGGAGCGATGGAGTTGTGGTGTTGCGAACGCTGTCCGCTAGCCCGCGTGTCGAGCTGAGTCGTTCTGCGGAGTTTGAACAGGTATTCCGCCTCCTGTTGTTGACACAGCGTCGAGTGATTGATCACGGGCGGCGCACCACCACCGCTTGTTGTGGCCGGATGTGACTCGAATCTCTGTCCGTCCTGCCCTTTTTGGCCTGCGCCGGCTGCGACAGGCCATCGCGAGCTGATGTGGAGCCGAACGTGATCACTGTCGAGAATCTGGTCAAGAGTTTTCAGACCGGCAACGGGACTGTCCGGGCGCTGGACGGGGTTTCGATGGAGGTGCCGGCCGGAGCCGTTTGCGGCGTGGTCGGCCCCAGCGGAGCCGGTAAGTCCACTTTGGCCCGTTGCGTCGCGTTGCTGGAGAAGCCGGACAGCGGCGCGATCCGGGTTGATGGCGTGGATCTCGTCTCGCTGAGCGGGAAGGCCCTGCGCGCCGCGCGCAGGCAGATCGGCGTTGTGCCGCAGGGGGATTCGCTGCTGCGCCAGCGCACCGCGGCGGGCAACATCGCGCTGCCCCTGGAGGCGGCCGGAGTTCCTGGCGCGCAACGGCGCAGCCGGGTCGCGGAGCTGCTCGACCTGGTCGGGTTGACCAGCAAGGCCTCGGTGTACCCCGACCAGTTGTCCGGCGGACAGCGGCAGCGGATCGCCATCGCCCGAGCCCTGGCGGCCAAGCCGTCGGTGCTGCTGGCCGATGAGCCGACTTCCGCGTTGGACCCGGCCACCACCGACTCGGTGCTGGCCGTGCTCGACCGCGCCCGGTCCGAGCTCGGCGTGACGGTGCTCATCGTCACGCACGACATGGCCGTGGTGCGCCGGATCGCCGACGACGTCGCGGTCCTGGAAGACGGGCAGATCGTGGAGAACGGCAAGGTGCTGGACCTGGTCGCCGAGCCGGGCAGCCGGGTGAGCTCCGCGCTGCTGCCGGAGACCGACCAGGCCGACCTGTACAAGTCGACCGGCGGCAAGCACGACGTGGTGGCCGAGGTCGTGCTGGTCGGCTTCGCCGCGGTCGGCGCGCTGCTGCCGGAAGCTTCCAGCCGGTTCGGCGTCGAGCTGTCGATCCTGGGCGGCGGGCTGACCAGGCTCGGGGACACGCCGGTCGCCAAGTTCAAGATCGGCCTGACCGGCGAGCGTTCCGAAGCCGCCTTGAAGTGGATGATCGAGCGGGACGCCCACGTGCGTCGCGCTCCGGTGTGTGTTGACGGAGCTGCTGCGTGAACGACGTGACCCCCTGGCCGGAGGTCTTCGAACTGCTCGGTGAGGCGACGGTGGAAACCGTCTACATGGTCGCCGTGTCGACGTTGCTCGCCGTGCTCGGCGGGCTGCCGCTCGGCGTCCTGCTGCACCTCTCCTCACCGGTCGGCCTGAACCCGAGGCCGGTGCTGTACCGGGTGCTCGGGGTCGTGGTCGACGTGGTGCGGTCGGTGCCGTTCGTGGTGCTGCTGGTGGTGCTGGCCTCGTTCACCCGTTTCCTGGTCGGCACGTCCATCGGCAGCACCGCGGTGATCGTGCCGCTCACCATCGGTGCGGTGCCGTTCTTCGCCCGGCTCACCCAGAACGCGCTGCGCGAGGTGAGCTACACCGTGGTGGAAGCGGCCATCACCACAGGGGCCAGCCGGTTGCGGATCGTGTGGACAGTGCTGCTCGGGGAAGCGCGGGCGGCGCTGGTCGGCGCGGTCGGTGTGACCGCCGTCGCCTTGATCGGCTATGCCGCGATGGCCGGCGCGATCGGCGGCGGTGGCCTGGGCACCACGGCCATCCAGGACGGCTACCAGGGCTACGACGACCGGATCCTGTACGGGTCGGTGGTCGTGCTCGGTGTGCTGGCCTTCGCCATGCAGGTGATCACCGACCTGATCGCCAAGCTGGTGGACCGGCGCCGCACCACGGCGGCCTAGCTCGCTGCGCCCTGACCGGGCCTGCCGAAGCCATCTCCTACCCCAAGTGAGGACCAATTCGATGCGGTTACGTATAGCTGGCTTGTTCGCTGCCGTGGGTTTGGCGCTGACCGCCTGCGGCGGGGGCGGCACGGAGGCCGCCGAGGATCCGGAAGCCCCGATCAAGGTCGGCGCGTCCCCGACTCCGCACGCGGAGATCCTGGAGTTCGTGGACAGGGAGCTCGCGCCGAAGGCCGGGATCGACATCGAGATCGAGCAGTTCAGCGACTACAACCGGCCGAACGACGCGCTGCGCAACGGGGAGCTGGACGCCAACTACTTCCAGCACAAGCCGTTCTTGGAGAAGTACAAGAACGAGCGCGGCGGTGAGTTCGTCTGGGTCGCCGACGTGCACCTCGAGCCGCTCGGCGTGTACTCGAACAAGCACCAGGACCTGGACTCGCTCCCCGACGGGGCCAAGATCACGGTGCCCAACGACCCCTCCAACCTGGCCCGTTCGTTGAAGCTGCTGGAGAGCAACGGCCTGATCGAGCTCAAGCCGGGGGTCGGGGAGAACGCCACCGTCCGGGACATCGCGGAGAACCCGAAGGACCTGAAGATCCAGACGCTGGCCGCGGACCAGCTGCCCAGGACCGTTCAGGAAGCCGACCTCGCCGTGGTCAACGGCAACTACGCGATCAAGTCCGGGCTGACCAACCCGCTCGTGCTGGAGAGCGCGGACGACAACCCGTACACCAACGGTCTGGTGAGCAGCCCGCAGATGGCCGACGACCCGCGGGTCCAGAAGCTGGGCGAGCTGTTGCGCTCCCAGGAGGTCAAGGACTTCATCAACCAGAAGTACGGCGGGGTGGCTGTGATTCCGGCCGCATGAGCGGATCACGCGTTCCCGGAGCGTCCGCGCCACGTGGTGCGGACGCTCCTTCTTTTCACCTTGCGGAACGCGTTCGTGGGCCGATCTTCGGGGAAGGGAGCATGGGGGCGGCGAGGACACGTACGCTCTAAGAGTGCTCTCCGTGGTTCCGACGCCCATCACTGTCCGGGTTCCGGCCAAAGTCAACTTGCACCTGTCGGTAGGTGACGTTCGCCCGGACGGCTATCACGAGCTGGTCACCGTGTTCCAAGCGCTGTCCCTGGTCGACGAGGTCACGGTGGTCACTTCGGACGAGCCCGGCATCGAAGTGCGCGGCGAAGGGGCTGACTGGGTGCCGACCGGCCCCAGCAACCTGGCCTGGAAGGCCGTGCAGCTGTTGGCCGAGTACAGCGGACGGGACCCCGAGGAACCAGGGGTGCGGCTGTCCATCCAGAAAGGCATTCCGGTGGCCGGTGGCATGGCCGGCGGCAGCGCTGACGCGGCCGGCACGCTGCTGGCGCTCAACAGCTTGTGGCGGCTGGAGCTGGGCCGCAACGAGCTGAGCGAGATGGCCGCCAAGCTCGGCAGTGACGTCCCGTTCGCCTTGCAGGGCGGCACCGCTCTGGGGACCGGGCGCGGTGAGAGCCTCGTCCCGGTGCTGTCCCGGCACACCTTCCACTGGGTGATCGCGCTGGACCGGCGCGGTCTGGAGACCCCGGGCGTGTACGCCGAACTGGATCGGCTGCGCCGGGAAACCCAGCCCAACCGGGTCGGGGACGCGGAACCACTGCTGGAGGCGCTGGCCACCGGCGATCCCCGCCAGCTCGCGCTGCTGCTGGGCAACGACCTGCAGGCCGCGGCGGTGTCCCTGCGGCCCGGGTTGCGGCGCACGCTGCGGGCCGGGGTGCAGGCGGGCGCTCTCGCCGGGATCGTCTCCGGATCCGGACCCACCTGCGCGTTCCTGTGCACCGACGCGGATTCCGCGGTGCGGGTGGCCGCGGAGCTGTCCGGTGCCGGGGTGTGCCGCTCGGTGCGGGTGGCCCACGGTCCGGTGCCCGGGGCGCGGTTCGTCACCGAGGACAGTTCTCCCCGGCCATCTCCGCCGCAGGTGCACGCCTGAAGGCGTCATCGGAGCTGGCACGCAGTACGGGAGCAGAGAACAGCACTTCATGAGCAATCTCGTCAATCTGGAAGCGGTGAACAAGAACTACGGCGTCCGCCCGCTGCTGGACAGCGTGTCGCTGGGCGTCGGCGCGGGTGACCGCATCGGGGTGGTCGGCCTCAACGGCGGCGGCAAGACCACCCTCCTGGAGGTGCTCTCCGGCATCGAGCCGCCCGACAGCGGTCGGGTCAGCCACGCCCGCGACTTGCGGATGGCGGTGGTGACGCAGCGCACCGAGCTGCCCGAGGACGCCACGGTGCGCAGCGCGGTGCTCGACCCGCACGGGTTCAGCGCCGAGCACGAGTGGGCCTCCAACCCGAAGATCCGGTCGGTGCTCAACGGGCTCGGCATGACCCGGCTCGGTCTGGACACCCCGGTGGCGGACTTCTCCGGTGGGGAGCGGCGCCGGGTGGCGCTGGCGGCGGCCCTGGTGCGCGACCTGGACCTGCTGGTGCTCGACGAGCCGACCAACCACCTCGACGTCGAGGGGGTCCGCTGGTTGGCCGACCACCTGCTGGAGCGCAAGTGCGCGCTGGTGGTGGTCACGCACGACCGCTGGTTCCTGGACACCGTGTGCAACCGCACCTGGGAAGTGGTGGACGGCCGCGTCGAGCAGTACGAGGGCGGCTACGCCGACTGGGTCTACGCCCGCGCGGAACGGGCCAGGCTCGCCCAGCAGGCCGAGGAGAAGCGGCAGAACCTGGCCCGCAAGGAGCTGGCCTGGTTGCAGCGCGGCGCCAAGGCGCGCACCTCCAAGCCGCGGTTCCGCGTGGAAGCGGCCGAAGCGCTGATCGCCGATGTCCCGCCGCCGCGGGACACCGTGGAGCTGGTGACCTTCGCCAAGCGCCGGCTGGGCAAGACCGTGCTGGAGCTGGAGGACGTCGACCTGCGGGTCGACGGCCGGGAGCTGCTCAGCGACCTCACCTGGCGGATCGGCCCGGGGGATCGGATCGGGCTCGTCGGGGTCAACGGCTCCGGCAAGACCACCCTGCTCAACCTGCTGGCCGGGGAGCGCGAGCCCGACGGCGGCAAGCGGATCGAGGGCAAGACCGTCCGGATGGCCCACCTCACCCAGGAGCTGCACGACCTGCCGGGCCACTGGCGGGTGCTGGAAGCCGTGGAGAACGTCGCCAAGCGGATGACGCTGGGCAAGCACGAGCTGTCGGCCTCCCAGCTGGCCGAGCGGTTCGGGTTCGGCAAAGGTCGGCAGTGGACGGTGGTGGACGACCTCTCCGGCGGCGAGCGGCGCCGGTTGCAGCTGGCCCGGTTGTTGATGGGGGAGCCGAACGTGCTGCTGCTCGACGAGCCCACCAACGACCTGGACATCGACACCCTCCAGCAGTTGGAGGACCTGCTGGACGACTGGCCGGGCACGCTCGTCGTGGTCAGCCACGACCGGTACCTGATCGAGCGGGTGTGCGACAGCGTCTACGCGCTGTTCGGGGACGGCAAGCTCACCCACCTGCCCGGTGGCATCGACGAGTACTTGGAGCGCCGGAAGTCCCTGCTAGCGGCGGAGCAGTCCGGCGGTGGCACCAAGCAGGCCGCGCCCGCCGCCGAATCGGGCGGGGGACTGTCCGGGGCGGAAGCGCACGCCGCCCGCAAGGAGATGTCCCGCTGCGAACGGCAGCTGGACAAGCTCGCCGGCAAGGAGGAGCAGCTGCACGAGAAGCTGGCCGAAGCCGCCACCGATCCGGAGCGGCTGCAGGAGCTCAACGCCGAACTGCGGGAGCTGGAGCGGGAGAAGGAACAGCTGGAAGCGCGCTGGCTGGAACTGGCCGAGCAGCTCGGCTGACCGGCGGTCGCCAGCGGTCGAGGACTGGAAGCCCATAAGCTGCCTGGCATGAGCCGTTTCGTGGAAACACTGGTCGAGTCCGCCCGGCGGAACACCGGTGAGCGGGCCCGCGGGCTGGTCACCGGGGAACCGGACGAGCCGCTCCGGCGGACTTGGGGAGAACTGCACGACCAAGCGTTGCGGATGGCCGGCGCGCTCGGGGACGACCTCACCCCGGGGACCGCCGTGGCGATCCTCGCCGCCGATCCCGGGCTGATCGCCCCCGCCGTGCAAGCGGTGTGGCTCGGCGGCGGCAGCGTCACCATGCTGCACCAGCCCACGCCGCGCACCGACCTGGGCCGGTGGGCCGAGGACACCGTGCGGGTGCTGCGGATGATCGACGCCCGCCTGGTCCTGCTCGGCTCCCCGTTCGAACAGCTGGCCGACGTGCTCGCCGAGAACGGGGTGCGGTACCGGATGCTGGCCGGGTTGGACGCGGCGGACGCCCAGCCGCTGGCCGAACCGGTGCCGGTGGACGAGGACACCACGGCACTGCTGCAGTTGACCAGTGGATCCACCGCCGAGCCCAAGGCGGTGCGGATCTCGCACGCCAACCTCTACGCCAACGCCCAGGCGATGGTTTCGGCAGCGGAACTGCGCCCCGAGCGGGACGTGGTGGTCTCCTGGCTGCCGCTGTTCCACGACATGGGGATGGTGGGCTGCCTGACCGTTCCGATGATGGCCGGCATCGAGGCCGTCAAGGTGACCCCGGCGGACTTCCTGGCCCGCCCGCTGCTGTGGCCGGAGCTGATGAGCCGCTACCGGGGAACGGTCACCGCCGCCCCGAACTTCGCGTACGCGGTGGTCGGGCGCCGGATGGCCCGCGCCGAGGACGGTGCCTTCGACCTCTCCAGCGTCCGCTTCACCCTCAACGGGGCGGAACCCATCGACGCCGAGGCGGCGGAGCAGTTCGTGCGCGCCGGTGCCCGCTTCGGGCTGCGGGAGGACTGCATGGTGTGCGCGTTCGGGATGGCCGAAGCCACCCTCGCGGTCTCCTTCTCCCCGCTCTACCAGGGCGTGCGCACCGACGTGGTGGACGCGGACGAGCTGGAGCAGCAGCGGCGGG
>NZ_AYJW01000009.1 GCF_000497205.1 Saccharopolyspora rectivirgula DSM 43747
GGTTAACGGGCGGGGTCCGGTGCGAGCCCCGGTGGGAACGGTCTGGACCGCTTCGCGCGTTCCACAACCAGCGCTAACCCCGAAGGGGTGTGCTCTGCGTGAGTGACTGTCCCCTGTACGTGTGGTCAGAGTGGTGCTGCACACTGATCACAGGTGGACATGGGTTTCTGATGTGAACGGACTGTGCGCATGAAAGTGTTGCGTAATCCCGGTGGGGGTAGTGCGCGAGTTTCGCGCTGGCTGGCTTGCCTGGTGCTGGGATTGATCGCCGCGCTGGTCACCGCTTGCGGGGGAAGCGGGGCCAGCGGGCAGAACGAGCAATCCACGCCGGATCCGGTGGTGCAGTTCTCCCCGGAGGACGGCGCCGAAGGGGTTTCCCCGGCCGACCCGGTTTCGGTGACGGTGCAGCACGGCAAGATCGACGAGGCCGTGCTGACCAACGACGAGGGGGAGGAGATCCCGGGGGAGGTCTCCGAGGACGGCACCAAGTGGACGGTGGGCCAGAAGCTCGGCTACAACCGCACCTACACCCTGGAGGTCACGGTGCGGGGCGAAGGGGGCTCCACGGTCACCGAGAAGGCCGAGTTCTCCACGATCAACCCGGAGAACCAGACCTACGTGTCGATGAACCCGCTCGACGGGCAGACGGTCGGCGTCGGACAGCCGTTGGCCTTCTACTTCAGCTCGGACAGCCCGGCTCCGGACAAGGAGAAGGCGGAGCAGGCCATCAAGATCCAAACGGAGCCTGCGGTGGAAGGCGCCTTCTACTGGTTCAACGACCGGGAGGTGCACTGGCGCCCGAAGGAGTACTGGAAGCCCGGCACGACCGTGCGCGTCTCCATCGACGTCTACGGCCGGGACCTGGGCAACGGCGTGTGGGGTGAAGAGGACCGCGAGGCCACGATCAACATCGGGGACTCGGTCATCCTCCGCGCCGACGGTGCCACGCACCAGATGACGGTGGAGAAGAACGGCGAGGTGCTGCGGACCATCCCGGTGGCGTTGGGCAAGCCCGACTTCCCGTCCAACAACGGGGTGCACGTGGTCACCGAGCACCACGCCACCAAGATCATGGACTCCACCACCTACGGGTTGCCGCTGGACCAGGGCGGTTACCGCACCGAGGTGAAGTGGGCGGTGCGGATCTCCAACGGTGGGGAGTTCTTGCACGCGGCTCCGTGGGCCGCTGGTGACCTCGGTCAGCGCAACGTCAGCCACGGCTGCATCAACATGACCGACGAGGACGCCAAGTGGGTCTACGACCTGCTGAAGAAGGGGGACGTGGTGATCATCACCAACTCCGGTGGACCGGACCTCCGTCCGTGGGACGGGTTCGGCGACTGGCAGATCCCCTGGGAGCAGTGGGTGCAGGGCAACAAGTAGCCGGTGAAGGGAAAGGCCCCGCTCCGTTGGAGCGGGGCCTTTCTGCTGGGGTGAGTGACGGGATTCGAACCCGCGACACCTGGGACCACAACCCAGTGCTCTACCAACTGAGCTACACCCACCGCGGCTCCTGGCTGACCTCACCGGTCTCCGCCGGAGCAACGCTCACATCTTAACGTGTGCGATTTCGTGTTCTGACACCGGTCTGCGCATTGGTCGAAAGGCCCGGTCAGCGGCCGTTTCGGGCGGCTGACCGGCTGTCGACCTCAGTCCGACCCGTTGAGCAGTTCAGCGGCCACGGCCTGCGCCTGCTCGCTGGTGGGGCCGGGCTGCGGGACGAACGCGGTGCGGCGGTAGTAGGCCAGTTCGCGGATCGATTCCTTGATGTCGGCCAGGGCCCGGTGCGCCAGTCCCTTCTGCGGCTGGGCGTAGTAGATCCGCGGGTACCACCGGCGGCACAGCTCCTTGATCGAGGAGACGTCGACCATCCGGTAGTGCAGGTGCCCGTCCAACTGCGGCATGTCGCGGGCGATGAACCCCCGGTCGGTGGCGATCGAGTTGCCCGCTAACGGCGCGGACCGGCTTTCCGGCACGTACTGGCGCACGTAGTTCAGCACCTGCTGCTCCGCTTCGGCGAGCGTGACGGTCGAGCGCCGGACTTCTTCGGTCAGGCCGGAGCGCTCGTGCATCTGCCGCACCACGTCGTCCATCCCGGCGAGGACATCGTCATCGGCGTGGATGACGATGTCCACTCCATCGCCGAGGATGTTCAAGTCGGCATCGGTGACCAGAGCCGCGATCTCGATCAGCGCGTCTTTGCGCAGGTCGAGACCTGTCATTTCACAGTCGATCCACACTAGACGGTCGTTCACTCAAGTGAGCCTAGCGCTCCGAGTTGTGGATCTTGCAGTGGCCGCTGGTCACTCGGCGAGTCGGGACCGCAGTTCGCGGGCCAGGACCTTGCCGGTGGCGTTGCGGGGCAGTTCGTCCACGAAGACCACGTCGCGGGGCAGCGCGAACTTGGGCAGCCGGGGGCGGATCCGATCTCGCAGCTCGTCGGCGTCGAGCTTCGTCTCCGGCTGCAGCACGACGAAGGCGGCCAGCCGCTGGCCGAACTCGGCGTCGTCGACCCCGACCACGGCGACCTCGGCGACCTCGGGCAGTTCGGCGATGGCGTCCTCGGTGGCCTTCGGGTAGACGTTCTCGCCGCCGGAGATGATCATGTCGTCCTCCCGGCCCACCACGTACAGCCGGCCGGCGGTGTCGAAACGCCCCAGGTCACCGGTGTTCATCAAGCCGTCGAGGACTTCGCGGCCGGAGCCGTTGGTGTAGCCCTCGAACAGCATCTCGTTCTTGGCGAAGATGCGACCGGTGACCCCGGGCGGGACCGGGTTGCCGTTCTTGTCCAGCACGCGCACGACCGTGCCCAGCGGTGGCCTGCCCGCGGTGTCGGGGGCGGCGAGCAGGTCTTGCGGGGTGGCGATGCTCACCCAGGAGACCTCGGTGGAGCCGTAGAGGTTGTAGAGGACGTTGCCGAAGGTCCGCTGGAAGCGGGTCGCCAGGTCGGCGGGCAGGGCGGAGCCGCTGACCGCCACCACGCGCAGGGAGCGGTGGTCGTACCGCTGCCGGGTTTCCCGGGGGAGCTCCAGGATGCGCTGCAGCATCACCGGCACCGCGAACAGCGAGGTGCAGCGGAACCGCTGGGTGGTGCGCAGCGCGCGTTCGGGGGCGAACTTCCGCTGCAGCACCATGGTGGCGCCCAGCACGGTGGACAGCTGGAAGGCGGCGAAGCCCCAGGTGTGGAACATGGGGGCGCAGATGAGCACGCGTTCGCCGGCCTTCAGCGGGATGCGGGACAGCAGTGCCGCGGCCGGGGACAGGCCGGGCGGGTCGGGCCGGCGAGCGCCCTTGGGGGTGCCGGTGGTCCCGGAGGTGAGCACGATCACCCGGGAGTGCCGGGCGGGTTTGGGGAGCCACCCGGTGGGCGTGGTGTGGATGAGGTGCTCGAGCGTCTCGTGCTCGGTGGTGCCTTCGGTCCAGCCGAGCAGCACGTCGAGGTCCTCGGGCAGGTGGGGGAGGTGTTCGGTGAACTCGCCGTCCAGCACCAGCAGGCCGATGCGCTGTTCGCGGCACACGTCGTTCAGCTGCGGCCCGCTCAGGCCGGTGTTGAGCAGCACGACGTCGACGCCGATCTTGGTGGCGGCCACGATGGTTTCGAGCAGGCCGTGGTGGTTGCGGCAGAGCACGCCGATGCGGGCGCGCGGCCGGAGCCGGTCCCGCAGGGCGAGGGCGAGGCGTGTGGTGCGCTGGTGGACTTCGGCGTAGCTGAGCGCGCCGCGTTCGTCGATCACGGCTGGGCGGTCCGGGTGCCGGATGGCTCCGGTGGCGAAGCCGAACGGCAGGGTGGTCCCCCAGTGGCGCCAAGCCAGGAAGATGCGCCAGAGCTTGTCGGGGCGCATGGGGCGCACGACGCCGTGCTTGCTCAACAGCCAGGTCGTCCGCAGTCCGGTGGCGGCCGGTGGCTCGGGGCGGCTGGTCCGGCGAAGCGATCGCACCCAGGTCTTCAATGCCTCCACCTCTCGATCAGTTAACTACTGGAGAGTAGATAATGCCGTCTGGCCGATGAGGTGGGAAGAGCTGCGGCCAAGACTGCAGGAGATCGGCCAGCGCGGTCCCGGCCTCACCACTGGATTCTGCCTCCTGCCGCCCAGTTTGACGTGACGGAGAACACGGCGGCAGCACGAGCGCACAACGAACAACCCCAGCCGAGAACTGCCGGCTGGGGTTGGCGACTCGGTCGAACCGGTGTCACACCGGTCGGACGATCAGCGCGTTGGGCTCGGCCTCGAAGGTGATGG
Organism: Saccharopolyspora rectivirgula DSM 43747; assembly: GCF_000497205.1. Lineage (GTDB taxonomy): Bacteria > Actinomycetota > Actinomycetes > Mycobacteriales > Pseudonocardiaceae > Saccharopolyspora > Saccharopolyspora rectivirgula. Next base: position 4,242 of record NZ_AYJW01000009.1, read on the forward strand.
CGCCTTCGTAGTCGGCGATCGGCATCTCGTCGCGAACCAGCTGGTAGAGGCTGCCGGTGGCGGCCACCCGGACCTGCTGGGCGGTCAGCGTCCGCTCGGCGACATCGGTGCCGCCGAACTTGACCTCCAGGTTCTCCTCCTGCAGCGCGATGGTCACCCAGCCGCCGGGAACGGTCAGCTGCTCGCCGTCGTGCTCGATGAGCAGCTGCGCCTCCGCCGGGTCCTCCGACCGCAGCGCCACGTGCGAGAGGGCGACGTCGCGTTCCCCGGTGTCGGTGGACAGGCCGATCACCGACCGCTTCGCCTCCTCGCCCGCGGTCTCGCCCGGGCGGGGGGTGAGCACCGGCGCGCCTAACTTGGCCGCGATCCGGTAGGGCTGCCACGATCCAGCGCCGATCAGGTTGATCACCGCGTCGACCTTGGTGTCGGCCACCAGTCGCTCACTGCCCGGCGCCGGGGTGAGCTCGATGGCCGCCAGCCCCCGCTCGTTGAGCAGGTCGCGGAGCGCCTTGGCCCGCTGGCGGCTGGTGCGGTCGAAGCCGCGGGTGATGGCCACCGTCCCCGAATCACCAGCTGCTTGCGCTGCTGCGGCGGTCAGATCCGACAAAGGAGCCCAGTTCAGCGCCGGATCGGCGTGGCGAAGCTGGCTGCGGGAACTGGTAACGCTGGAGGCTTGGGTCGTGGTTTCCATCATTGTCCAAGCTTAATCGGCATTGTGGGCTTTCCTGAGCTGCCTGTGGAGTAGTGCGGATGTGAATTTGGTCGCTGGAGAACGCGGGGATTCCAGCGGTTTTCCATTCCGGGCCTTTCCGCGCAGTGGAGAAACGCGCTGCGGGGTAGCGGCGATCACTCCTCTGACGGCGATTCGAGGGGGCTGGATGACCGAGCTGCTCTTTCCCGAACTGAGGCGTGATCCGCAAGAGGCCGGCCTGGCCCGGGGGGTGCTGATGCGCTGGTTGGCCGACGACGGCAGTCCCGTGCAGGTGGGTGACCGGTTGGCGCAGGTGCGGTTGGAGGGCGAGGCCACCGGGCGGACGGTCGGCTGGGTCTCCGCGCTGGCCACCGGAACGCTGTGGCACCAGGTGCGCCCGGGCGAAGTGCTCATCCCGGGGGCCGTGGTGGGGTTGATCGACTGACCTCCGCTGCGTCCGGCAGGTTCTGTTTTGCCCGGCCGTGGAGTAGGTTGGCGGCAGTGACGCGGGGTGCCCGAACTGGTGCGGGCTGAGATCACACCCGTTGAACCTGACCTAGGTCGTACTAGCGGAGGGACGTCATGGTTCCGAACGTGCTGTCCATCGCGGGCACCGATCCCAGCGGCGGAGCCGGGGTGCAAGCCGATCTGAAGGCGTTCTCGGCCAACGGCGCCTACGGGATGTCGGTGGTGACGGCGCTGGTCGCGCAAACCACCACCGGTGTCGCGCAGGTGCACGACATCCCAGCCGAGTTCGTCACCGCCCAGTTGACCACTTTGCTGGACGACGTCCGGGTCGACGCGGTGAAGATCGGAATGCTGGGCAGTGCGGAGGTGATCCGCGCGGTCGTCGCCGTGCTGGACCGCTACGCGCCGCCCCACGTGGTGCTCGACCCGGTGATGGTGGCCAAGAGCGGCCACCGGCTGCTGGAGCCGGAAGCGGTGGGCGTGCTTCGGGACGAATTGCTGCCGCGGGTCGACCTGATCACCCCCAACCTGCCGGAAGCCGCGGACCTGCTGGGGGAGGCCGAGATCCGGGACGCGGCGGAGATGCCGGCCCAGGCGGGGCGGTTGAGCGAGCTCGGCGCGAAGAAGGTGCTGCTCAAAGGCGGGCACTTGGACGGGGCGGACAGCGTCGACGTGTACTGCGGTGACGGGGTTCGCGAGTTCCTCACCGCGGAGCGGGTGGCGACCCGCAACGACCACGGCACCGGCTGCACCTTGTCGTCGGCCATCGCGGCCCTGCGTCCGCAGCACCCGGACTGGCTGAGCGCCATCCGCGCGGCCAAGAGCTACTTGACCGAGGCGTTGCGCGCCAGCGAACGGTTGGACGTGGGGCACGGGCGCGGGCCGGTGCACCACTTCCACCGGTGGTGGTGACCGACTTCGAGTCCGCTGTGGAGGCCGATGATGAGACTTCCCGATCCGCCCGCGAACGGTTTTTGCGCCCGCGCTTGGCAGCACACGGCTGAACTGCAGCAGGCGATCGTCGAGCACCCGTTCAACACCGCGCTCGCCGACGGCTCGCTGGACAGGGAGCGGTTCGCCTTCTACATCGTCCAGGACGCCCGCTACCTGGTGGGGTTCGCCCAAGCGCTGGCGGCTGCGGCGAGCCGCGCTTCCTCGCCCGAGGAGGCGGAATTCCTCGCCGGGGCCGCGCACGGCGCGCTGGCCGAGGAACGCCAGTTGCACGCCGGTTACATCGAGCAGTTCGGGTTGGGCGAACAGGACATCGCCGGGATCCCCACGTCCCCCACGTGCGAGGCCTACACCTCGTACCTGCGGGCGTGCGCGCTCGGCGAACCGTACCCGGTCCTGGTGGCCGCGCTGCTGCCGTGCTTCTGGGTCTACCAGCACGTGGGGACGGAGATCTTGGAGAAGGTGGGTGATCTGGACGGCCACGCCTACCGGGCGTGGATCCAGACGTACGCCGACGAAGAATTCGCTCGGACCGTGCTGGGCGCCAGGGAATTGACCGATCGCCTGGCCGCAGGTGCCGGGGAGGAGATCGGCGAGCGCATGTTGCAGGCGTTCACCCGGGCTGCGGAGTACGAGTGGATGTTCTGGAACAGCGCTTGGACCCAGGAGCGCTGGCCGACGGAGGCCTGGGTTCGGCATTGAAGGAACGGACCGCCCCGGTGCTCGGGGCGGTAACGTTTCCAGTGGCCGCGGCGATGATCTCAGTGGTTCCGCTGATCAACAGCGGGCTGCTTTTCTTCCCATTCCTCCTGGCATGAAAGTTCTACGGCCGTGACGTATTCGCTGTTCGTTGTCCTCATGGGCCTGTTGGTCCCAGTCCTGGCCGCTGCGCCGTTCTACGTGATGGGGCATCGCGAAGCATCCGAACAGGATGGTCAGTCGCAGTCCCCGCTCGTCCCGTAGACGGTGCGGGCCAGCTCCGCTTTGGTCCCCTGCAGTGCGCGCAGGGTTTCCGGGGGGAAGCCCCCGCTGGTGGGCATGTCGGGAACTCGCAGTTCTTCGGCGATGCCCCAACCTGATCCCCGATCGACCAGAGAGCGGTGTTTGGTGCTGTAGTAGTCGGGGTTCACGGAAACAGCGACTCCGTGGGCCCCGGCTGCGGCGGCCATCAGGTGCATGTGGAAACGGCTGGACAGCCAGCACTGCCCGGTGGCCGCGGGCAGCCCGGCAGCCATGATTTCGGAGAACGGGTAGAAGCGGGCGCCGGGGAGGTCGTGCTCCACGAGCGCGAAGACTTCCCGGTCCACGCGTGGAATGCCTTCCACGAAGCCGATCTGCTCCGGGGCGACTTCCCAGTGGCGCAGCGTGTCGAGCAGGAATCCGGCCAGGGCCGGCACGCTGACCTGGAGCATGTCCGACTGCAAGCACACCATGACGTCGGGCAGGTCGTCGGTGCGGTAGAGGCCGGGCTCGACACCGAAGAACATGTCGTCACCGGTCAGCGAAACCTCGCAGGTGTCCTTGAGCAGGCCTGCTGACGCTTCGTCGCGCACGTCGACCACTGCGAACTGGGCGGCGAGGGCCCGCAGCAGCGGGCGGGCTTCCTCCTGCGTCGGCCACAGGCCCTGGCCGGTCATCGCGGCGCGCCCACCGGAGCGGCGGGCGGCCGCCACGGTGGCCGCCAGCAAACCGATGTGCCGCGGCCAAATGCTGTTGATGAAGCCGCCGCCGATGACGTGGAACAGCTCCATGCGGGCGGCCAATTCGATCCCGGCGACCCAGCGCGGCGCCAACCCCGGGTCGTTGATCGCGTGCTGCACGAAGGAAGCGACGGCCCACGGTTCGTCGGACGGGGCTTCCCAGCACAGTCGCCAGAAGGTGTCGGTGAACCGCACGCGGGGGTGGAAGTGCCCCAGCAGCACCGAGCTCGGCCCCGGGTTGGGGCAGTCGACCCAGACTTCGCTGTCCGGAGCTGTCCGGGCCAGGTGCTTGAGCCAAGTAGCGGTGATCAGTTCGTCCCCGTAGTTGGGGTGACCACTGGTTGCCACCAGGTAGATGGCCGATGGTGTCTGCTGGACCACAGGGTGACTCCAACGGGTTAAGCCGTCGTGTGCTCCTGTGAACCTAGCAATACCGGGGTGCCGGTGGCGCTGGGGCAGTGGCCGCAGGAAGTGGCGTGATCCTGGTTACAGTTTGTCGAGCTCCGTGCGGATCCGGTTCAGCCGCTGCCGGGACCGGTTGAACTTGGCGGCGAAGTTCTTGGCGAACAGGTTGGCGGGGAGCTCGGGGATGTCCAGGGCGGTGAAATCGGACTCTGCTGCCGCGTTCTCCGACTGCCGGTCCGAACCGGTTTTCTCGGCGAGCCGGTCCGAACCGGTTTTCTCGGCGAGCTGCACTCGAATCCGGGTGCTGCTGGTGGCCGAGGCGCTGTCCTGCCCGGCCTGCGCGCCCTTCTCGGACGTCGCCTTCTTCGTCCGCTCGAGCAGTTCGCTGGCGGCCTGTTGCGGTCGGGCGGTTGGGCGCAGGGCGTGCTTGCCGGTTGGCGCGGATCTGGTGCTGGTGTTTTCCGGCCGCCGGCTGGCTCGTTGCAGCAGCGGCCAGAAAACGAGGGTGGCCAAGGTGAAGCCGATGAGGAACATCAGCACGAGCAGGTCCACGGGAGTCTCCGATCAGCTCTGTCGGGCGGTTCCGGTGGGGTCGGCCGGCGGGGTGGCGCCGTTGGTGTGGTGTTCCGGTTCGAACGGGATCAGGAAAGAACGGATGCCTTCCCGCTGCTCCGGGACCACGGCCTGGGCTGTCGGGGCCTTGTCGGCTTCCCCTTCTGCCGGTCCGCCCTCCTGCTGCAGCGCTTCCGTGCGGTGGCGCAGCGCGTCCACCGAGGTGTCCAGCGTTTCCTTGGCCATGCTGAGCGCACCGAGGACCGAGTTCCGCAGCTCGGCGAGTTCTGCTTGTTCGGCCCGGATCTCCTCCATGGTCTTCTGGTAGAGCCGTTCGGCTTCTTCCTTGCGCTGCTGGCAGGCCTGCTCGGTCTCCTCGCGGAGCCGCTCGATCTCCTCCTGGGCCGCGGACATCGTCTTCTTGTACTCGTCGCGGATGGCCGCCCGCATGCGCTGTTCCCGCCGCCGGATGTCGCTGGCCTTCTGCTCGTGCTCCCGGTGCAGCTGCTTGCGCCGCTCGTCGATGTCGTTGATCAGCTCGGTGCACTCCGCGCGGATCTCGCTGGCGGTCTGCTCGGCCTGGCTGATCAGTTCACGGGCTTCGGTCTCAGCGCTCTTGCGGATGACTTCAGCCTGTCGTTTGGCTTTCTCCCGCAGGGTCTGGACTTCTTCTTCGGCGATGGACAGCATGTTCTGCACACGCTGAGATGCTGCCGGCAGGCCGGTGTCCGAGGATTCGATGCGCTTGAGCCGCTGTTCCGCTTCATCGAGCGCGCGTCTGGTCTCGTCGTACAGCTTGCGCAGGTCGTTGTTGAGCTGCACCGCTTCGTTGCGGTCGATGGTGACCATGCGGAGCTGGTCTTCCAGCAGCTCGATGTGCTCGATGACCTGTTTGCGGTCGAAGCCGCGCAAGTTGATGTCGAATCCCGGCCGGAGCGGGACGACGGCTTCTGCAGCGTCTTCCATCACGGGCTCCTCTCCGGGCGGTGAGTGGGGGTTGTCGATGTCCCGGAGAGTAAGCGGGTTTCGATGATTCCGCCCAGCAAGGCGCGACTGCCACCACCTGATCAGGTAGTGATTCGCCGGGTCAGGTGGCAAGGCTGTTTATTCCGTTCTGCAGTCCACAGTGCATTGTCCGCCCCGGAACGGCCACTCGGGGCTAGCCCCTTCCGCTGACCCGGAGTTAGGTTAGGCTCGGCTGTCTTGCGGGAAGGGAGAACGTCCGTGACAACTGACGCTGAGCTGGTTGGACGAGCTCACCAGCGCTCTTCGGCGTTGTTGCGCCGCTGGCTGGCCGAAACCCACACTCCGGTGACGGAGGGCCCCTTGGAAGTGGCTGTTGGCCCCCTGCGGTTGCGCACGGACGTGGGCTACGCGTCCCCCACCGGGGCGCACGGATTCGGACCTGTTCGAGTGATCAATGGCAAGTGTCCGGTTGCGGTGGCCGAGCCGGTGCTGCTAGCTGCCGCGTGTGCGGCGGACGCCCAGGCCCGGGCGCTGCCGTCGGACCCGATCAACGATCCCGCTTCCGGCTCGCTGGTCGACTGGGCGGTGCGGGCCCCGCTGCGGGGGGAGATCGATCCTCTCGAGCTGAACGCCGAGCTCGCCGCGCTGGCGTGCAACATCTCCGATGCCGGTCAAGCGCGTTCTTGGCTGGCCGGGCACGTGGAGAGCCGCCTGCTGCCGGTGCTGCGGGCGCGTGCCGCCGATGTCCCGGAGGAGGTGACCGCCGAGCTGCTGACCGGAGAGTTGTTCGCCGTGATCGGTGTGCTGGGCAGGCGCGGGGTCGTGCCCGAGCGGGAGCTGCTCGACGAGCTGGCCGGGCTGTTGCCCAAGATCGCCGAGGCGTATCCGGAGACCGAGCGCTTGATCGACCGCTGGCTCGCCGCGCCCACGGTCACCGCTCGTGCCGCGCTCAACGGCTCCGGCCTGCGGTACCGGGATGGCGGCGAGGTCCGGCTGCAGCCGGTGGCCTTCGAGGTGCCCAATCCGCTCTGGCAGCGGCCCGCCGAGGAGGTTCCCGGGGTGCCGGTGCCCGACCTCGGGGAGGGGTGGTCGCTGCGGCCGGTGGAGTTGACCGGCGCGGACGGCGGGCCGGACGCCGCGCTGGTGCACCGGTGGATGAACACCGAGCACGTGGCGGTCAACTGGCACCAGGACTGGCCGCTGGACAAGTGGCGGGCCGAGCTGGAGACTCAGCTGGGCGGAGCGCACTCGCTGCCCTGCATCGTCAGTCGGGACGGGCGCGAGGTCGCCTACCTGGAGCTGTACCGGGTGACCCGGGACAAGTTGGCCCGCTGCTACCCGCACCACCCGCACGACCTGGGGGTGCACATCGCGATCGGGGAGCCGGACGCGATCGGCCGCGGGTTCGGGTCGGCGCTGCTGCGCGCGGTGGCCGAAGGGCTGTTGGCGGCGGATCCGCAGTGCCGGCGGGTCGTGGCGGAACCGAACGTGCACAACGCGGCTTCGGTGCGGGCCTTCACCAAGGCGGGCTTCCGGAAGACGGCGGAGATCGGTTTGCCGAACAAGAACTCGGCGTTGATGGTTTTCGAGCGCGGGTGAGCCACCCCACGTGATCTGTCGCAGCGCGAACCGATGAAATAAGGTAAGCCTTACTTAATCTTGGCGATGATCGTGGGGAGTGCGATGTCGGAGTTCCTCGACGGGGAGACACCCGAGGTCTTGCCCCTGTCAGCGGCTCAATCCGGGATCTGGTTCGCCCAGCAGCTGGACCAGGGCAACCCGGTGTTCAACACCGCGGAATACCTCGACATCGAAGGAGCGCTCGACCCCGAGCTCTTCGCGACCGCGTTGCGGCAGGTCACCCGGGAAGCCGACGTGCTGCGCCTGCGGATCCTCGACACCCCGGAGGGACCGCAGCAGATCGTCGAGCCCGAACGGGACCCGCAGCTGGCCGTCGTCGACCTGACCTCAGCGGCCGACCCGCAGGCGCGCGCGCACGAGTGGATGCGCGCCGACCTGCAGCGGCCGGTCGACCTCGCCTCCGGCGACCAGCTGGCTACCAGCGCGCTGTTCCGGATCGGCGAGCACCGCTGGTGGTGGTACCAGCGTATCCACCACGTGGCCATCGACGGCTACGGCTTCTCCATCCTGCTGCGGCGGGTCGCCGAGGTCTACAGCGCGCTGGCCGCCGGCGAGCAGCCGCAGCCCAACCCGTTCGGACCGCTCCGCTCCCTGCTGGAGGCCGAGCGGTCCTACCGCGAATCCGAGAAGTGCGAGAAGGACGAGAAGTTCTGGCACGACCAGCTGGCGGACTGGCCGGACGCGGTTTCGCTGGCCGGGCGCATCCAGCGGACGGCGCGCGGCTTCCGCCGGCAGACCGGTGAGTTGCCCGGCAGCACGGTGCGCTTGCTGGAAGCGGCCGCCGGGCAGAGCCGCACTGCGTGGACGGACGCGCTGGTCGCCGCGTTCGGCGCGTACCTGCACCGGATGACCGGTTCCCGCGACGTGGTGCTGGGCTTGCCGGTGATGGGCCGGCGGGGCTCCGCCCTGCGGGTGCCCGGAATGGTGGTCAACGTGCTGCCGCTGCGGCTGCGCATCGCCCCCGGCACCACCCGAGGCGAGCTCGTCGCCCAGGTGGCCCGGGAAATCCGGCAGCTGCGCAAGCACCAGCACTACCGGGGCGAGGACCTGCGCCGCCAGCTGCGGGGCGGCGGCACCGACCGGCCGCTGTTCGGCCCCATGGTCAACATCAAGTCCTTCGACTACGACCTGCGCTTCGACCAAGCCCCGGCGACGGTGCGCAACGTCGCCGCCGGCCCGGTCGACGACCTGACCCTCACCGCCTACACCACCGGAGCGGACCTGCAGCTGGAGTTCAACGCCAACCCCGAGGCGTACGCGGAAGACCAGCTGGCGGACCACCGCGCCAGGTTCCAGCGCTTCCTCGCCGAGTTCGCCACCTGCCCGGCCGACACCCCGGTGGATCGCATCGAGCTGCTCTCCGCCGAAGAGCGGCAGCGGATCCTCCACGAGTGGAACGCGCCGGTGCCGGGCGTGGAGCAGGCGCCGCGGAAGACCCTCCCGGAACTGTTCGAGGAACAGGTCGCGCGGACCCCGGACGCGACAGCCGTCAGCTACCAGGGGATCGAGCTGACCTACACCGAGCTCAACGAGCGGGCCAACCGGCTGGCCCACCACCTCGTCGACCACGGGATCGGGCCCGAGCAGCTGGTCGGGCTGGCGCTGCCGCGGTCGGCCGACCTGGTGGTCGCCATCCTCGCGGTGCTCAAGGCCGGCGCCGCCTACCTGCCGCTGGACCCCGGCTACCCGGCCGAGCGCATCGCCTACATGGTCGCCGACGCCGAACCGGTGCTGTGCATCACCGACAGCGAGCACAATGGACGGTTGCCGGACGGTGTCGCGCAGGTCGTGCTCGACGACGACCGGTGCGTCGAGGAGATAACCCGGCACTCCTCCCGCGACCTCAAGTCGGGAGAGCGCGGCCGGTTGACACCGGACCACGCCGCCTACGTCATCTACACGTCCGGCTCGACCGGGCGGCCGAAGGGCGTGTCCATCCCGCACCACAACGTGGTGCGCCTGTTCACCGCCACCCAGCCGTGGTTCTCCTTCACCAGCGACGACGTGTGGACCCTGTTCCACTCCTACGCGTTCGACTTCTCGGTCTGGGAGCTGTGGGGAGCCCTGCTGCACGGCGGGCGGCTGGTCGTGGTGCCGTACGAGATCAGCCGCTCCCCGAAGGAGTTCCTGCAACTGCTCAGCCGGGAGCGGGTCACCGTCCTGAACCAGACGCCGTCGGCGTTCTACCAGCTCATCGAAGCGGACGGGGAGAACCCGGGGACGGAACTGGCGCTGCGCTACGTCGTCTTCGGCGGGGAGGCGCTGGAGCTCTCCCGGTTGACCAGCTGGTACGAGCGGCACCCGCAGCAGCCGAAGTTGATCAACATGTACGGGATCACCGAAACCACCGTGCATGTGACCTGCATGGAGCTGGACGAGCAGCGGGTCGCCCGCCGGGAAGGCAGCCTGATCGGTCGGGGCATCGGTGACCTGCGCGTCTACGTGCTCGACGACCAGCTGCAGCCGGTGCCGCCCGGGGTGGTGGGCGAGATGTACGTGGGCGGAGCTGGCGTCGCCCGCGGCTACCTCGGCAAACGAGCGCTGACCGCGCAGCGGTTCGTCGCCGACCCCTACGGGCCGCCCGGCTCCCGCATGTACCGCTCCGGCGACCTGGCCCGGTGGCGCGCCGACGGGCAGCTGGAGTACCTCGGCCGGGCCGACCACCAGGTCAAGATCCGCGGGTTCCGCATCGAGCTGGGCGAGGTCGAGGCGGCCCTGGCCAGCCACCCCCAGGTCACCCAGGCCGCGGTGGTGGTGCGCCCGGACCAGCACGGCGACAAGCGCCTCGTGGGCTACACCGTCGGGCGGGCCGAGCCGAAGGAGTTGCGCGCCCACCTGGCGGAACGGCTCCCGGACTACATGATCCCCGCCGCGCTGGTGCCGATCGAGCGGATGCCGTTGACCGCCAACGGGAAGCTGGACACCGCGTCGCTCCCCGAGCCCGCCGCGACCGGCTCGGGGCAGGGGCGCAAGCCGCGCACCGCCGCGGAGGAAACCCTCTGCCGGCTGTTCGCCGAAGTCCTCGGCACCGACGAGGTCAGCATCGACGACAACTTCTTCGAACTCGGGGGGCACTCCCTGCTGGGCACCCGGCTGCTGGCCAGGGTGCGCGCGGAACTGGGGGCGGAACTGACCATCCGCAGCCTGTTCGAGCACCCCACGGTGGCCGGACTGGCCGAGCAGCTGCGGGCCGGCACCGCGCGTCCCGTGCTGCGGCCGATGCCTCGGCCCAAGCAGATCCCGCTGTCGTTCGCCCAGCAGCGGCTGTGGTTCCTCAACCGCCTCGAAGGCGCCACCGCCACCTACAACCTGCCGCTGGTGCTGCGGCTCTCCGGGGAGGTCGACGAAACCGCGCTGCGGGCGGCGGTCGCGGACGTGACCCGGCGCCACGAGAGCTTGCGCACCGTCTTCCCCGACACCCTCGGGGATCCGCGGCAGCAAGTGCTGGACGAGCCCGCGGAACTGGCCGTCGTCGAAACCTCCGATGTGGACGCCGAGCTGGCCGCGACGGTGCGCCAGGGCTTCGACCTCGCCGAGCAGCCGCCGCTGCGGGCGGTTCTGCTGCGCGGCGCCGAGGAGAGCGCTCTGCTGCTGCTCCTGCACCACATCGCCGCCGACGAGTGGTCGCTGCGGCCCCTGGTGCGGGACCTCGCCACCGCCTACTCGGCGCGGGTGCGCGGGCAGGAGCCGGACTGGCAGCCCCTGCCGGTGCAGTACGTGGACTACACGCTGTGGCAGCGCCAGCTGCTCGGCGACGAGTCCGATCCCACCAGCCTGGCCGCCGAGCAGCTGGAGTTCTGGCGGGACGCCCTCGCCGGTCTGCCCGACCAGCTGGAGCTGCCGACCGACTTCCCGCGCCCGGCGGTGTCCAGCCACCAGGGCGACTCGGTTTCGTTCGAGCTCTCCCCGCAATTGTTGGAGCAGGTCCGGCAACTGGCCGGGCAGCACCAGGTGAGCGTGTTCATGGTGCTGCAGGCGGCCTTGGCCGCGCTGCTCACCCGGCTCGGCGCCGGAACCGACATCCCGATCGGTTCCCCGACCGCGGGCCGGGAGGACGACGCGCTCAACGACCTGGTCGGCTTCTTCGTCAACACCCTGGTGCTGCGCACCGACACCTCGGGCGACCCGAGCTTCACCGAGCTGCTGTCCCGGGTGCGCCGCACCGACCTGGCCGCCTACGACAACGCCGAGCTGCCGTTCGAGCGGCTGGCCGAAGTGCTCAACCCGGTCCGCTCGCTGTCGCACCACCCGCTGTTCCAGGTGATGCTGGCCTACTGGAAGGCCGGTGACGAGCTGCGGGTCGAGCTGCCCGGCCTGGACGTGGCGGTGGAAACGGCCGACCCGGGGGCGGCCAAGTTCGACTTGGCGTTCAGCGTGACCGAACGCGCCGACGGCGGCGCTGAAGGGCTGGTGCAGTTCAGCACCGACCTGTTCACCCAGGACACGGTGGAAGCGATGGCCGCCCGGTTCGTCCGGCTGCTGACCGCCGCGGTCGCCCGGCCGACCGAGCCGATCGGTGAACTGGACGTCCTCAGCCCCGAGGAGCGCGACCAGCTCTTCGCGCGGGGCGACGCCACGGCGCGCGTCCAGGGGCCGGCCGTCACGTTCCCGCAGGTGTTCGCCGAGCGGGTGCGCAGCGACCCGGACAAGCCGGCGCTGGTCTTCGAGGACGTCGAGCTGTCCTACCGGGAATTGGGCGAGCAGGTCCAGCGGTTGGCCCAAGCGCTGGTCGAACGCGGGGTGCGGCCCGGGGACGTCGTCGGGGTGATGCTGCCCCGCTCGCCGGAGCTGATCACCAGTCTGCTGGCGGTGATGACCGCCGGGGCGGCCTACCTGGCGCTGGACCCGGACTACCCGGTGGATCGGCTGGCCTACATGGTGGCCGACGCCCGGCCGCGGCTGGTGATCGGTCAGCCGCGGGAAGGCCTGGACATCGAGCTGCTGGACTGGCGCGCGACCCCGCAGCAGCCGCAGCAGCTCCCGCAGCCCGAGGTGGACGACCCCGCCTACGTCATCTACACCTCCGGCTCCACCGGCAAGCCCAAGGGCGTGGTGGTGCCGCACCGGGGCGTCGCCAAGCTGCTGGCCACCCAGGCCGAGCGGGTCGGGGTCGACTCCAACAGCCGGGTGCTGCAGTTCGCCTCGCCCAGCTTCGACGTGGCGTTCTGGGAGATGTGCATGGGGCTGCTCAGCGGCGGAACCCTGGTCGTGGTGCCGGCCGAGCGCCGCGTCCCGGGTGAGCCGCTGGCCGAGTACACCCGCCGCCACCGGGTGACCCACATGGCGATCGGGCCGTCGGTGCTGGGGATGTTCCCCGACGACACCGAATTCCCCGCGGGGTCCACTGTGCTGTGCGGGGCGGAGAAGGTGCCCGCCGAGCTGGTGCAGCGGTGGGCGACCAAGTACCGGATGCTCAACTGCTACGGGCCCACCGAGGCGACGGTGAACTCCACCCTGTGGGAGTGCGCGCCCGAGCAGGCGGCGACGTCGGTGCCGATCGGCGTGCCCGACCCGGGGGTGCGGCTGTACGTGCTGGACGAGAAGCTGCGCCCGGTGCCGCCGGGGGTCCTCGGGGAGCTCTACGTGGCCGGGCCCGGGCTGGCCCACGGGTACCTCAACCGGCCGGGCCTGACCGCGGAGCGCTTCGTCGCCGATCCCTACGGGCCGCCCGGTTCCCGCATGTACCGCACCGGCGACGTGGTCCGCTGGCGGCGGGACGGGGCGCTGGACTTCGCCGGACGAGCCGACGACCAGGTCAAGCTCCGCGGTTTCCGCATCGAGCTCGGCGAGGTCGAGGCCGTTCTGGGCCGGCACCCCGCGGTGAGCCAGGCGGCGGTCACCATCCGCGAGGACACCCCGGGCGACAAGCGGCTGGTCGGCTACGTGGTCGGCGATGCGGACCCCGTCGAGCTGCGCCGCCACGTCGCCGAGGAGCTGCCGGACTACATGGTGCCGTCCGCGGTGGTGCGCATGGACGCGTTGCCGTTGATGCCCAACGGCAAGTTGGACCGCCGCGCGCTGCCCGCCCCCGATCCGGAGCAGGCGGTCGGCAACGGGCAGCCCCGCAACCCCACCGAGGAAATCCTGTGCGGGCTGTTCGCCGAGGTGCTCGGTCTGCCCCGGGTGGGCGTGGACGACAGCTTCTTCGACCTGGGCGGGCACTCCCTGCTGGCGGCCAAGCTGATCGGCCGCATCCGGGACGCGCTCGGGGTGCAGATCAACGTGGGAAGCCTGTTCGCCGCCCCGACCGTCGCCGGGCTCGCCGAACGGCTCTCCAGCGGTGGTCGGGACGCGCTGGACATCCTGCTGCCGCTGCGGACCGAGGGCAGCAAACCGCCGCTGTTCTGCGTGCACCCGGCCGCCGGGTTGGCCTGGCCGTTCTCCGGGCTGCTCAAGCACATCGACGCGGAACGGCCGATCTACGGCATCCAGTCCCGGGGGTTGGCCGAGCCGCAGCCGGTCGCGGCCAGCTTGGCGGAGATGGCGGCCGAGTACTTGGAGCACATCCGCACCGTGCAGCCCCACGGGCCCTACTACTTCCTGGGTTGGTCCTTCGGCGGGGTGGTCGCCCACGAGATGAGCACCCAGCTGCAGGCGCAGGGAGAGGAGGTGCGGTTGCTGTGCATGCTCGACTCCTACCCGCAGGACGTGTGGGACGAGCTGCCGACCGAGGAAGAGGCCTTGCGCGCCCTGCTCTACATGGCGGGGTACGACGTCTCCCAGCTCGGTGACGAGCCGCTGACCCGGCGGGAGGTGGTGGAGGTGCTGTCCGCGGAAGGCAGCGCCCTGGCCAACCTCGAGGAGCACACCATCACCGCCATCATCGACAACTTCGCCAACTGCGCGGTGCTGGAGAACAGCGCCGACCACGACACGTTCCACGGTGACGTGCTGTTCTTCACCGCCACGGTGAACCCGGCGAAGGAATCGCTGACCGCGCAGATGTGGCAGCCCTACGTCGACGGCGCGGTGGAGAACCACGACATCGCTTGCGAGCACAAGGACATGACGCAACCGGGGCCGATCGCCGAGATCGCGGCAGTCGTCGATCAGCGGCTGCGGGAGGTCGACGGCCGACCGGGCGGTGACAGCGGAACTGGCTGCGCAGAGAGGAGCGCGCGGTGACGAACCCGTTCGAGGATCCGGAGGGCGCGTACTACGCCTTGGTCAACGACGCCGACCAGTACTCGCTGTGGCCGGCGCAGATCCAGGTGCCCGAGGGGTGGACGATCGCGCACGGTCCGGCGGATCGGAAGTCCTGTCTGGACTTCATCGAGGAGAATTGGACCGATCTGCGGCCGGCCAACTCCGTTTCATGATGCTGCGGGGTCTTGCCAGCCGGGTGGACCCGCGGGTCGCGGTGTGCGTGGTCTACGTCGCCGCGATGTTCATGAACGGCATGGACGCCACGATCGTCAACGTGGCGCTGCCGGCCATCGGCAGCGAGTTCGCCGTCGCGCCCAGCGCCACGTCCGCGGTCAACGTCGGCTACCTGGTGAGCCTGGCGGTGTGCATCCCGGTGTCCGGGTGGCTCGGCGACCGGTTCGGCACCAAACGGGTCTTCCTGGCCGCTTTCGGCTTGTTCGTGGCGGCTTCGGCGATGTGCGGGGCCGCCACCGGCCTCGGCCAGCTCACCGTCGCCAGGGTGCTGCAGGGCGCGGGTGGTGGTGTGGTCACCCCGGTGGCCCTGACCATGCTCTTCCGGGCTTACCCGCCGGAGGAGCGGATGCGGCTCACCCGGCTGCTGATCCTGCCGACCGCGGTGGCCCCGGCCTTGGGGCCGGTCCTGGGCGGGTTCTTCGTCGACCAGTTGAGCTGGCGCTGGGGCTTCTACGTCAACGTGCCGATCGGGGTGGCGGCGCTGCTGTTCGGCGCGCTGTGCTTGGTCGAGCACGTGGAGAGCCCGGGGAGGAGCTTCGACCTGCTCGGTTTCGCGCTGTCCGTGCCGGCGCTCGGGCTGTTGATGTTCGCGCTGGAGGCGGTGGCGCACACCGGTCCGGCGGATCTGCTCTTCTGGGGGACCGGGCTTGCCGGGTTGGCGTGCCTGGTGGCGCTGGTGGTCACCCAGTTGCGCACCGCTGAGCCGATGCTGGAGCTGCGGCTGTTCACCGACGCCTCGTTCCGCCGGGCGAGCCTGGTGCTGGTCGCCTGCGTGGCCGGGTTCACCGGCACGCTCTACGGATTCACCCTGATGTACCAGACCGGGTTGGGGGCTTCGGCGTGGCAGACCGGGTTGGTGACGTTGCCGAAGGCGGTCGGGCTGATGGTCGCTTCGCAGCTCATCGGCTGGCTGCACCGGCGGTGCGGTTCTCGACTGCTGATCGCCGGGGCGATGTGCGGTGCGGCGGTTTCGTTCGCGCTGATGAACGCGGTGCACGCGGAGAACGCCTGGTTCGCCGGTTTCGTCCAATTCGCTTCGGGGTTCTTCGTGGGATTGGCTTCCGCCGCGCTCCAGGTGGTCGCTTTCAGCACGATCAGCAGTTCCGACACCGCCAGCGCTTCCACGCTGTTCAACGTGGAGCGCCAGGTCGGTTCTGCGTTCGGGGTGGCGGCGAGCGCGAGCGTGCTGGCGCTGCTCGGCGCCCAGCAGTCCGCGGCTCTGGGCTCCTACCACGCCGCGATGCTGCTCTGCGCCGGTTTCGCGCTGGTCGGTGCCCTTTTTTCCTTGCGGCTCAGGGATTTCGCGCCAGTGGAACCGGTGTCTTCCGGGGCCGCGAAGCAGGAGCAAGAGATCTGAGCCACCGTGGGGAAGACAAGCGCCCCATGTATGGTTAGGCTAGCCTTAGCTACGTTGATCGTCCGGGAGCAGGAAGGAACGCATCGCATGACTACCGCGGGCCGACCTCGGCACAAGCGCCCTCCGGCACGAGACCTGCAGGTGTTGCGGACCGTGGACCTGACTCCGTCGATGCGGCGCATCACCCTGGGCGGAGAGGAGCTCAACGGCTTCCTGGACGAGCACAACGGCCCGAACGTCAAAGTCTTCGTCCCGCAGCTGGGGCAAGAACGTCCCGTCCTTCCGGTCCTCGACCCGGAGACCAACCGCTACATCTGGCCCTCCCAGCGGGAACGCCCCACCATGCGGACGTACACCGTCCGGCGGTACGACGAGCAGCGCGGCGAGCTCGACATCGACTTCGTGCTGCACGAGCACCGCGGAGTGGCTTCCAGCTGGGCGCGCGAGGCCAAACCGGGTGACCGGCTCGGCATCATGGGGCCCGGCGGCAAGACCTGCCGTCCTGGCGACTGGTACCTGCTGGTCGGTGACCAAACCGCGCTGCCGGCCATCTCGGCGATCGTGGAAAAGCTGCCCGTCACCGCGCGCGGACAGGTTTTCGTCGAAGTGGCCGACGAAGCGGAAGAGCAGCACATCGAGTGCCCACCGGATCTGCAGTGGACCTGGCTGCACCGGAACGGAACTCCGGCTGGCCAGTCCAGGCAGTTGATCTCCGCGGTGCAGTCGCTGGAAATTCCAGTCGAGACAGGCGTCTCCGCCTGGGTTGCCGGAGAATCTGGCATCGTTCGCGGTATTCGGCGCCACTTGCGCAATGAACGGGGGTTGGACCCCAAATCGGTGCTCGCCATCGGTTACTGGAAAAACGGAATGGCGGAACCGGAATATCACGACAAGCACAATCACGACCGCGACTACTGAGCACGTCCGGCACCGGCAGGCAGCGTATTTCCGGGATTCCCGGAATGGCCCGCTATTGCCTGGTGCGGGCATTGCGGCGCTGGCGATAAGGGGACAACGTGTCTTCAGCATCGATTGATGAGCAGGGTCCCGTGTACGACATCGTGGGGATCGGCTTCGGTCCGGCGAATCTGGCCCTGGCCATCGCAATCGAGGAGTACAACCGGACGGCAGCGGAAGAGGACCGGCTGCACGCCCTCTTCCTGGAGCAGAAACCCGAATTCCGCTGGCACGACGGAATGCTCATCGAAGGCACCACCATGCAGGTGTCCTTCTTGAAGGACCTGGTCACCATTCGGAACCCGGCCAGCACGTATTCATTCCTCTCCTATTTGCACGAGAAGGACCGGCTGGTCGACTTCATCAACCACAAAACGATGTTCCCCAGCCGCATCGAATTCCACGACTACCTGTCGTGGGCGGCTGGCCGGCTCGCCCACCTGGTCCGGTACGGCACGACCGCGGTCGAGGTCGACGCGGAGGGCAGCGGTTTCACCGTCCGAGCCCGGCGCGGTGACCAGCTGGTGACCTACCGCGGCCGCAACGTGGTCCTCGGGCTCGGCCTGGAACCCAAGGTGCCCGACGGCGTGCAGCTGGGAGAGCGCGTTTGGCACAACTACGACCTGCTGGAGCGGATCGAAGAACTGCGCGGCCAGCAGCCCCGCCGGTTCACCGTGGTCGGGGCGGGCCAGAGCGCCGCCGAGGTCACCGACTACCTGCACCGCAGCTTCCCGGACAGCGAAGTCTGCGCGGTCTTCCGCCGGTACGGCTACTGCCCGGCCGACGACAGCCCGTTCGCCAACCGCATCTTCGACCCCGCGGCCGTGGACGACTTCTACGCCTCCCCGGCCGAGGTCAAGCAGATGCTGATGGACTACCACGGCAACACCAACTACTCGGTGGTCGACCTGGAGCTGATCGAAGAGCTCTACGCCCGGCTGTACCAGGAGAAGGTGCAGGGCAAGCAGCGGCTGCGGATCTTCAACGCCTCCCAGGTCGACTGCGTCGAGCAGACCGGGGACGGGGTGCGGGTTTCGGTCCAGTTCCTGCCCACCGGGAAGCGCACCGAGCTCGACTCCGACGTGCTGATCTACGCCACCGGCTACCGGCCCCGCGACCTGACCGGCCTGCTCGGTCGGATCGCCCAGGACTGCTGCCGGGGTGCCGACGGTCAACTGGAAGTGGAGCGGGACTACCGGGTCCGCACCACCACCGACCTGCCCGGCGGCATCTACCTGCAGGGCGGCACCGAGCACACCCACGGCATCACCTCGTCGCTGCTGTCCAACGGGGCGGTGCGCGCCGGCGAGATCCGGGATTCGGTGCTGGCCCGCCGCGGCAGCGAGCTGCCCCCGGAGCCGGCCCTGCGCTGATCGTGATCGGGCGCACTGCCGGGAACAACCGGGACCGACCGGTGGTTTCAAGAGCTGATGGAAAGTGCTGCGACTTCTGAAACCGCTGCCGCGGAGCAGGTGAAGGGCCAGCCCCGCGGGCAAGCCCCCGTCCCGCTGTCGATCCTCGACCTGTCCCCGGTGGGCACCCGGAACACCGCTGCCGAAGCCCTGCAGACCACCACCGAGCTGGCGCGCAGCGCTGAGGAGTGGGGCTACCACCGGTTCTGGGTGGCCGAGCACCACGGCATGCCCGGCATCGCCAGCTCGGCTCCCGCGGTGGTGATCGCGCACCTGGCCGCGCACACCACGCGGCTGCGCCTGGGCTCCGGTGGCGTGATGCTGCCGAACCACTCGCCGCTGGTGGTCGCCGAGCAGTTCGGCACCCTCCAGGCGTTGCACCCCGGCCGCATCGACCTGGGCATCGGGCGGGCGCCCGGAACCGATCAAGCCACCGCCCGGGCGTTGCGGCGCACCCGCTCGGTTTCCGCCGACGACTTCCCGCAGCAGCTCGGTGAGCTGATCGGTTTCCTCGACGACAGCTTCCCGCTGGACCACCCGTACGCGGCCATCCAATCGGTGCCGCGCGGCCAGCGGCCGCCGATCTGGCTGCTGGGTTCCAGCGGGTTCAGCGCCCAACTGGCCGGGGAGCTCGGTTTCCCGTTCGCCTTCGCGCACCACTTCAGCGCCCAGAACACGCTGCCCGCGCTGGAGCTGTACCGGCAGTCGTTCCGGCCCTCGGAGCTGCTGGACGAGCCCTACGCCCTGATCGGTGTGCAGACGATCGTCGCGGACACCGACGAGGAAGCGCTCGAGCTGGCCCGCCCGATCGCCCTCGGCATGCTGAAGCTGCGTAAGGGGATGCCCGGCAAGCAGCCGACTCCGCAGGAGGCTCGGGAGTATCCCTACACTGAACTCGACCTCAGCTTCATGGAGAGCTGGCTGGCCGACGCCGTCTACGGTTCGCCGGAAACGGTTCGCGAGCAGCTGGACGAACTCCAGGAGCGCACCGGCGTGCAAGAACTGATGCTCACCGCGCAGATCCCGCAGCGGGAGGCGAAACTGCACTCCTTCGAGCTGGTCGCCAAGGCGTACCGGATGGTCTAGCGGTTTTCAAGGTGTGCGAGGCCACTCTTGCTCGAGGTCTGCTGCGGTGGCGGGCCGAGCGTGGCGTACGGTTCGTGAGCACCGGTGTTCGCAGGCACGAGGCGGGATTGAGGGGTTGTCGTGAAGCCTGGTGTTCTCACGTTTTACCGGATCATGGCGTACGTGACGGCCGTGCTGCTGATCCTGCTCTGCCTGGCGATGGTGTTCAAGTACGGCTGGCCCGAGGGCAGTCCGCTCCAGGTCCGCGGCGATTCGCTGGTCTCGATGATCGGCGTGGCCCACGGGTGGCTGTACATGGTTTACCTGTTCGTGGCTTTTGTGCTGACCAAGCAGCTCGCGGTGCCGATCGGCCGGATGCTGTTGGTGCTGCTGGCGGGAACCGTTCCGTTCGGTGCTTTCTTCGCTGAGCGGAAGGTGACCCGGTGGTTCCACCTCCGTCAGCAAGGAAAGCCGATCACCGGCCAGGACACGGCATCGGAGGAATCGCGGGCTTGATGACTGCCAAACCCATGGCTGCGCACGGGGCGGCCGCGCCCTCCAGCAGTCGCAGCGTGCTGGGCGCGTACTTGGCGCTGACCAAACCGCGGATCATCGAGTTGCTGCTGGTCACCACCATTCCGGCGATGTTCCTCGCCGAGCGCGGCATCCCGTCCCCGTGGCTGGCGCTGGTGACCCTGGTCGGCGGCACCATGGCGGCCGCCAGCGCGAACGTGCTCAACTGCGTCGCCGACTCCGACATCGACGCGGTCATGGAGCGCACCAAGAAGCGCCCGCTGGCCCGGTACGAGGTGCCGCGCCGCAACGCCGTGGTCTTCGGCGTGCTGCTGGGGATCGCTTCGTTCGCGGTGCTGTGGGCGGGCGCCAACCTGCTGGCGGCGTCGCTGGCCTTCGCGGCGATCCTGTTCTACGTCTTCGTCTACACCCTGCTCCTCAAGCGCCGCACCGCGCAGAACATCGTGTGGGGCGGTGCCGCCGGGTGCATGCCGGTGCTGGTCGGCTGGGCGGCGGTGACCGGCACGGTCGAGTGGCCGGCCCTGGTGCTGTTCGGGGTGGTCTTCCTGTGGACCCCGCCGCACTTCTGGTCGCTGGCGATGAAGTACCGGGAGGACTACGTCCGGGCCGGGGTGCCGATGCTCCCCGCGGTGGCCACCGAACGGCAGGTTTCGCTGCGCATCCTCCTCTACAGCTGGGCGACCGTGCTGTGCACGTTGCTGCTGCTGCCGGTCACCAGCTGGCTCTACGTGGGGCTGGCCGTGCTGTTCGGAGCGGTCCTGCTGGTGATCGCCCAGCAGCTGCACTCGGCGGTGCGCAACAACCGCCCCTACAGCCCGATGAAGCTGTTCCACTACTCCAACTCCTACTTGGCGCTGGTGTTCGTCGCGGTCGCCGTGGACGCCGCGATCGGACTGCCGGTGCTGGGCTGAGCGAACGCGGGGTGCGGTGTCCCGCACCCCGCTGGAAGACCCCGCGGATCCGCTCAGGCGGTGGTTTCCCGCTGCGCGGGCCGCTCGCTGGTCAGGTCCCGCTTGTAGGTTTCCCCGAGCAGGTAGATCGAGCCGAACGAGATCGCGCACAGCACCACCACGTACCCGGCGATGGCCAGCGAGGACTGGGTGGCGCCGTAGACCGCGGTGCAGATCATCGGGGCGATCCCGCCACCCAGGATCGAAGCGATCTGGTAGCTCAGCGAGGCCCCGCTGTAGCGCAGCCGGGTGCTGAACAGCTCGGCGAAGAACGCGGACTGCGGGCCGTACACCGCGGTGCGGCAGATCTGCACGACGAACCCGGCCATCAGGTACAGCACGATCGAGCCGCTGTCCACCAGCAGGATCCACGGCACCGCGAACAACATCAGGGCCAGCATGCCGCCCAGCGACATCTTCTTGCGCCCGAGCCGGTCGGAGAGCAGGCCGAACGCCATCATCAGCGGGATGTCGGTGGCGGCCAGGAACGAGTTGGCGTTGAGCACGGTGGTGCGCTCGTAGTCCAGGGCCGTGGTGGTGTAGGAGACGATCCAGGTGGTGCTGACGTAGAAGGTCGCGTTGGTGGCCAGGAACGAACCGGCCGCCAGCAGCACGGTCTTGGGGTGCTTGCGCAGCACTTCCAGCACCGGCATCCGCTCAGCGCGCTCCTGCTCCTTCTGCTGCATCGCCTTCTCGAACACCGGGCTTTCGCTGATCTTGAGCCGGATCACGTAGCCGGCCACGATGAGCACCCCGCTGAGCAGGAACGGGATCCGCCACCCCCACGCCATGAAGGCTTCTTCGGAGACGCTGGCGCTGATCCCCGAGAAGGTCAGGTTGCCCAGCAGCAGCCCGGCCGGGACGCCCACCTGGGGCCAGCTGCCGTAGAACCCGCGCCGGTTCTCGGGTGCGTGCTCCACCGCCATCAGGGCCGCACCGCCCCATTCGCCGCCGACCCCGAGTCCCTGGGTGAAGCGCAGCAGGGTGAGCAGCACCGGGGCCCACACGCCGATGGAGGCGTAGGTGGGCAGCAGACCCATCGCCAGGGTCGCCACGCCCATCATCATCAGCGAGACGATCAGCATGGGCTTGCGCCCGACCTTGTCCCCGAAGTGCGCGAACAGCACGCCACCGAGCGGCCTGGCGAGGAAGCCGACGGCGAAGGTGGCGAAGGCGGCGATGGTGCCGACGGTGGGGTCGAAGGCGGGGAAGAACAACTCGTTGAAGACCAGCGCTGCGGCTGTTCCGTAGATGAAGAAGTCGTACCACTCGATGGTGGTGCCGATCAGGCTGGCTAACGCAACTTTGCGGGCGCTGGTTGCGGTGGCGGCCATCGTTACGCCCTCCGGAAGGGTGTGCGACAGGTAACTAACGCTGTAAGTTTTCGCAGACTGTAATCATCAGTGCCGCAGATCACAAGATCTCCGGGGTGGCGGATTTCCAACGCCCGCCGTTCGGTGCAGAAGGGGTGCCGGCCGACCCCGCGCGGGTTCAGAGCTCGAAGAGCTCGAACGGCACGCAGCGCTTGCCGCCGAACCGGTCGGCGAACTGCCTCGTCGCGGTGTCGAGGAAACGCCGCGCGTACTGCTCGGGCGGCTCGTCGCTCAACGCGCTGAGGTACGCGCGGTGCGCGGCCAGCGAACGCACCGCCTGTTCGAAGCTCTCGGAGATGTCCACCGCGTGCGAACTCGAGGGGGAAGCGGCCACCGCGACCCAGCGCACGCCCCGCCACGGGGCAGCTCCTTCGGCGACCAGCTCCGGGAAGATCCACTCGTTCCCGGCGTCCGCCACCGCGTCCAGCACCGCTGTTCCCGTGGCCCGGTGGTCCGGGGTGTTCCACGTGCCGGGTCCCCAGTTGTCCCGGTGGTTGAGGGTCACCACCAGCTCCGGCCGCCTGCGCCGGATCTCCCGGGCGATGTCGCGGCGCAAGCGGGGAGTCGGCTCGATCACCCCGTCCCGGTGGTCGAGGAACTCCACGGAGCTGACCCCGACCAGTTCCGCCGCGCGGCGCTGCTCCGCTTCGCGGACCTCGACCGCTTCTCGCGGCGCCATCCCGGCGATCCCGGCCTCGCCGCGGGTCACCAGCAGATAGCTGACCTCCTTGCCGCTGGTGGTCCAGGAGGCCACCGCACCGGACGCCCCGTACTCCAAGTCATCCGGATGAGCGACCACGGCCAGCGCTCGTTGCCAGTCCGCGGGAAGCGGGGCGAGTTCAGGGGGCATGGCGAACTCCTGTCCGGCGGCGGTGAGCGGTGACCGCCATTGTGTCGCCGGGCCGCGGAAAACGCGCACGGATGCGCAGTCGTGCATAGCCCTTTCGTGTCATGCCGCACCGAAAAGCGGTGGATGTGCAGCGGTAGGCTAGTGATCAACTGGGGTCAAGCAGCAACAGCGGCGTGTCATGAGAGTCTGAACGGAGTGGCGCATGGGTGCCCAGGAATTCCAGTCGCTGTTCTACGCCGGCGGCATCCCGGAAGAGGGCGACCCCGACGGAGACGGGCTCCAGTTCCAAGCGGTTTCACCTGGGACGACCGGACAGGCGATGGCAGCGGTCGGCCAGCTGCGCTTCGCCGCCACCCCGACCGGTGACGGTCAGCCGATGCTGGCGCACTGGTACGACGGGGTGTACGTGACCGCTCAGTGCGCTGCTTCGGAACAACCCCGGTTCGTCCACGCCATCGCCGCCGCTGATGCCCAGCTCTACGGGGAAGTGCGGCCGGCGCAGCTGTGGCGGGCCCAGTGGTGGGCGGATTCCCCGGACGAGGTGTGCGCTGCTGTTGCCGCACGACCGGAATCAGGTCCGCTGCACCCGGAGCTGTTGCGGGACTGGGTGCTCGAGAACCCCCGCGGCCAGGAGTGGTTGACCGCGATCCTCTCCGCGGTGCAGCGCGCGCAGGCGCCGGACGCCCCGCGGGGGGTTTTCGTCAGCGCCGCGGTCGAGCCGGTGATCCGCTGGATCGCCGCAGCAACTCTGCTCCTTCCGCAACAGACCGCGCTGCGCACCAGTTTCCAAGTGCTCTCGGACGATCCGCTGCGAAGTCCACACCGGCTGGTGGCGGTGCACCCGGACGCGGCCGGTGAATTGACCGGTGTGGAAGACATCGCCGGGGTGTGCGTTTTCGACTTGGAATCGGGGGAATTCCAGACCACCGTCCTGACCGAGGCGGCTCGGCACTGGGTTCCCCGTTTCCTCAATGGTGATCCACAACGGATCGTCCAGGCGGTCGAACTGGCCCACCGGTTCGCCCGGGAACGCGGGGCCGTCGCGGCCACCGCGGCGGACCGGCTGGCCAGCTGCACGGGGGTGCTGGGGGAATCCCCCGCGGATCCGGAAGACGTGCGGACGCTGGCCGGCTGGGTGACCGAGCAGATCAAGCACTCCGGCGCCCGGACGGTGCAGCCGGTGTTGGACGCCGTGGTGGGCGGCTCGCCCGGACTGTCGATCTTGGCCGAACTCGCTGCCGGGCTCACCGGGGACCAGGCAGCGCAAGCGCGAATCGCGTTGCTGCGCAACGAGCTCGACGCGGGAGCGCCCACCGGGCAGGTGACCAAGAGCTGGGACTGGACGGCGGAAGAGCTCTACGAGGCCACCGCGGTGGTGGAGCAGGCCTGCCGGGCCGCGGCCGGAAGCCAGTTGGACGGAGTTCTGCGGATCGCCTCCCAGTACGGTGTGACGCCTCGTTTCGAGGAGTTCCGGGAATCCGCGGAGCGTTTCGTGTCCTGGTGGGCGGACAACCCGGATGCCCGAGTGCACCCGGAGGAATGGGTCTGCCGGGACGAGTTGCTGCGACTGCTGCGGGAGGAGCTGAACCGCCGCTTGGCCGCTGGAGCCACCGCGACGGAGGATCTCGAGCAGCACTGGTGGCCGCTGCTCGTTCCCGCGCTCAGCGATCCTTCTTCCGAATTGGACGCCACCGTCGCCGGGGCTGCGATGGCCGCGGGCGGTCAGGCACGCCGGGATGCCGTGGCCGTTCTCTGCCGGCGACTGCGAGCTTCCGGCACCAGGGAACGCGCGGAGCGGATCTGGCAAGTCCTCTTCTCCTCTGTGGACCCGACCGTGGAGGAGTTGAGCGAGTTCTTCGGTTCGCTGCCGACGACGTGGATCAGCGAATCACTGGCCCACCGGGCGTTCCAGGTGCTGAGCAAGTCCACAGTGTCCGCTCGCTACTTGGACGTGCTGCGCCTGCTCGGCCACCACTTGGATGCCGGTCACGGGTGGTTGCGGCAGCTGTGGGAGGAGGACAGCCGGATGCGTTCGTGGCTGACCAGCCTCCGCCGGGCGAAGACGTTCCCGGAGAACCTCCAGCTGCAGGGCATTTCCGAGCACGTGCTGCAAGCCCGGGCCGAAGAAGCGGTGCAGCAGCTGCTGGGGGTTTCGCTGTCGGCCGCGGCGGTCGTCTCCTCCGGGGCGCAGCTGCAGAGGATGCTGGTGCGCGAACTGCCCAAGACGTGGCTGGACGGCAGCGCTGAGGAGCAGCGCCAGCACCGCGCGGTGGCGCTGGCCTTCCTCATCGCCTGGTCGGACGATTCGGCGACGGAGGTGAAGGCGGGGTTCGACCAGGCCTTGGAGGCCTGGGCCCGGTCGCACACCCAGGCCGACTACCGGGAAGTGAGCCGGCTGCTGCGCGAGGCCGGGGCGGACGTCTCCGCCTGGCACGAGTGGCTGCGGGAGCTCTACCGCGGCCAGACCCGCCCGAAGCGCAGCCGGATCGCCGAGTGGCTGGCGCACTGGATGCGCCGCTCCCAGCAACCCCGTTAGGGAAAGATCGGCAATTCTGCCCCAAAAGAGTTACACCGAGAGTGTATAGATCGTCACGTTGCCATAACGATCGGTCCGTTCGAGGCCATACTGCGCAGTGGATCACCCCGTTGCGGTCAAGGGCAGCGGTGGGAACGGGTTTCGGTCGGACCGGGCCGGGAGGTAGTGATGGTCGCTGCGCTCAAAGCTCATGCGGCATGGCTGGTGAACGCGATGTTCACGGGGAATCCGCTGTGCCGGCCCATCGACCGGGTCGCTGCCGGGTTGTCGATCCTGCTGCTGACCGCGGCCCTCATCGCGGTCCCGGCCACCGGTCTGTTCGGCAAGTCGCTGCACGCCGACCTCACGCTGCGCGCGCAGCGCATCGCCGCCGAGTCCCGGCAGGTCACCGCTGTGCTGCTGACCGACCCGGAACCGGTCGTCACCGCTTCGGGAGGCTACGGGCACACCGGCAGGAACTCGATCGCCACGGTGCAGTGGCGCTCCGACAACGGCCTGCACACCAAGCAGATCATGGTCCGCAGCGATGCCCGGCGAGGGGACGAGGTGACGCTGTGGGTGGACAAGGCCGGGAACAAGATCACTCCACCGGCGGGGCCGGGGTCGATCTTGGTGTCGGTGGTCGTGGCCACCGGTGCGCTGCTCGTGCTCATCGAGACGGCGTGCTTCGCGGCGATCGCCGCGGTGCAGGGCCTGGCCCGCCGCTACGCCATGCGGGGCTGGGAGCGGGAGTGGGTGCTGATGCGTCGTGGCGGGAGCTCCTCGCAGCGGTAGGGGAGCGCCGCGGCCTGGTGCTAGTCGCGGATGAGCCTTCTCGTGTAGCCGGCCTCGACCAGCCGCCGGTAGGCGGCGACGACCTGCTCGGGCATGGATTGGCGGACGGTGAAGCCGCGTTCCGCGTAGCGGATCACCCGCTGGGTCTCCCCGACGAGCATGCTGATGACCCGGTCGACATCGCCGATGCGCCGCAGGTACTCGTCGAGCCGCACTTGCTGGGAGGAGCAGGTGATGCGGACTTCCGGCCAGTGCTTCTTGGCGGTCGCGTAGGCCCGGCGCTGGTGGTAGGGGCGGCAGATCAGCATGATCGAGGTGATCCCGGGCAGCCGCCGGCACAGCAGTTCCTTGCTGAATTCGATGTTCTCCCCGGTGTTGGTGGCGCGTGGTTCGACCAGGATCGCGCTGTCCGGCACACCGAGCCGCAGGGCGTGCTCCCGGTAGTGCACTGCTTCCCCGCGGGGAAAGCGGTCCACTGTGGTGGGCGCGTTGGCCCCGGTGAACACCACGACGGGGAAGTACCCCCGGTGGAAGAGCTCCGCGGCGTGCTCGGCGACGCCGATGTCGTGGCTGCCGAGCCCGATCCCGGCGTCGCAGCGGACCGGCTCGTGGTGCAGGTTGTGGTAGTCCCACAGCGCTTCGACGTCTCGCCGGTGCTGCTCCGGAATGGTCTGCATGGGTCCACCTCGGGGAAGAGGAGTGCGGCTGGCTGCTGGCGCCAGCGACGAAGGTACCGGGATCCGCGCGTTGTCTCAGCGCGCTGGGCGAACCGGCCGCGAAGATCGTCGGCCGCGTGCGCGGCGCGGCCCCGGTGGTGCCGCCGAAGGTGGGAGTGCCGGTGAGGCGCGACGAGTGGTGAGGTAAAGTGAAGTTGATCTTGAAATCGCGCCCCGCCAGCAGGGGTGACGGGTTGGCGCCCCCAGCAGGATTCGAACCTGCGACCTAAGGATTAGAAGTCCTCCGCTCTATCCAGCTGAGCTATGGGGGCTGGTCGCTCTCCACGCTGTCTGCAGCAAGCAAGGGTAGCGGTCGACGTCCGGATCGGAAGCACCGGCGCCGTACCGTTGCCGAGCCGGTACCGAATGGCAAGCTGATTGACAGTTTTCATCCCGGCGGCAGCTTGTGCAAAGCAGCTTTCGTCAAATGGAACAGCATATCCGAGACGTCGGCAGCCGAAGCGTTCCGCACCGACAGCATGGTCAGCAGTGAGCGGTCCCGGCGGATCGCAGTGGTGGCGGTGCAAGTCTGATAGGTCTCGACCACTTCGCAGTACAGCCACACCGAGTGCCCCTCCACTTCGGTCCGGACTCCTCGCGGCTGCCGCTGCGGCGCCGACTCGTACGCTTCGTGGAAACCGACCGCGGCGGTGTTCCCGAGCTCCCCGGCGAGCGGGAAGGAGCACACGCCCGGCAGCGGGTTGTCCGGATGGGACACCCCGGTGCCGCCACCCGCCACCGCCAACTCCTGCTGGGTCAGCAACTGGCACGGGTCGAAACCGTCGGTGGCGCGCGGAACCGGTACCGCGGCCTCGGAGGACGACCACTGCTCCGGTGGATCGTGGAACCCGGCAGCCGGAACCGGTTCTCCCGGGATGGCGGTCGTGCAACCGGTGAGCGCCCACAGCAGTCCGGCGGTGAGTGCTGAAGCGCAACAGCGGGCGAAGGTCACGATCAAACAGTAGCCGGGAGCACTGCGTCCTCGTTCACTTCGCGCCCCGCCCTCCGGAGGTCTTCGAAGTCCTGGGGCTACGCTCGGATTGTGTCTGCTGAGACCGTCCGGGATACAGCGCCGGGGCAGCGCCCAGCCGCCGGAACCGTGAACACCTTGATCGTCACAGCGATGCTCCTGGCCGGGGCGCTCGCTGCCGCGCTGACGGCTCTTTTCGCCGGCGATTCCTACGCCCTGTACGGGCTGCCCGATCCCGGTCCGGTCACCCACTACGGCCTGCCGATCGTGCGCGTCGTCGCGGAGACCGGTGCGGTCATCAGCATCGGCTCCCTGCTGCTCGCCTCCTTCGGCATCCCAGCCGAACGCTCCGGGGCGTTGACCGCGCACGGCTACGCCGCGGTGCGCACAGCGGGCTGGGGCGCCGCGGTCTGGTTCCTCGGCGCGGCCCTGATGGTGCCGTTCATCGCCGCCGACGCCACCGGGCGTCCGGTCAGCCAGGTGCTGCAGCCGGAAGTGCTGCCTTCCCTGGTGGACGCGCTCGCCGAAGCGAAGTCCTGGTTGATCACCGCGATCCTGGTGTTCGTGCTGGCCATCGGGTGCCGGGCGGTGCTCTCGTGGGGCTGGGCGGTCACCATGTTCGCGCTCTCCCTGCTGGGGTTGTTCCCGGTGATCGCCACCGGGCACTCCGCCGCGGGTGGTGCGCACGACATCGCCACCAACAGCCTGCTGTTCCACCTCTACGGCGCGACGCTGTGGGTCGGCGGCTTGATCGCGCTGCTCGCCCACGGCGCCCGGAAGGGCCCGCACCTGGCGTTGGTGACCCGCCGGTTCTCGGTGGTGGCGCTGGGTGCGTGGATCGCGATGGCGCTTTCCGGGGGGATCAACGCCCTGGTGCGGGTGACCCCCGCCGAACTGTTCACCACCCCCTACGGCTGGCTGCTGATCCTGAAGGTCGTCGCGCTGGTGGCGCTCGGGGTCTTCGGCTACTTCCAGCGGCGCAACATCGCGCAGCGGATCGAGAGCGGCGCCGGCCGAGCGGTGCTGCTGCGGCTGGGCGCGGTGGAGATGCTGCTGATGTTCGCCACCATCGGCATCGCGGTGGCGCTGGGGAGGACTCCGCCGCCCGCGGAACTCGGGCCGGTGCCCAGCACCACCGAGCTGGTCCTGGGCTATCCGCTGGAGAGCGCGCCCACTTGGTTCGACCTGTTCTTCGAGGCCCGGTTCGACCTGGTCTACGGCACGCTGTCCATCGGTCTGGCGGTGCTGTACCTGCTCGGGGTTCGCCGGTTGCGCAAGCGCGGCGACGCCTGGCCGGTGGGGCGCACCGTCGCCTGGCTCTGCGGCTGCGCCACCATCCTGGTCGCCACCTCCACCGGGGTGGGCAAGTACGCGATGGCGATGTTCAGCGTGCACATGGGCCAGCACATGCTGCTGTCCATGCTGGCGCCGGTGTTCCTGGTGCTGGGCGGCCCCACCTCGCTGGCGCTGCGGGCGTTGAAGCCGGCGGGCAAGGGGAATCCGCCGGGACCGCGGGAGTGGCTGCTCGCCCTGGTGCACTCACCGGTGTCCCGGTTCCTGACTCACCCGCTCGTGGCGCTGGTGATCTTCGTCTCCTCCTTCTACCTGCTGTACTTCACGCCGCTGATCGACCTGGCGCTGTGGGAGCACTGGGCGCACCTGGCGATGAACGCGCACTTCCTGCTCTCCGGCTACATCTACTACTGGCCGGTGATCGGGGTGGACCCCGCGCCGAAACCGCTGCCGCACCTGGGGCGGGTGGCGCTGCTGTTCGTCGCGATGCCGTTCCACGCGTTCTTCGGCATCACGCTGATGATGATGCAGACCGTCATCGGCGAGCCCTTCTACCGCACCATGGGCTTGGGCGTCGACCTGCTCGAGGACCAGAACCTCGGTGGCGGCATCGCGTGGGCGTCCGGGGAAGTGCCGCTGGTGCTGGTGCTGCTGGCCCTGCTGATCCAGTGGGCCCGGGCCGACCGGCGGGAGGCCCGCCGGCAGGACCGCAAGGCCGACGCGGACGGCGAAGCGGAACTGGCGGCCTACAACGCCATGCTCAAGAAGCTCGCCGAGCGGGATGGCGGGGCGCGCTGACCAGCGCGGACCCTTCCCCGCCAGGGGGTTGCCGTTACTTTGCTCATAGTGCGCCGCCCCGCTCGTCGACCGCGTGCGCTGAGGAGTGCGGGACGCAACTACGATTCATGGCATGGCCGAGTTCATTTACACCATGAAGAACGTGCGCAAGACGCACGGGGACAAGGTCATCCTCGACAACGCGACCATCCAGTTCTATCCCGGCGCCAAGATCGGTGTCGTCGGTCCCAACGGGGCTGGCAAGTCGACCGTGCTGCGCATCATGGCAGGACTCGACCAACCGAACAACGGCGAAGCCTTCCTCACCCCGGGTTACACCGTCGGCATCATGGAGCAGGAGCCTCCGCTCAACGAGGAGAAGACGGTCCTGGGCAACGTCGAGGAGGCCGTCGGCGAGATCAAGCAGAAGCTGAACCGCTTCAACGAGATCGCCGAGAAGCTCGCCACCGACTACTCCGACGAGCTCATGGAGGAGATGGGCCGGCTCCAGGAGGAGCTGGACCACGCGGAGGCCTGGGAGCTCGATTCCCAGCTCGAACAGGCGATGGACGCCC
Source organism: Saccharopolyspora rectivirgula DSM 43747 (assembly GCF_000497205.1). Lineage (GTDB taxonomy): Bacteria > Actinomycetota > Actinomycetes > Mycobacteriales > Pseudonocardiaceae > Saccharopolyspora > Saccharopolyspora rectivirgula. The sequence continues at coordinate 35,135 of NZ_AYJW01000009.1, forward strand.
TGCGCTGCCCGCCGCCGGACGCCATGGTCAAGAACCTCTCCGGAGGTGAGCGCCGCCGGGTGGCGCTGTGCAAGTTGCTGCTGAGCAAGCCCGACCTGCTGCTGCTGGACGAGCCCACCAACCACCTGGACGCCGAGAGCGTGCTGTGGCTCGAGCAGCACCTGGCGAACTACCCGGGCGCCGTCCTGGCCGTCACCCACGACCGGTACTTCTTGGACAACGTGGCCGGCTGGATCCTGGAGCTGGACCGCGGCCGCACCTACCCGTACGAGGGCAACTACTCGACCTACCTGCAGAAGAAGGCCGAGCGCCTGGAGGTGCAGGGCAAGCGGGACGCGAAGCTGCAGAAGCGCCTCAAAGACGAGCTGGAGTGGGTGCGCTCCAACGCCAAGGCCCGGCAGAGCAAGTCCCGCTCCCGCCTGCAGCGCTACGAGGAGATGGCTGCTGAGGCGGAGAAGACCCGCAAGCTCGACTTCGAGGAGATCCAGATCCCGCCGGGGCCGCGGCTGGGCAACCAGGTCGTCGAGGTCCGCAACCTCAAGAAGGGTTTCGGCGACCGCCTGCTGATCGACGACCTGTCCTTCACCCTGCCGCGCAACGGCATCGTCGGTGTCATCGGCCCCAACGGCGTCGGCAAGACCACCCTGTTCAAGACCATCGTCGGCTTGGAGAAGCCCGACGCCGGGGAGGTCATCGTCGGCGACACCGTGCGGCTTTCGTACGTGGACCAGAACCGGGAGAACATCGACCCGAACAAGACGGTTTGGGAAGTCGTGTCCGACGGTTTGGACTACATCCAGGTCGGACAGGTGGAGATGCCTTCCCGCGCCTACGTCAGCGCCTTCGGGTTCAAGGGTCCTGACCAGCAGAAGCCGGCCGGTGTGCTCTCCGGTGGTGAGCGCAACCGGCTGAATCTGGCGCTGACCCTGAAGAAGGGCGGTAACCTGATCCTGCTGGACGAGCCGACCAACGACCTCGACGTGGAGACGCTGAGCTCGCTGGAGAACGCGCTGGAGCAGTTCCCCGGCTGCGCTGTGGTGATCTCCCACGACCGGTGGTTCCTGGACCGGGTGGCCACGCACATCCTCGCTTGGGAGGGTGACGAGGAGAACCCGGCCAAGTGGTTCTGGTTCGAAGGCAACTTCGAGGGCTACGAGAAGAACAAGATCGAGCGGTTGGGAGCGGAAGCAGCCCGTCCGCACCGGGTCGTGCACCGGAAGCTGACCCGGGGCTGAACGGAGGCGCCTTGGCGAGCGAGCCCGGTTTACAGCGCACTGGCTCAGCAGCAGAGCTGCTCGAGCCCGCCTGGCAGATGCGGTGGCGGGTTCCCGAGCTGGCACTGGTACTCAGTGATCGCGCGGCTGCGCTCGCCAAGCGGTCTGGGGACCTTCCGACCTGGCTGCGAGCGGAAGGTCTCGCTCTCTTCGCCGCCAATCGGCTGGGGCGCGGTGTGGTGACCGCCCGGCGGGCGTTGACCGCGGTGCGGGAAGCCGAGTCCGCCGGCGAGCGCGAGATCGCTGCCCAGCTGCGCGTCGAGTTGGCCTGGTGCGCTGGCAGCGCGTGCAGTCACGAGGTCGCGCTGCGGGTGATCGATCCGGTGCTGCGCAGCCAGCAGGTGGATCCGGAGCTGCGGGCGCACGGGTTGCTGGTGGTCGGCTCGTGCCTCCCGTCGCACCACCAGGACGAGGAGCGGTTCGCGGCGCTGGACGAGGCGGAGCGCCTCTACGCGCAGCTCCCCGCGGTGAACCGGGACCTCGTGCAGGTGCTGCAGGCCCGGGTGCACGTGGTGCGCGCTGGACTGCACCGCCGGAGGGGTGATTTCGCCCGGGCGGTGGAAGTGGTTGACTCGGGCACCCGGCTGCTCAGGCGGCTGGGGGACCCGGCCGCGGAAGGCGGGCAGGTGCACGCCCAGCTGACCTACGAACGGGTCCAAGGCCTGCTGGAGCTGGGCAAGCGCTCGGAAGCGGTGGCGAACGCCCGCTCGGTGCTGGCGCAACCGTTGCGGGCGGCTTCGGCGGTGCCCACCGGTTGGTTGGGGTTGGTGCTCGCCGCCCGCGTCTACCTGCCGGAGGGCAACACTCCCGAAGCGGTCCGACTGCTCAACGACGCCGCGGCCACCGCGGAGCGGTACCAGCTGGACGAGTTGTTGACCGAAGCGCTCGGCACGCTTTCCCGACTGCACGAGCGGGAAGGGGACTACCCGGCAGCGCTCGCAGCGCTGCGCAAGGCCTACTCCGCGGATCGCCGCTGGCGTGGTGCGGTGCACGCGGCACGGCTCCGGCTGCTCGAAGCGTTCCCGGGTGGGGCGGACCGAGCCGGTGACGCCCAGCAGCCGGTGTTCTCCGCCGCGGGCGGTTCTCCGGCTGCTGCCGGGGTGGCGCGGGAACCGGCGGAGGTGCCCGCGCCGCGGCAGGAGCTCGGCAGCGACACCACGGCGAGCGCCCCGAGGTTCCCGGGCAGCGATCCGGATCGAGCCGTCGAGCAGCCCAGCGGCGAGGAACCGGCCACCGGTTCGTGGCCGGCGGTTTCTCCGGCGGAGTCGACCGATGGTGCTGCGGCGTCCTCGGATGCCGCAGCGGAGCGCACCACCGAGGTCGAGGTCGGGGGATTCCCGACCGAGGACAGCGACGCCCGGCCGGATTCGGGTGCCGACGTGACCACGATCTTGCCGGTCATCGCGGTGCCCGCGGAACCTGCCGAAGAGCCCGCGGAACAGCAGGCCGCGGCGGTTCCCCAGCAGCAGGAGGAGCAGGCGAGCGCCGAGCCCGCCGAGGCCGAGGGCGCGTCGGAGTCGAGCGGGCGCCGGTCGAAGGGCAGGTCGCTGGCGGAGATCCAGGCGAGCCTGCAGCTCGCGGAGCTGCCCAAGCGGGAGGGCCGGCGGCGCCGCCGCGCCGTGGAGGACACCGGGGTGACGCCGGCGGTGGAGATGCTGGCCAGGCACCGACCGGGATGGGCGCCGTCGGTGGCCGCGGACGACGCTCCCGCTGCTGACCAGGAGGACGCCCAGGGCGCGGACGCGGAAGCGGACACCGAGCCGGCTGTTCGGCCTGTCGAAGCCGAGGCTGGTGGTGACTCGGCCGAGGAGTTGAGCAAGGACGCCGGTCTGGCCGAGCTGCTGGCCGAAGCGATGGTGGCCTACGAGAACGGGCGCCGGCAGCAGAAGCAGGGTGGGGCGGAGAGCTCGGCAGGAGGCCGGCACAGCCAGCCCGGCGCCACGTCCACGAAATCGTCCACTTCGGAAGAAGAGCTGCCTGCTCGGCACCGCCGAGCTGCGATGGAGTGACACCGCACGGCGAGTGTTCGCCGCTAACACCGCGGTCACCGATCGTTGTCCTGGCGTTCACGCGGTTCTCGGCGATGCAGCCCAGCTACGCTGGATTTGCTGGCAGTCTTAAGGTGGAACTCGGGTTGGCACAACGAGGTGCCGTCAAATTGGAGCAGCCTTAAGATGACCTCGAATCCGGAACAGAGGACGATGCCGGGGCTCGCCCCTGACACGGCTGGGCAGCAGGAGAACCCGGAGCTGGTGAAGAAGCACCTGCTCGAGCAAGCCGTGGAGCTGGCCCCGGATCTGTCTGAGCTGTTGCGCGTCTACTACCGGCACGTTCCCGCGGAAGAACTCGTCGACGAACCGGCCGAGCTCGCCGGTGCGCTGCGCTCGCACCACAGGTTGGCCGAGAACCGCGCTCCTGGGCGTCCGGTGGTGCAAGTCTTCAACCCGACGCGGGAACGCGACGGCTGGCAGAGCCAGTCGACCGTGGTGCAGATCGTCACCGACGACATGCCCTACCTGGTCGACTCGGTCGTCGCCGGACTGGTCCGGCAAGGGGCCCGAGTCCAGCAGGTCGTCCACCCGATCATGGTGGTGCAGCGGGACCTCACCGGGGTGCTGCACGAGGTGCTTCCGGGGGCGGATCCGGCGAAGCCGCCGGAGGGCACGCTGGCCGAGTCCTGGATGTTCATCGAAGTCGACCAGATCGTCGACACGAACCGGCTCAGCCAGCTGGAGGCCGAGCTCTCCGCGGTGCTCAACGACGTCCGCGAAGTCGTGGAAGACGCCGAGCGGATGCGGGAGACCGCGCTTTCCCTGGCCGAGGAGCTGCGCCGGGACCCGCCGAAGGTGCCGCCGGAGGAAGACGTCCGGGACGCCGCGGAACTGCTGCGCTGGCTTTCCTCGGGGCACTTCACCTTCCTCGGCTACAGCCACTACGAGCTGGACGAGGGCAGCGACTCCAAGGTCCACCCGGTGCTCGCTTCCGGGCTCGGGGTGCTGCGCGGGGATGCTGCCGCCAAGCGGAATTTGGCTTCGCTCCCGCTCACCGGTCCGGAGGAGCTGCTCGTGCTCACCCCGGCGAGCGAGCCGTCCACAGTGCCCCGTCCGGTGCATCCTTTCCAAATTGGACTGAAGACTTACGACTCCACCGGGAAGGTCAACGGGGAACACCGCTTCCTCGGCTTGTTCACCACCACCGCGCTGCACGAGAACGTGCTGGACATCCCGTACATCGAACGGCGGGTGCGCGACGTCATCCACGCGGCCGGTTTCCCGCTGGAGTCCTACTCCGGGCAGCGGATGCTGGAGGAGATCCAGAACTACCCGCGCGCCGAGCTGTTCGCCACGGACCCGGCCACCCTGCAGGAGACCATCACCGGTGTGCTGGCCGTCGCGGAGCGCCGGAAGTTGAAGCCGTTCTTGCGCCACGACCCGTACGGGCGGTTCTTCTCCTGCCTGGTCTACCTGCCGCGGGAGCGCTACACGACCACGTCCCGGTTGGCCATGCAGGAAGTGCTGCTGGCCGAGCTCAACGGTACGGGCCTGGAGTACAGCACCAGGGTCGGGGAGTCCGCGCTGGCCCGGGTGCACTTCACGGTGCACACGGATCCGGAGCAGAGCGTCGAGCCCGATCTGGCGCGGATCCAGCGGCGGCTGGAAGAGGCCATCCACACCTGGGACGACCAGATGGTCGAGCAGGTGGACGCGGAATTGTCCGGACGGGAGCAGAAACGCCGGCCCCGGCGCGGCTCGGAGATGGTCAGCCAGCTCGGGCACCGCTACGCGGCGGCGTTCCCGGAGGCGTACAAGGAGGACTTCACCGCTGCCGACGGTCTGACGGACCTGCACCGGCTGCAGAACCTCACCGACGAGAAGAGCCTGCACGTGGCGTTCTACGTGCCCCGGGACGCCAGTTCGGGAGAGCGCCGCTTCAAGATCTACGTGCGCGGCGAGCGGATGACCCTCTCCCAGGTGCTCCCCGTGCTGCAGAGCATGGGCGTGGAGGTCGTGGACGAGCGCCCGTACGAGATCGTCTTCGACGACGACTCCCACTTCTGGATCTACGACTTCGGCCTGCACATCAACCCGCAGGTGCTGGAAGGAGCGGAGGGCGATCCGCAGCTGGACAGCTTGCGGGAGCGCTTCGAGGAGACCTTCCGCGCGGTGTGGCTGGGCGCTGCCGAGGTGGACCGCTTCAACGCCCTGGTGCTGCACGCCGGGCTCACCTGGCGGCAGGCCGCGATGCTGCGGGCGTACGCGAAGTACCTGCGGCAGGTCGGCACCGCCTACAGCCAGGACTACATCGAAGACGCCATCCTGGCGCACCGCACCACCACGGTCTCCCTGGTCCGGCTGTTCGAGACCAGGTTCGACCCGAAGCTGTCCGATGAGGAGCGCAGCAGCGCCGAAGCCGACCTGGTCGCCGAGGTCACCAAGCTGATCGACGAGGTGACCAGCATCGACGCGGACCGGATCCTGCGCAGCTACCTGAACCTGATCCGGGCGACGCTGCGCACCAACTACTTCGTCACCGGTCCCGACGGGCCGCGGCCCTACCTGGCGCTGAAGCTGGAACCCAAGGAGATTCCGGGGCTTCCGGAACCCCGCCCGCAGTACGAGGTGTTCGTGTACTCGCCGCGCACCGAGGGCGTCCACCTGCGGTTCGGCTCCGTCGCCCGCGGCGGGTTGCGCTGGTCGGACCGGCGGGAGGACTTCCGCACCGAGATCCTCGGCCTGGTCAAGGCGCAGGCGGTGAAGAACGCGGTCATCGTGCCGCTGGGCGCCAAGGGCGGGTTCGTGGTGAAGCGGCCGCCCGCCCCCACCGGCGACCCGGTGGTGGACCGGGAGGCGTACCAGCAGGAGGGCATCGCCTGCTACCGGATGTTCATCTCCGGTCTGCTGGACCTGACCGACAACCTGGTCGGCGGCGAGGTCGTCCCGCCGCAGGGCGTCGTCCGGCACGACGGCGACGACACCTACCTGGTGGTGGCGGCCGACAAGGGGACCGCGAAGTTCTCCGACATCGCCAACGAGGTGGCCAAGTCGTACGGGTTCTGGCTCGGCGACGCGTTCGCCTCCGGCGGGTCGGTGGGCTACGACCACAAGGCGATGGGCATCACCGCCCGCGGTGCGTGGGAGAGCGTCAAGCGGCACTTCCGCGAACTGGGCGTGGACGTGCAGTCCCAGGACTTCACCGTCGTCGGCATCGGTGACATGGCGGGGGACGTGTTCGGCAACGGGATGCTGCTCAGCGAGCACATCCGGTTGGTGGCCGCGTTCAACCACATGCACATCTTCATCGACCCCGACCCGGATCCCGCGGTTTCGCACGCCGAGCGCCGGCGCCTGTTCACCATGCCGCGGTCCACTTGGGACGACTACGACCGGTCGAAGATCAGCGAGGGCGGCGGCGTCTGGTCGCGCTCGCTGAAGTCGATCCCGCTGAACCCGCACATCCGGCGGGCGTTGGGGATCGACGAATCCGTGCAGCAGATGACGCCGACGGAGCTGATCAAGGCGATCCTGCTGGCCCCGGTCGACCTGCTGTGGAACGGCGGCATCGGCACCTACGTCAAGGCCAGCTCGGAAACCCACGCGGAAGTGGGCGACAAGTCCAACGACGCCGTTCGGGTCAACGGCAACGAGCTCCGGGTGAAGGTGGTCGGCGAAGGCGGCAACCTCGGGTTCACCCAGCGCGGCCGGATCGAGTTCGCCCGCACCGGCGGGAAGATCAACACCGATGCGCTGGACAACTCGGCCGGTGTCGACTGCTCCGACCACGAGGTGAACATCAAGGTCCTGCTGGACCAGCTGGTCACCGAGGGGAAGCTCACCCAGCAGCGGCGCAACGAACTGCTGGCGGAGATGACCGACGAGGTCGCCGAGCTGGTGCTGCGGGACAACTACCGGCAGAACGCGGTTCTCGGGGTCACCCGGGCGCAGGCCGCGGAACTGCTGCCGGTGCACGCCCGGCAGGTGGCCTACCTGGAGCAGCACGCCGGTTTGGACCGCGAGCTGGAAGTCCTGCCCAGCGCCAAGGAGTTCCGGCAGTTGGAGAAGACCGGGACCGGGCTCAGCTCGCCGGAGCTGGCGACCTTAATGGCGCACGTCAAGCTGGCGTTGAAGAGCGAGCTGCTCAACAGCGACCTGCTGGACGCCGACACGTTCCGCAACCGGCTCGAGGAGTACTTCCCCGAACCGCTGCGGCAGCACTACGCCGAGAACATCGCCCACCACCCGCTGCGGCGGCAGATCACGGCCACCCTGCTGGTCAACGACATGGTGGACCACGCCGGCATCTCCTACGCCTACCGGTTGGCCGAGGAGATCGGTGCTTCCTGCACCGACGCGGTGCGGGCCTTCACCGCGGTGACCAGCATCTTCGATCTGCGGGAGCTGTGGCGGCAGATCGACGAGCTGGACGGCCGGGTGCCCAGTTCGACCGCGGACGAGCTGGTGCTGGAAACCCGCCGGCTGCTGGACCGCGCTTCGCGGTGGATGCTGTCGAACCGGCCGCAGCCGCTCACGATCAGCGCTGCGATCAGCCGGTTCCGGCCGGTGGTGGCGGAGCTGTGCGGCTCGGTGCGCGGGTGGCTGCACGGCCAGGCCGCTCAGGCGGTGGACGAGAAGGTGGAGCGGTGGACCGCGCAGGGCGTTCCCGCGGAGCTCGCCGAACGAGTGGCGGTGCTGCTGGACGCCTACTCGCTGCTGGACATCACCGAGATCGCCGAGCTGGCCGAGCAGGACGGCACGGTGACCGCCGAGCACAGCCCGCAGGAGAGCGCTGAGCTGTACTACCTGCTCTCCGAACACCTCGACGTGGAGCACATGCTGCAGGCGGTCAACGCGCTGCCGCGGGGCGACCGCTGGCACTCGCTGGCGCGGTTGTCCTTGCGGGACGACTTCTACGCGATCCTCCGCGGCATCACCGTCGACGTGCTGAGCACGAGCGATTCGGAGGACGCCCCGGAGCAGAAGATCGCCAAGTGGGAGTCGGCCAACGAGTCGCGGTTGTCGCGGGCGAAGGGAGCGCTGGAGCAGATCCGCGCTTCCGCGCAACTCGACCTGGCCACCCTTTCCGTGGCTGCTCGGCAGATGCGCAATATGGTCAGGTGAGATGTGGGAGGCTTCCGGGGAGCCGGAAGCCTCCCGCTCCCCGGCTGCAGGCAGCACGACGGAAGGAAGCTCAGTGGGCGCGTTCGTAGCCGAGGTGGCCTTGCGCTGGTCCGACATGGATGCGTTCGGCCACGTCAACCACGCCAAGACGATCACCTTGTTGGAGGAAGCGCGCGCGCAGCTGCTGTTCACCGAGGCCCAGCGGCGCGGCCTGCGCGGCATGGCCGAAGGCATGGTGGTCGCCCGAGTGGTGGTCGACTACCACACTCCGCTGGAGTGGTCGGCGCAATCCATCCAAGTGCACATGTCGGTGCGCGAGCTCAAGGCGGCTTCGTTCGTGATGGACTACACCGCCTACGCCCAGGAGGCCGTGGCCTCCGCTGAGACGCTCATGGTGCCGTACGACCTGCAAGCTCGTCGACCGCGCCGGTTGCTGCCGGAAGAGCGCGAGTTCCTGGCCGAGTGGCAACTGGAGCAGGTGACCCCGGAGCGCAGCCGTGCCTGAGTTGCGAATCCCCGATCCGGCGGACCGGGAGGACCTGGGCGCTTTCATCGCCCGCGCGGTGCGGCTGGACCCGCAGACGGTGGTGCGGTTGCGCAACCGGGAAGGCACCGGTCGGGTGGACGTGTGGGCGGCGACCCCGTTCGACGCGCTGTGCACCCGCGCGGTGGAAGGCGAGGTCGAACCGGCGGACATCACCGTTTCCGGCAACGAGCTGCTGGCCACGCTGACCGTGGCCGGTGGTCCGGTGATGGATCCCGGGGCGCCGAAGGACCTGCTGTGGCGTTCTGAACTTCCTCCGGTCCGCGGTTGGCAGCGGATCGACGAGCTGCCGGCCGAAGTGGTCCACGAAGTCGCCGACCGGGGCATCGAGCTGGCCCGGGAGAACCCCGGCCCCAAGGGGACACCGCCGGCGGCGCTGCTGGACCAGGAGGTGTTCACCGTCAGCGGCTCCGGGATGGAAGTGAAGATCCCGCTGCGCTGCCTGTTCGTGCTCTCCGGCATGGGGTTCCTGCTGTCGCAGCCGCCGGCCGGTGAGATCGTCCGGGTCAGCGCCACGGACTCGTGGCTGCGCTTGGACTCCCGGTTCGGCGCGGTGGTCCGGCGCCGCCACGCGCTGCTGCCGCTGCTAGTCTAGCGGGACCGGTCCGCCTTTTCCGCGGTGGCCCGGAAGAGCGGCTCGGTCACTCGGCGGACGGTGTTGCTGACGAGAGCTTCCAGCGGCCCCCGCTGGAAGAACCGGCGCCAAACCACCGCGAACAGGACGGAGAACACCAGGAACAGCTCGGGCATGTAGGTGTTGACGAACGCCACCACGCCCTCCGGCCGGTGCCCGTCCCGGGGGAACGCCGGCATGTCCGGTTCGTCCGGCAGCGCGGGGCCCATGCTGGCCAGTTCCTCCAAGAACTCCGGCGCTCCGCTCAACGTCCAGCCGCCGACCACGATCTGCCAAGCCATGACGATCGCGTGCAGCGCGTAGAGGGTCAGGGCCATCGAGCCCGCGGTGGCCAGCGGTTTGAGCACCCGGCCGGCGCGGTCGGCCAGCAGCAGGCAGACCGCCAGGATCACCACCGCGATCCCTCCCGAGCCCAGCAGCTCGAACGTGCTGCCGCTGTGCGAGATGGTGGCGAGCAGGAACTCGGGGTGCTCCACCGGAACAGTGCCCTCGATCAGCACGTCCGGAACACCACCGACCAGCTGCACCAGCCAGCCGGAAAGCGCGTACGTCGCCGTGGAGACGACGAGGCCCGCCACGCCCAGGCCCCACCGGACCCGGTTGGACCGCAGGTCCATGCGGCCGATGGCCATGCCGGCCAGCACCAGGGCCAGGTAGGAAGCCGCGGGGTAGAAGTCCATCAGCAGCAGGTCGAGCACCCCGGCGTCGGCCAGCAGGTGACCCGGGTCGACCGAGTTGATCGCGTCCACCGCGCCTTGCGCCGCCGGGGTGCGCTCGATCCAACTGCGCAGCACGAACGACAGCTGCGGCCCCAGCACGGCCGCCGTGCCCGCCGCCACCAGCAGTCCGCGGGACCGCAACCCCACGAAGGGCAGGCTCAACAGGAAGTACATCCCGTAGAACGGGATGATCACGGTGAGCAGGAAACCGGTGGCTTCGGTGGCTTTGGCCAGCACGATGCCGATGACCACCAGCAGCGCCGCGCGCACCGCGATCCGCCACCGGGCTTGCCGCAACGCGATCCCGGTGGGCGGCTCCTGCCGGCCGGAGAGCAGTGCCAGCGACACCCCGGCCAGCAGGGTGAACAGCGCCGTGGAACGTCCACTGGAGAACTGGGCCGCCTTGACCTCGGCGAGGCCGTCGACGAACGGAACCCCGAAGTGGATGTTGAACATGCCCAGCACCGCGATGAACCGGGCGATGTCGATGCCGATGAGGCGGTTGCGGGTGGACGGCGCGCGGGAGTCACCGCGGTGGGCAGTAGCGGACATGGTCACGTCATCGAATCCTGGTGGTACTGGATGCGCTCGGCACGTGCTGGTGTCCAGCCTGCCTCAGGCCAACCACACGGCGCTGCCGGGTGGCAGCTCCCCGTCGAGCAGCGGGCGGCTGGACAGCAGCACTTCCCCGGGCGGCACCGGAACGGGCTCATCGGTGGTGTTGAGCGCGCAGGTCAGGTTGGTGTCCTTGCGCCGGAACGCGAAGCAACCCTCCGGGGCGCCGTACCACTCGATCCCGCTGGTGCCGCCGGAGGCGTGCGCGCTGCGGGTCTCCAGGGCGTGCCGGTAGAGCGACAGCGTCGAATCCGGGTCCTCCAGCTGTGCTTCCACGGTGAAATCCGCCCACTCCGGGGGGATGGCCGACCACTCGCCGGCGGCGGGGGAGAAGCCGAACGGCGGCTCGGTGCCCTCCCACGGCATCGGGATCGGCTGCGTGCCCGGGATGCCCAGTTCTTCCCCGTGCCGCAGGCACACCGCGCCGGGCAGGGCGAGCTGCACCAGTGCCATCGCCCGCACCGGGGTGAGAGCTGCTTCGTCGCGGATGCGGTCGCTGCCGTGACTGGCCATCGCCCACGCCGGTCGGGCGCTGCTGCTGCCCAGGATGCGGTCGATCGCGTCCTGCACCTTCTCGGCCTGGAAGCCGGCCACGGCCAGGTCCAGGTTGAAGTGGAGGTGCCAGCGGCCCTTGCCGCTGCCGATCACCACCCGGTCCGGGTAGGCGGCCACCGCGCTGCCGATGGCCCCGGACAGGTCGTCGCGCGGGGCGATGTGGAAGCCGTCTATGCCGAACTCCAGCCACGGCAGGAGGGCTTGTTGCGGGTCGGTCTCGGCGGGGTCGAGGTCCGTCGCCAGCAGCACCCGGATGCCGGCTTCGTGGGCCTCGCCCACCAGGGCGGCGAACGATTCCGTGGCCGGTTCGTTCCGTCCCGTCCCGGCGAGCACGATCGCGTCCACACCGAGCAGTTCCAGGTAGCCCAACCGGGCGCGGAGCCCGTCCAGATCGCCGATCCCGTTCCCGTCCGAGTCGGCGAAGGACCGGACGTCAATCCGGTAGTAAACCGCGTTCAACCACCAAGGATGTTCAACTTGGTTGTTCGCTGAACCGTTGAGGTGCATCTACTTGCCATTCAAAACCAGGAGTTGACCAGGCTGTCGGCAGCCATTTCCAGGTACTGCCAGAGTTTGTCCCGGTGTTCGGGCGCGAGATCGGCCTCGTCCACCGCGATCCGCATGCAGCGCAACCAGGCGTCCCGTTCCGCCGGGCCGATCTTGAACGGTGCGTGCCGCATCCGCAGGCGCGGGTGGCCGCGACGCTCCGAGTAGGTGTGCGGCCCGCCCCAGTACTGCATCAAGAACAGCCGGAGCCGCTCTTCGGCCGGCCCCAGGTCTTCCTCCGGGTAGAGGGGCCGCAGCAGCTCGTCCTTGGCGACCTCTTGGTAGAACCGGGCCACGATCCGGCGAAAGGTCGCTTCGCCGCCGACCTGCTCGTAGAACGTCTCCACGGAAGTCACGCCTCCATCATCTCAATCGGTCCGATCGGACCCGTGCGGCGTTGGCTCAAGCTCTAGTTGAGGTTCACCGGCGGGAGCGGTCGCCCATCGGGGTAAGGGGCTCGGATCCCTTCTTCGTCGAAGGCCTGCTTGATCTCCGCCCGCAGCTTGCGCTGCACCGACCACTGCTTGCCGGGCCGAACCTTCGCAGTCAACCGGAGCATGATCGTGTCCGCAGTGATCTGCTCCACACCGAGCATCTCCGGGTTCTCCAGCACGTCCTTCGACAGGGGTGGCTTGGTGGTGACTTCACTGGCCACGCGGGTCGCCACGTCGATCGCCTGCCGCACGTCGGAGGTGTGCGCGATCGGCAGGTCCACCACCGCCACGGCGTAGCCCTGGCTGAAGTTGCCGACCCGGAGGATCTCGCCGTTGCGGACGTACCACACGGTGCCGTTGAGGTCGCGGATCGTGGTCACCCGCAGCCCCACGGACTCCACGGTGCCGGTGGCTTCACCCAGGTCCACGACGTCGCCGACACCGTACTGGTCCTCGACGAGCATGAACATGCCGGACAGGAAGTCCCGCACGAGGTTCTGCGCGCCGAACGCCACGGCCACACCGACCACACCCGCGGAGGCCAGCACCGGGCCCACTTCCACACCCAGCACCTGCAGCACGTAGACCAGCGCCAGCCCGTAGATGAGGAAGGAGCTCAGCGATTTGAGGATGGAGCCGATGGTGCGGGTGCGCTGCAGGCGCCGCTCGGAGAGCAGGTCGGCGCTGAGGGTTCCGGCCTTGCGCTCGCGCAGGGGCTGCAGCAGTTTCGGCGGCTGGTCCCCGTTGCCCTGCATGAACCGGGTGATCATCCGGTGCACCGCCCAGCGCAGCAGGTACGCGCCGATCAGGATCAGCAGGATGTGCAGTGGCTTGGCGATCAGCAGGTCCGAGTACATCGCGAGCCACTCGTTGCCGGTCCAGTGGAAGACCGTGCCGCACCAGCTGTCGGGGTCGGTCACGCAGTCGGGTTCGCTCAGCATCGACGGCTGGGTCGGTAACGGGGGTCTCATCGGGGGTGTCTCCACACTGTTGTCGGGGGAACAGCAGCCTCCGCGGCGCGGCGCGGGCCCCACCCGCGCCGCGCCGCGGAGGCTCAACCGAGGTTAAGGCCGGTGGCTTCGGCGAGGAACACGAGCTGGTCGGTGACCAGTCCGACGGTCCGGGACACCGAGCGGGCGCCGTGGCCGACTTCGGTCTCCCGGCGGATCAGCACGGGCCGCTTCGCCGGGTCGGAGCTGGTGGCGTGCTGCAGCGCAGCGCACATCTTGCGGGCGTGGTTGGGGTCGACCCGCGTGTCCGATTCGAAGACGGTGAACAGCACCGACGGGTAGGCCGTGCCCTCCTCCACGTGGTGGTAGGGCGAGTAGGACAGCAGCCACTCGAGCTCTTCGGGGTCGTCGGCGGTGCCGTACTCCTCGTTCCAGGTGCGGCCGAGCAGGAACTTCTCGTAGCGCACCATGTCCAGCAGCGGCGCGGAGCACACCACCGCCCGGTAGAGGTCGGGCCGCTGGGTCAGCGCCGCGCCCACCAGCAGACCACCGTTGGAGCCGCCGGAGATGGCCAGCTGGTCGGAGGTGGTCCAGCCGGTGTTGATCAGGTGTTCGGCGGCGGCGTGGAAGTCGTCGAAGGTGTTCTGCTTGTTCTCGCGCATCCCGGCCCGGTGCCACTGCTCGCCCTCTTCGCCACCGCCGCGCAGGGACGGCAGGGCCCAGACCCCGCCGGCGGCGACCCAGGCCAGCGCGGTCGGGGTGTAGCCGGGTTCGCGGGACAGCGAGAACCCGCCGTAGCCGGTGAGCAGCGCCGGGCGTGGGGTGTCGGGGTCCGGTGCCGGGCTCAGCAGGAACATCCGGACCGGGGTGCCGTCCCGCGAGGTGTAGGTGACCTGGCGGGTGTGGATCTCCGGGGTGCGCACGGTGCCGGGGGCCTGCTGGTCCAGCTCGGTCCGCCCGCTGCTGGTGGAGTGGACGTGCACGCACGGCGGGGTGGTGAAGTCGGTCCAGCCGATCCACAGCTTGTCCTCGCTGTGCTCGGTGGCCTCGTCCACGGTGGTGATCGAGGTGACCTGGCCGGTCCCGGGCAGCGGGACGTCGGCCGTGCGCTCCCCGGTGGTCGGGTCGTGCAGGGACAGCTCGGACACGGCGTGCCGGGTGCGCAGCACCACCAGCCGGGGTGAGCCGTCACCGGAGTCGAACCAGCGCACCCCTTCCAGGACCGATTCGGGGTCCTCGGGGATCAGCTCGGTCCAGTTGCGGGGCTCGGGGTTGGCCGGGTCGGCCACGCACAGCCGCCAGCGCGGCGCGTCGAGCGTGGTCAGCACGTACAGGCGGCCGTCCCGCTCGACCCAGGAGGAGACCCGGTAGCCCTCGGAGGTGTCCACCACCTGCCGCAGCTCGGGCAGGTCGGAGCCGGTGGACAGGTCGGCGATCCACATCGAGTCCCGCCGGGCGGTCCCGGGGCTGCCTTCGACCACCAGCCAGCGCCCGTCCCGGGACACGTGGGTGCCGTAGTAGAAGGTGGGGTCCTGGCCTTCGCCGAGGACCAGCAGGTCGTTCCGGTCGGGGTCGCTGCCGACGCGGTGCCGCCACACCCGGCGGTGGAACTGCTCCTCCCCTTCGGGGACGGCTTCGGCGGGCAGCCGCCGCACGTAGAAGAACTCCTCGCCCCCGGGCAGCCAGGAGATGGTGGAGTAGCGGCAGCGGTCGATGGGGCCTTCGAGTATTTCGCCGCTGGTCACGTCCAGCACGTAGAGCTTCGACTCCTCGTCGCCGCCGACGGAGATCTGGTAGGCCAGCCGTTCCCCCTCCAGGCTGGGCGACCAGCTGTCCAGGGTCGTCAGGCCGGACGGGTCGAGCTCGGTGACGTCCAGCAGCGGGCGTTCCGTCCCGTCGGGTTCGCGCACGTGCAGCACCGCGAACTCCTGGCCGGGTTCGCGCCGCATGAAGAAGGCCCGTCCGGCGCGCCACACCGGAGCGGAAACCGATCCGGCGGACAGCAGTGACCGGATCTGCTCCGCCGCGGTCTCCCGGCCGGGCAGGGAGTCGAGCCAGGACCGGGCGAGTTCGTCCTGCTCGGCCGACCAGGCCTGGGTGCGCGGGTCGGCGGGGTCCTCCAGCCACCGGTAGGGGTCGGGGATCCGGCGGCCGTGCAGGTCGTCGACGACGTCCACGCGCTCGGCGGGAGGGTAGTTCATTGGCGTTGGTCGTGCTTCGGTCACGCCCGAGACGATACGTGCACCGCGGAACGGCGGGATGATCTTTCCCCGGTCTGGTCGGTTCGCAGTGGTGAATTGCGCTGAAGAGATCACTCCGCCTCGAGGCGGTTGTTCCCCGACAATGGATTTGCCCGAGCGATGTTGTCGCTCGGCGAACAATTTGCCGCCGCGTAACGCGGCACACGTGCATTCGGGCAGGAGTTTGTGGTCGACTTGGGCCCGAATACCGGTGGAGGTGGTCGCGTGCCCGACCGACATCCGAGACGACAACCGGCAGTGCAGAGCGCTCCCGCAGGGGCAGCGCGGCGAAGTCCTGGTGCTTCGTCGAACGGCACCGGGCAGAGGACCAATGGTCAGAGCCAGACGTCCTGGCGCAAGCGTCGAGTTCTGCTGCTGAACACCACTTTCGAACCGTTGACCGCGTTGCCGCTGCGCCGAGCGATCGTGCTGCTGGTGTGCGGCAAGGCCGAAGTGGTGCACTGCGATTCCGCTGGCATGGTGCTGCATTCGGCCAGTCGGGCGATCGAGGTGCCCTCGGTGATCCGGTTGAGCAGGTTCGTGAAGGTGCCCTACCACAGCAACATCCCCCTGACCAGGGCGGGATTGCTGCTGCGGGACAACTACCGGTGCGTTTACTGCGGCGCCCGGGCGGAGACGATCGATCACGTGGTTCCGCGAAGTCGCGGCGGCACGCACAGCTGGGACAACTGCGTCGCCAGTTGTGCCAAGTGCAATCACCGGAAGGCGGACAAGACGCTGAGCGAGCTGGGGTGGGAGCTGCCGGTGGTGCCTCGTGCGCCTCGGGGGCGGCACTGGCGGTTGCTGGCCCGGCTGTCGGACGCCGATCCGCAGTGGCTGCCTTACCTGGGAAAACCGGCAGCTTGACGGTCAGGAGCTGATGCGCACGCCCTCGTGCTCGGTTCGGCTGCGCGGCCGGCGGCTCCGCGCGCCCAGGCGGGCGCTGATGCGGACGCCGCTCGGCCGGCGGCTGATCCGAACGCCGTGCGACACCAGCGGTTCGTGGATTTCCCGCTGTTCGGAGAAGTCGTTCTGCGCGACGGTTCCTTCTGGATTGGTCATAAAACCTCCCAACAATTCGGACGCACGAGCGGGTTGACGGGTTTTCCGGGTCCGCGGGAGTGGAACGGGGGCTGGGAACTCGGGAACGAGTGGTGAACTCGCTGGGTGACGCAACTTTCTGGCCAGGCTCCGCTCATCGAGGGAAGGTACTCTTTTCGAGCTACTTTAGGTGATGTGCGCTACGCCTGACTAGTCACGTTCAGTAGTGTTTTGTGAACGGTAACCCGGAAGAATCGTTGCCGAAAACCTTTTCGGGTGAATTCGACTTGGATGCGGTGCGTGTTGGGGCGGACACGGAAGATCCGGCGGCGGAGCAACCCCCTGCCGCACCTCGCGGGGAGCGGGCGTACTCACCGCTCACATCGGCTACCGTACTGGCGTGAGTGCCGTGGAAACCATTCTCATGCTGGTGGGCATTCCAGTGGCGGTTGTTGCGATCGTCTCGCTGCTGGTGTTCTGGCCCAGCTTCACCTCCCCCCGGTCCCGGACCAGTGAGGACTGGGAATACGATCCCGTGCTCTGGGTCGCGGACCCCGAACGGCTGATGAGCACGGTGGGGGAAACTGGATCGGAGGCTGCGGCAGCGCAGTCCAACACCGCTCACGGAGGCGCACGTGGCAACTGGTGACATAGCCGAACGGTCCACCGGAGACCGCGAAATGCTCGGCGAGGGCGAGGTGGAGCAGGGGCGCTTGTCCATCGCCCGTCGGGTCGAGGGCAACCGACCTCGCCTGCCGTTCAGCCCGAGCGAGCTCTCCCGAGTGGACGAAGCATTGGGGATCGCCAGCCGGACCACCGGGCTCGAGTTCGCCATCTACCTGGGCGACTTGGGGGAGGACACCCGCAAGACAGCGGAAGAGATCCACGCTTCCCTCGGCGGACGGGCCTCCATCGGCGTGCTGGTGGCGGTTTCGCCGGGACAGCGGCAGCTGGAGATCGTCACCGGAGAAGAGGCGCACCGCCGCATTCCGGACCGCAACTGCCAGCTCGCCGCGATGAGCATGGTCGCCTCCTTCAAGGAAGGCGAGCTGGTCGACGGGTTGGTCAGCGGACTGCAGATGCTCGCCGACGCCGCCGGCACCCAGTTCAGCGGCTCCTGAGCGGTGCACCGGGAAGCAGCCGGCCCGGCCGGGCTTCCCGCATCGAGCACCAGCACTTCCGGCGAGCCGGGGCCGCCCCGGCGGTCCCTGGCCAGCCCGGTCCGGGTTCGCCGGCGCAGGCGGTGCCACGACACGGCCTGCGCCGTTGAGCGGGGACTGGGCTGGCCGCCCCCGGACGGACTCACCGGTGCGGGTGCCGGAGCACCACCCCGGCACCCGCACCGAACCGTCAGGAGCGGTCGAACTTGCGCGCGTTGAGCGCCCGCGTCACGCTGGCCTGCCCCTCCGAGACCAACCGCCGCAGCGCCGGAGCGTGCTCACCGGCCAACCACTCGTCAGCGGCGGCGATGGTCGACTCCGACACCTCCCACGACGGGAACAAACCGACCACCGTCGGCTGCGCCCGCTCACTGGTGCGGCGCCGCCACACGTCGTCGATCTCGGCGAAGTAGCGCTCCACGTAGGGCACCAGCAGCTCGTGCTGCGCCGGGTGCGCGAAGCCGGCGATGATCGCGTCGTTGAGGGCGTTGGGCAACTGGTCGTCGTGGACCGCCCGCTGCCAGGCGCGCTCCTTGGCCTCCGCGGTGGGGATCAGCGCCCGAGCCCGCTCGGCGCTGCGCTGACCGGCCGCGGTCGGGTCCTTCTCCAACTCCGCGTCGATCTCGGCCTCACCGGCAGCGCCGTGCGCCACCAACGCCTGCAGCAGCCGCCAGCGCAGATCGGTGTCCACCTTCAAGCCGTCCAGCGAAGCCGACCCGTCCAGCCAGCCCCGCAGGACCGCCAGCTTCTCCTCCGACAGCACCGAACCGGCCAGCGCGTTGACGAACGCCAGCTGGTGGTCCGAGCCGGGCTCGGCGGAGTTGGCCAGCTCCAGCAACCGGTCGGTGTAGCGCCGCCACCCTTCGGCCTGCCACTCCGGGTCCGCGTAGGAGGCCAGGGCGGTCTGCGCCTGCAGCAGCACCCGCTGCACGACACCGATCTCGCTCTCCGCGCCGATGCCCCGGTCGCGCTCCGGCCCCACCACGAGGCTGACGAAGTCGCGCGCCTTCAGCTCGGCGTCCCGGGTCATCTCCCACGCGGTGGACCAGCACAGGGCCCGCGGCAGCGCCTCCTGCACGTCGGAGATGCGGTCGATCAGCGTGTTCAGCGACTCGTTGTCGAACCGCAGCGAGCAGTAGGTCAGGTCGTCGTCGTTGACCACCACCAGCTTGCCGCGCGGCACCCCCACCAGGTCGGGCACCTCGGTGCGCTCGCCGTCGACGTCCAGCTCGACCCGGTGCTTGCGGACGAGCTTGCCGTTGTCGTCATCGTCGTAGACACCGATGGCCAACCGGTGGGTGCGCAGCTCACCGGCCCCCGGCTTGGCCGGGCCCTGCAGCACAGCGAACGAGGTGAACTTGCCCTCGGCGTCGGTTTCGAACTCCGGCCGCAGCAGGTTCATGCCGGTGGTCTCCAGCCACTGCGCGCTCCACCAGGACAGGTCGCGGCCCGACGCCTCCTCCAGCGCCTTGAGCAGGTCGTTGAGGGTGGCGTTGCCCCAAGCGTGCCGGTTGAAGTAGACCCGCAGCCCGGACAGGAAGTTCTCCAGGCCGACGTAGGCGACCAGCTGCTTGAGCACCGAAGCGCCCTTGGCGTAGGTGATGCCGTCGAAGTTGACCTCCACGGCCTGCAGGTCCGGGATGTCCGCGGCCACCGGGTGCGTGGAGGGCAGCTGGTCCTGCCGGTACGCCCAGGACTTCTCCACGCTGGCGAACGTGGTCCAGGCGTTCTTGTACTCGGTGGCGCCGGCCTGGGCCAGCACGCTCGCCCAGGTGGCGAACGACTCGTTGAGCCACAGGTCGTTCCACCAGCGCATGGTGACCAGGTCGCCGAACCACATGTGCGCCATCTCGTGCAGCAGGGTTTCGCAGCGCCGCTCGTACATGTAGCCGGTGACCCGGGAGCGGAAGATGTAGTCCTCGCGGAACGTCACGCACCCGGCGTTCTCCATCGCGCCGGCGTTGAACTCCGGCACGAAGCACTGGTCGTACTTGCCGAACGGGTAGGCGACGCCGAACGCCTCGTGGTAGAACTCGAAGCCCTGCTTGGTCTCGGTGAACAGGCGCTCCGCGTCCACGTGCTCGGCGAGCGAAGCCCGGGTGTAGATCCCCAGCGGGATCGGGTCCTGGCCGTCCTCGCCGGGGAACTCGTCGCGCCACTCGGCGTAGGGGCCCGCCACCAGCGCCACCAGGTAGGTGGACATGGGCTTGGTGGTGGCGAAGACATGCCGCTTGGTGCCGTTCGCGGCATCGGTGATCTCGGCGGCGGGCGCGTTGGAGATCACCTTCCAGGAGTCCGGGGCGGTGACGGTGAGCTGGTAGGTGGCCTTCAGATCCGGCTGGTCGAAGCAGGCGAACATCCGCTTGGCGTCAGCGGTCTCGAACTGGCTGTAGAGGTAGACGCCGTTGTCGACCGGGTCGATGAAGCGGTGCAGCCCTTCGCCGGTGTTCATGTACCGGCAGTCGGCGCGGATCACGAGTTCGTTCTCTTCGGCGAGCTCCGGCAGCTTGATGCCGCGCGACTCGTCGTAGTCGGAAATGTCGAGCTCCACACCGTTGAGCACGGCGCTGTGGACGCGGGCGGCGACCAGGTCGATCCAGCTGTCCGCACCGGCCTGGTTGCTGCGGAACCGCACCTTGGTGGTGGAGCCGAAGGTCTCCACTTCCGGCCCACCCGCGCCGTCGGAAAGGTCCAGTTCGATCTCGTAGGACTGGACTTCCAGCAACGCGGCACGCTGCTCGGCTTCTTTGCGGGTGAGGTTCGGCGGGGCCACGGATCACCTCGTTACTCGTCGGGATTGCCTTAACACAGCCCGCTCGCGGGCTTTGCCTTCGCGCAGCATCCAATCACGTTCGGGTACTGGAGGTGCGCCGGCGGTTCCCGGTTCCGGCGTGTCGGCGGGAAGAGAATCGGGCGACGCACAGTTGACATCAATAGCAGGTGCATTGCCGCGCCCGTGCAACCCGAAACCGGGTTTGCGAGTCGCGCGGGATCGTGGTGCACGAAGTGAACTGTGGGAGGTTTGATGACTGCCGCCACCCGGCCCCGGGTCGACTTCTACTTCGACCCCATCTGCCCGTTCGCGTGGGCGACGTCGCGCTGGATCCTCGAGGTCCGCAAGGTTCGGGACATCGACCTGCACTTCCGGGTCATGAGCCTGGCGGTGCTCAACGAGGGCCGCGATCTGCCAGCGGACTACCTGGAGTTGATGAGCAAGGCGTGGGGGCCGGTGCGAGTGGCCATCGCCGCGGCCAAGCACCACGGCGAAGAGGTCCTGGAGCCCCTCTACACCGCGATGGGCACCCGCCTGCACAACAAGGGCATGAAGGACTACGGGCAGGTCATCCGGGAGTCGCTGGCCGAGGTGGGACTGCCGGAGTCGCTGGCCGAGGCCGCCGACAGCACCGAGTACGACGAGGAGCTGCGGGCCAGCCACCACGAGGGGATGGACCCGGTCGGCTACGAGGTGGGCACCCCCACCATCCACGTCGACGGGGTGGCCTTCTTCGGCCCGGTGATCACCCGGGTGCCGCGGGGCGAGGAAGCCGCGAAGATGTTCGACGGGGTGGTCTCGCTGGCCAGCTACCCGTACTTCTTCGAGCTCAAGCGCACCCGCACCGAGTCCCCGCAGCTGGATTGAGCCGAGAGCCGGCACGGCCGGTGATCTGACCGGTACCCGAAGTCCCCGGATTGTGACAGGCTCGTTGTGACGTTGCCTGTTGCAGTCGAGGAGGACTTCATGGCGGCACCCGCTACCGGTCATGTCATCGCCGGGACCCTCGTCGAGGGCGAGGGCCGGCGGATCGACGTGCTCAACCCAGCGACGGAAGAGGTCATCGCCTCGGTTCCTGCGGGCACACCTGCCGATGTGGACGCAGCGGTGGCCGCCGCCCGATCCGCGTTCGAGCAGTGGGCCGCCACACCGCTGGAGCGGCGGATCGAGGTGGCCCGCAGGATCTCCGAGGGGATCGCCCAGCGCCGCGACGAGATCGCGGCAACGGTGACCGCTGAAATGGGGTCGCCGATCAAGTTCGCCACCCAGGTGCACGCCAGCGTCCCGGCCGCCACGTCAGCGGGGATCGTCGAGGTGCTCGAATCCGGTTTCCCCTGGAGCGAAGAGGTCGGCAACTCGCTCGTGGTGCGGGAACCGGTGGGGGTGGTGGCGGCCATCACGCCCTGGAACTACCCGCTGCACCAGGTGGTGGCCAAAGTGGTCCCCGCCCTGGCCGCGGGGTGCACCGTGGTGTTGAAGCCCAGCGAGATCGCCCCGCTCACCGCGCAGCTCTTCGCCAGCGTCCTCGCCGAGGCGGGCGTCCCGGACGGCGTGTTCAACCTCGTGCACGGCACCGGCCCGGAGGTCGGCGAGGCCCTGGCGGCGCACCCGGACGTGGACATGGTGTCGTTCACCGGCTCCACCCGCGCCGGCCGTCGCGTCTCGGAAGTGGCCTCGCAGACGATCAAACGCGTGGCGCTGGAGCTCGGCGGCAAGTCGGCGAACATCATCCTGGACGACGCCGACCTGGTGAAAGCGGTCAAGCTCGGGGTCGCCGGGTGCTTCTCCAACGGCGGCCAGAGCTGCAACGCGCTGAGCCGGATGCTGGTGCCCGAGTCCCACTACGAGCAGGCGCTGGAACTGGCCGCTGCGGCGGTGGCCAAGTACAACGTCGGGGACCCCACCGACGAGACCACCCGCATCGGCCCCATGGTGTCGGCCGCGCAGCGGGACCGCGTCGTCGGCTACATCCACAAGGGGATCGAGGAGGGCGCGAAGCTGGTCGTCGGTGGACCGGAGCGTCCTGAGGGGATCGAGCGCGGGTACTTCGTGCAGCCCACCTTGTTCGCCGACGTCGAACCGGAGATGACGATCGCCCAGGAGGAGATCTTCGGGCCGGTCCTGTCGGTGCTGCCGTACTCCGACGAGGACGAGGCGGTGCGGATCGCCAACGCCACCAACTACGGTTTGGCCGGCGCGGTCTTCGGTTCCGACGAGCGCGCGCTGGCGGTGGCCAAGCGGATGCGCACCGGGCAGGTGGACGTCAACGGCGGGCGGGTCAACCCGAAGGCGCCGTTCGGCGGCTACAAGCAGTCCGGCAACGGCCGCGAGTTCGGCCGGTACGGCCTCGAAGAATTCCTGGAGATCAAGTCGATCCAGCGCTGAGCGAACAGATCGGGAGCGCGGAAGCCGTTCCGGTCGGTCCCCGCGTTCCCGACTACGATCTGCGCGTGCCCCGCGACCTGCACCCGTGGCCGAAGACGGAGACCGGAGCCGTCGCGATCCAGGAGCACCTGCGCTCGCTGGTCCGCGTCGAAGAACCGCCGCAGATCCGCACGGCGGCGGGCCTGGACGTGGCCTACCGCGACGGGGACGACCTCGTCGCGGTGGTGACCGTCCTGGACGTGACGACGCTGTCCGTCGTGGACAGTGCCGTGGTGCGCGGTGAGGCCGAGTTCCCCTACGTGCCGGGCTTGTTCGCGTTCCGCGAAGCGCCGCCGCTGTTGGACGCGCTGGATGAGCTGTCGGTGCGCCCCGACGTCCTGGTGTGCGACGGCCAGGGCCTGGCGCACCCGCGGCGCTTCGGTCTCGCTTGCCATCTGGGTGTGCTGACCGATCTGCCGAGCATCGGGGTGGGCAAGACCGCGATGGGCCGCTACGAGCCACCCGGCGAGGAACGCGGCGACTGGTCACCGCTGCAGCTGGACGGCGAGGTCGTCGGGCGGGCGTTGAGAACGCAGCAGGGCGTGAAGCCGGTGTTCGTGTCGATCGGCCACCGCTTCACCCTCGACGCGGCCTGCGACCTGGTCCTCCGCCTGGCCCCGCGGTACCGCCTCCCGGAGACCACGCGGACCGCGGACCACCTGGGGCGAATGCAGAGCTAGGGCAGTTCAGGACTGTTGGAGGTCTTCTCGGGATTGTTGGACCCAGTAGTTGGTTACGAAGTTGCGGGGTAGGTAGTCGGATTCGACTTCGATGGGGATGCCTTGGTCGTGGGCGACGGCGGCCAGGGCGGTGGGCATGAGGGCGAAGAAGCCGCTCGGTAGGGAGATGCGTTCTTCGTTGGCGGTCCAGAAGCGGCGGTGCAGTTGGAGTGCTTCGTGCAGGTCTTCGTTGAAGGCTTGGGCGTTTCCTGCTGCGAGGTTGAACAGCAGTTTCATCGATGGGTAGTACCGGTGCAGGGCGATTTCTCCCGGTAGTCCTGGGAGCTGTTCGGGGTCGGTGAGTTCGATGCTGCGGTTGATCTTCGGGTAGAGGTCGTCGTCTCCTGTGAAGAAGGCTTTCAGTGCGTCGACCCAGGCGAAGATGTAGTCGTCGAAGTTGCCTTGCAGCAGGTTCGTGGGGTATTCGCAGATGTCTGCGACGAGTCCTTGGGTGCGGCAGATGATGGCTGTGGCGAGTGCGTCCAGCCACATCGCGGGGGTGTGGCTGTGGGTGGGGCCGGTGGCGTCGAGGGTGATGGGGGTGCGCAGCAGGTAGTCGAAGCGGTCTTGGGTGGTGGTGGCTGCTTTGAAGAATGCTGCGCCTGCGCGGGCTGAGATGAGCAGGCTTGAGTACGTGGGGACTTGCTCGGCTGTGGGGTCGATCAGCAGGTGCCACTGCGTGCGCTGGAGCGAGTACCGGGCGATCAGCTCGGTGATGGTGGTCGCCTGGTCAAGGGACTCGAAGAAGTCATTGATGCTCTCCGACAGTGCCGCGATGCGTTCCTCGATGTTCTGCGGTGTGTCGACGTGGCGTGGCACTGCTGTCGTCATCGTGTCTGCACACCTCTTGCTTCGTCTTGTCCGAGAGGTCTCGGGTATTCGGTTGTAGCAGCAATCCGGTGTGTGGCGTGCTGCTGTTGTTCTTTTCCGCTTGCGCGCCTTGTGGAGCGGGAAATCCGTTGTTCAGGAATTCGCGGGTCGTGCGCGGCACCAGCCGGGATGTTCTCCGGAGTGCGCCGTCAGGCCTGACTTGCGCCACTGGGATCGCAGTTCCGGAGGAGTCTGCGCTGGGGAGGCGGTCAGCCCGCGTCTTCCCACAGCACGTTCCCGGCTGTGTCGAAGCCGCGGCGGTGGAGGACACGACCGCCGTCGCTGAACTCGATCTCGCGGACCAGGTTGCCGTCCGGGTTCCAGGTGCGCTGCACGCCGACGGGCACACCCCGCTGGAACTGGCCTTCCGAGCGGAGGCTGCCGTCGTTGTACCACTCCTTCTCCGGTCCGTCCGGCAAGCCGTTGACGTAGGTCGTCCGCGAGACGAGGGTGCCGTCGGGCAGCCGGTCCTCGGTCTCTCCCGTGAACGGCTTCTCCCGGTGCAGCACTGGCCCGTACGGCTCGCTGTCGAGGTCGTCCTCGTCGACCCGGATCACCCGCCATCCTTCACGAGCTTTTTCTTCCATCGTTGGGAACCAGAACGTGAACCCCTGATCCAGCTGCCGCGGATGAGGTGGTGGGGGAGGTAGTCGGATTCGACGTCGATGGTGAGGTCCAGGTCGTGGGCGATGGTGACCATGGCCAGTGGTGCTGCAGCGATGTATCCGACGGGGTTCGTGCGGGCTTTCGAGTCGGCTGTCCAGAAGTCCCGGTGTGCTTCCAGGGTTTCGCGCAGCATCTCGTTGAACCCGGCTTCGTCATTGCTGACCAGTTGCAGGAACAGCAGCAGTTGTGGCCGCGCGATCTGGTTGAGCAGGTCGGGATGGGTCCGCGTTGTGTTTTCCGGGGCCAGCAGGCGAGTGGTTTCCTCGAGCAGGCGAGGAACGTTCTCGTGTTCTCCGCGGAAGTACGCCTGCAGGGCGGCTATCCATGTGTAGATGTAGTCGTCGAAGTTGTCTGATTCGGTGCGGAGCGTGGTCTCGTCGACGTTGCACAGTGCCCGGATGCGGTCGTGGTCGCGACAGATCGTGGCGAACCAGAGAGCGGTCTGCCAACGAGCGGCATTGCTGTAGGTATTGACTCCCGTGGTGGGAATTGACACTCTCTGCTGATCGATCAAGCATTCGACCCGCTCGGTTTCCGCGGTGGCGGCAGCGAAGATCGCTGACGAGACCTGGGTGACGTGGGTGAAGGCGACCCACGTCTCCAGTTTGTCGGCCGGGGGATCGATGGCGCACTGGTTGCCAAGGTGCATGAGCGCGATGTTGAGCAGGGTCCTCAGCCACGAGGCGTCGTCTTCCACGTCGGGGAGGATGCTTTCGAAGCTTTCCGCGAGCCCGGACACTCTCTCCCTGGCGACTGCGGTGTCGATGGGGTGGCGCTCAACGACTGTCATCGCTCATCTCTCCGTTAGGTCGACCAGTTCATTGCCGCGAAGAGCATGCCGGTGCCGTGTGCGGCTGCAGCGGGAGCGTTCTGGGCCCGTTGCCCACGTGGAACCTTTGAAGCTCTCAAGCGGGTCAGGGAACTCGATCGGGTAGTCGGCCACGTCAGGGGGTGAGGTTGATCTCGGTGCCGGGTGTGAGGTCGTGGAGCTGGACTGCGATGGGTCCGCGGATGCGCATGGCTTCGACCGCGTCCTTGGCCTCGAGGTTGTCGAGGCTGACTTCACCTCCGAGCTCGAAGGACTTCAGCGGGATGAGCCGCTCGTTGGGGTCCAGCGCTTCGTTCCGGTCCTGCCAAACTTTGGCGAGGGTGGCTGTCGCGTTGATGTTCGGCCTGCTCAGCAGCCAGGCTGCCCAGTCTTCGAGTGAGTTGCTGATCGGGTAGCTGCGCGCGTTCTCGGGATCGAAGCGGACGATCTCGGAACCGTTCTTGATCGCGAACTGCATGCCGAGGATGTCCTGGCCGAAGCAGAAGAAGTCATCGGCCAATCCTTCGAACGCGTCCTTCCACGCCTCTCCGGAGTTCCAGTAGGACAGTTCCGGGCCGACGCCTTCGCCACCGGAGTGGAAGACCTGGAGGCCGGCGTTGAAGGCGAAGAATCCGTTCATCTCGGACAACAGCTCGGCCAACTCCACGGGCGGCCCGTGCTCGCTGCTGAAGTCAACGGACGCTCTTGGGCCGAGCGGACCACGCGCTCTGTCCAGCAGTTCACGAGTCTTCGTGCCGAGCATGTGGCCTTTCAATGCCGAGTGTTGTTCTGCGCAGCACAAGGGTAGCCACCCTGGCCGCCGGCTATTGCGGGTTTGCGCGAATCGCCGTCGGGATTCAGCGGGCAGCAGACATCCCGCGCTGGATCGAGGGCGAAAGCTGCCGCAGAACGCTGAAGAGAAGCTTCAGCTAAACATCGGTGGCCTTCTTCTCGAACCCAACCTCGCGTTCGTGATCAGCATCAGAGACGTTCTGCAAGGATGGTCGCTTGTAGGGATTCGAAGACTCTCAGGACCCCGCGAGGCGTTGGCGGAACCACTCGGGTGTCCGTTCGTCGCTGCGCGGGAACAGTTCCTGCTCCTTCGCGAAGCTCTCAGCGTCCGCAGTCCATCGTGGCTCGTTGTCCCAGTTGTAGAAGACCTCGTAGGTGCCGGGCTGGCGCATCCTGAAGAACGAGGAGAACCAGGTCCCGTGCCCCTCGCGGTACATGCCGACCCGAAGTCGCCAGAAGATCTTGTCCACTTCCGCAGGCGGCTCCCAGCTGATCGGCTGGCCATTCGAATCCTTCACGCCAACACGGATTTCGACGTGGCGACCGATGCACTTGTACTCGAGTACGATGAGCTCCCAGTTGCCCGGTGCGGATGCGAGCAGCACAGAGGCCAGCTCGTCCAGCAGCTCTTTCTGTCCTTCCGGCCCTAGTCCACCGGGGTGCGTCATCAGTGTTGCTCCTGGGTCGCTCGGTGTGTCGACGAAGCGCAGTCTATGCGTGCTGCGCTGCCGGGTTCAACGTGCCTCAGTCTCGTCGGAGGCCTGGTAGTTCTGTTCGAAAGCAGCAGCCTCCTCCAACCGTTCGGCCAACCAACCTGGAATGTGGTCGGCTTCGCGCGGGAAAGCTTCTTGGTCCAGCGCGAACACCGTGGGTGCGACCGGCGGTGACCACTTCGGGTCTTCTGTGAAGTTGAACCGGAAGTCGGTGTTGCTGCCGCGCCGCAGCGTGATCTGCACGGAGAACCAGGTTCCGACACCGGGTTCGTACATGGCCGCGCGGAGTTGCCGAAGGAGGGCCGAGACCTCTCGAGGTGGTGAGAGCAAAAGCTGTTCACCGGTCGTGGTGGATCCGCTGAGCGACAGCTGGCAGATCGTGCTGCTGCCGCGAAAGGTCAGCTGGAGCTCCGCCCATTCCGGCGGTAGCTTCGCGACGAGCGCGTCGGCCACTGCCTTCTTGAGGTCTTCGATCTCCTGAGCTCGGTGGTCCTCTGTCATTTCTTGTAGCTCTTCCACTCGCCGTAGTTGAAGTCAGGTCGATTGGGGAACCAGGCCTCCACGACCTTAGAGACGCCGTCCTTTGTCTCAATCCAACGGTAGAGCACTTCGGTGGGTATGCCGTCACGGTCGCGTTCAGCGACCACTTCGACTCGGTCAACGCTGCAGCCTGGAGTCTTGGCGTGTTCTGCCAGGTACCGCTCGAGGGAGCGCCAAGAAGCCTCAACAGTCATGCCTTCTCTGTTGTGGCCGCTGTTGGAGGCAGCCATCTGCGGGAACATGTTGATGTACTCGCCAGGGCCACCCATTTCATGAGCAGCCATGTGCCCGCCAGCCCAGTGTCGATTGGGGTAGACCTCGCGCCCCTCGTCGGCCGCTTTGGTCTGCGAGCTCGGGTCGCGGTAATACCGGTCGCTCGGTAGAGCGTTCGGGCTGCCCTTGAAGTGAGGGCTCCCCGACATTCGCTCTGTCTGGCCGTGCTCGTTCGTGTTGAAGGTCCAGTTGTCGTCGACTCGGTACTGCGCGTTAGGAGCGGGCTCCTGAAGTTCGATGTTCGGTCGGACGTATCCCGGGGCCGTGGTGTCGACTTCGGCCCACTTCAGTTTCCCGCTCTCATCGGTGAAGAAACTGCCGCGCCCTTCGATGTCGTAGCGAGTGTTGGGTTGGAGCAACCCAGCATTCGACAACGAGCTCAGCGACGTCTTGGAGTCAAGCGCAGTGAACGGCTCGGGGTTCGATGGGTCAGGGATCTTGATAGGGCTCTTGCCCTCCTCATGCCCCTCCGGGCGTTCGAATGTTGCATCATCGGGGCGAGTCCAATCGGTGACTGGGTCCGGGAACGCTTGATGACGGTTGCCAGCGGTACTCCCGTAGACATCCGGATCCGGAAAATCGTCGTCCGGAAAATCTTCCTTATGGACGATGATCTCCACTACACGCCGCTCGGGTGGGGCATCGAAGGGTTCTCCCCGCATTTCAACGTCGTCCGGCCGTTCGCCGGGGTCTTCGCCGTGGCGGGACGGGTGGAAGCCGTCGTCGCTGGCCGGCGATTTGGTGCCGTTGGGGTGGTGGGTGTCCCAGCCACCGTCCGGCGGCCAGCCGGGCTTGCCGTCCGGACCTTGGCTGCTGGAGAACACCCGGCCGTTGCCGTCGGTCCAGGCCAAGCCCCGCGGCGCGGTCACCGGCACGTCGAGCTTGCGGGCCAGATCGGCCGCGAAGTCCCCGGAGTTGCAGCTGATCAACCGGATCGGCTTGCCGTCGCACTCCGGCAGTCGGCGCAGCACGTCGGCGAACTCGTCCGGGCTGTACGAGCGGCCGCCCAGCTCGATCCGCCCGTCCGGCCGCATGTGCGCGTCAACCGTGAAGTGCTTGCCGTCATCGGGTACCCGCCGCGCCAAGTCCTGCAGGTTCGGATCGGTGTGCCCGGAAGCCCCGGCGTCCGTGCGGTTGTTCCGCAAGTGGTCGACCGCGTGGTCGATCTTCTGCTCGTACTCCGGGGTGCCCGGGCGCGGCTGGTCGGCGTCCGCATCGTGGGGACGGCCGTCGCCCTTCGGCTTGTCCGGCGCATCCGCATCCCGCGGCGCGTCGCCCTTGGCGGAGTCCCGCGGGGCGTCCGCCTTGGGATCCGTTCCACTGCGCTGGTCCGGTGCCTTCTGGTCCGCCGCGTCCGGTCGCCGACCCGGCCCGGCGTCCCGCGGCTCCGGTCCGGGGCGCTGCCCGGAGGCCGGCTTGTCCCCGGAAGCCCCCGGCCGGGCAGCGTCCGGTCGGGTCGACCCCGGCGCTGGGGCGTCGCCTCGAGAAGCCGGTGGCTGCTGCCCCGGCATCCCGGGGTCTCGAGAGTCCGGCCCACCGGGCTGCCGCTGCGGAGGCACCGTCGGGGCGTTCGTGCCCGCATCGGGACGCGCCCCAGGCGTGGTCGGGCTGTGCGGCTGGGACGCGCTCTGCGGCCCGGTGCTCGAACTGCGCTGCGGCGAAGCGTCCGGCCGAGACCCGTGCGGCCGCTCCGGGGTGTGCGGTCGATTGGCATCCAGGTGGGAACCGCGCGGTCGTTCCGGCGCGTCCGGCCGGGACCCCTGCGGCCGTTCGGGGCTGTGCGGCCGGCTGGCGTCCGGTTGAGACCCGTGCGGTCGCTCCGGGGCGTGCGGCCGGTTGGCGTCCGGCTGGGAACCGCGCGGTCGTTCCGGGCTCTGCGGACGACCGGCTTCCGGTCGAGAACCTTGCGGTCGTTCCGGAGCGTTCGGACGGCTGGTGTCCGGTCGAGAACCTTGCGGCCGCTCCGGACTGTGCGGTCGGCCGGTGTCCGGCCGGGAACCATCCGCCTCTCGCGGTCGCGGAACCTCCGGGGTGGACGACGGGCGCCCGGCAGCTCCCGGGCTGCCCGGCGTGCCGGTCCAGCCACCGCCCGCCCCCGGGCGGTTGGGAGCGCCACCACCCGGCGTCGGCCCGCCCGCACTGGTCGGGGTGGCGGTTGGAGAGGCCATCGGCGTGGCGGTGCCCGCCGGCTGGTCGGCGCGCGGCGCGCTCGGCGTGGGCGTTTGCGGCGCCTGCGGTGCTTCCGGTGCCTGCGGGGGCTGGGCTGCGGAAGACGACGTGGTCGCCGGGTCAGACGTCTCCACCCGGCTCGGCCCCGCACCAGCGGAAGGACCGCCTCCGGAGCTCGGCGCACTCGCCGAGGACGGGCCACCACCCGAGGGTGAACCGGTGTCCGGGGAAGCGCTGCTCTGCTGACCGGTCGGCGGCGGGCTGGACAAATCCCCCGACATCGTGGTCGTGCGCCCGCCGGAAGGAGAGGAACCTGCTTCCGAGCTGGCCGGCGCCCTGCTCGAAGGGCTGGAGTCGCTCGAGTGCCCGCCCGAGGAACTGGAACTCGTGTCCACGTGGGACGAGGGCCGGCTCGAGGTTCCCGGGCCGCCGGAGCTGCTCGTCGGCTCACCGGACGGCGAGTCCGGCCTGCTCGACGGACCGGAATCCGAGGGCGGCCGTCCCGGGGAAGCGCTCCTCGGGTCTGCGGGATCAGCGGAATCCCGGGACGAGGTGGTCCGAGACGTGCTCGGGGAGTCCGCGTCGCTGGTCCGGGAGGTCGAGTCGCGCCGGTCGGTGCTGGGCGAGTCGGTGTCCGCGGTGTTGTCGCTGCGCCCTTCCCGGTCCGGCCGTTTCGAGCTGCTGTCCGGGGAATCGGTGGTGTCGGAGCCGCCGTCCGGACCACCGCCGCCGTCGCCGAACTTGGCCTTGTGCCGGCCCACCACATTGGTGCCGAAGGTGTCGTCGACCTTCTTCCAGGCGGCCTCGGCGAAGTTGTCGGCGAGCTTGCCCGGGGCGTCCATCACCTTCTTGCCGGCCTTGCCGAGCGCCTGGATGATGTCGCCGAAGACCTCCACCATCTTGCCCAGCTTCGGCGAGACGTTGTTGATGGTCTTCAGCAGCTTCTGGACGACCTCGGAAATCCGGGCCACCGTCTTGGAGATGAACGAGGTCGCCTGCGCGGCGATCACCGGGGTGCCCAGTCCCAGCGTGCACACCGCCTCCAGCGCGTAGGTGATCAATCGGGACACGCAGTCGGCGACCAGGTCGCGGACGAAATCGCGCACGAACGAGACGACCTCGCCCATGATCGTCACGACCGAGCTGATCGTGCCCGCCAGCTCGGCGGCCCCGTTGAGCGCCTCGCCCTTCTCGGCGGCGTAGCGGCGGTAGGCGTCCCCGGCCGGGCCCACCCACTGCGCGGTGTCGGCCTTGACCGCCTCGTTGTACTCGGTGGCCGCCTGCTGCACGGCCTTCGACACGTTCTCCCAGGTGGCGCCATATGCCTTGACCCCGTCGGGGTCACCGGCGAACCAATCCAGGGCCTCCTGCAGCGGTTCGACGTGCTCGATCAGCCACGACAGCCCGTAGGACAGCAGGGTGCCGATCGGGTCGACCGCGACGCTGACGGCCTCCATCGCCAGCCCGCCGTAGGCCAGACCGGCCTCCACCCAGCTCGAACCGTCGTTGAGGCTGGCCACGTCGTGGACCGATTCGGCGATGCCGATGCCCTTGATCGAGTCGGGGGTCTCGTTGGGGTCCTTGGGCAGGGACTCCTTGGTGACGACGAGGTCGTTGCTCATATCTCGATCCCGCCGATCATTTGCTGTTGCTGTCATCAGTGGACTGGTAGTCGGCCGCGGTGGCCCGGAGGTTCTCGGCCGTCTCCCGCATCGCTTCGACGGCTTTCTTCAGCGTGTCGATCCCGTGCTTCTCAACGGGGTCCAGCATCCAAGCGAACGGGCGGCAAAGAATTCCGTAGGCGTCGTTGTCGAGCGAAACCTGTTGGGAAGCAGCGACGGCGTTGTCGAGCTGGCTCACCACACCATCCACTGTGGAGGCTTGCTGGCGAATGTCCTCTACCACGACGTTGACCTGGTCGGGCATCACATGCTCCTCTCGGCGGCCAGCGCGGTGAACCAACCGACGGGCTTCGTCGGCCGACCGGTGGGAATGGAAAAGCTGTGCGGCGACGGTGGCAGCTCGGTGCGTCCAGGAGGGTGGGCGACTCCGGTCCAGGAAGAACAGCAGGAACGGTGAGAAGACCGGTCAACGGGCGGGTTTTCGAGCACCGCGGGAAGGACCGGTCCCCCTCGCGGTTTCCGGTCGCGCGCGCAGGAATCCCCGGTGACGCCCCGGTGTCGATGAGTCCGCTGCGCTGCAGCGCTCAGGTTCCCGACCATGCTCCCCCGCCCCGACGAGTGCTGGGCCACGCGGCCCGCTGCCGACGCACCTGATCAAGCATGACTCCGTCGGGGGACGTCTGGTTCCCCCATTCGGAAAATGCATGCCAACAGCTGTCCCGATTGCTCTGAACGGAGCAGTGGTTCAGCGGTCCAGTGCAGTCCGAGTGGTCTCAACGGGGAAGGGGGAGCGGTCCAGGGCCCGCTCGCGGGAGATCCGGCCGCTGCGGACCGCGTCGCGCAATTCCGCCAACTCGGCCAGCTGAGCCCGCTGCGCGCGGACGAACTCGGGGTCCACGGGATCCCCGTGCCCGGGGACGACGATCTGCGCGTCCAGCTCGAGCAACGCCCCCAGCGCGGCCGGCCACTCCGCGGGGCAGGCGTCCTCGAAGTCCGGCGGCCCGCTCTGCTCGACCAGGTCACCGGCGAACACCACCGACGCATCCGGCACGACGACCACCAGGTCGTGATCGGTGTGCCCGCGGCCGAGGTGCCGCAGGTGCACCGTCCGGCCGCCCAGGTCGAGCAGCGCCGAGTCCGCCACCAGGCGGGAAGGAGTGGTCGGGGTGGAGGCCGCCAGCGCGTCGGCGGTCGCGTCGTCCCCGCGCTGCCGGTAGTGGTGGACCCACTCGCGCCGCTGCCGCTCGGCGGTGCGTGCCAGGAAGGCCGGGCAGTCCCGGTGCGCCCACACCGGTGCGGGCAGGAAAGCGGAGGTGCCGAAGCAGTGGTCGAAGTGCCCGTGGGTGAGGACCACCTGCCACGGCAGCGCGGTCACCTCCCGCACCGCGCTGGCCAGCTCGCCGCCCTGCACGTGGTCCCCGCGGGTGTCGACGACCAGGGCGGAATCCTCCCCGGTGACCAATCCCACGGTGAGACCCAGCTCGCCGTAGCGGCGGATGAGCACCCCCGGTGCGATCTCCTCCCAACTCACCCGGTCCTCCTGCGTTCGCACGAGTCCCATTGAACACGCGGTGAGCGACCGGGCGGTCACCGCCAGGAGGGGAGAAACCGCACCGGGGTGCGCACCACCTCGAGGTCATTTGGCACACTGCCCGCGTGCGCGTCTACATCGGCTCTGACCACGCAGGCTTCGAACTGAAGAACCACCTCGTCAAGTGGCTGACCGAGCGTGGCTACGAAGTCACCGACATCGGCCCGGCGGTTTACGACGCCCAGGACGACTACCCGCCGTTCTGCATCGAGACCGCGCGCCGCGTCGTCGCTGACGAAGGCAGCCTCGGTCTGGTCCTCGGCGGCTCCGGCAACGGCGAGCAGATCGCCGCGAACAAGGTGCCCGGTGCTCGGGCGGCCCTGTGCTGGAACACCGAGACCGCCAAGCTCGCTCGCCAGCACAACAACGCCCTGCTCGCCGGCATCGGTGCGCGGATGCACACCGTCGAGGAAGCCGAGCAGATCGTCGAGGCGTTCTTGACCACCGAGTTCGAAGGTGGCCGGCACCAGCGCCGGATCGACCTGCTGGCGGACTACGAGAAGACCGGCAACCCGCCGGCCCTGCCGGGCAACTGACGCCCAGCAGCGCAGTCCGCACTTCGCAGCCGGCCGGCTGCTCCGGCAGCCGGCCACTGGCGCCGTGGGCCCGCCACGGCTTGGAAAGCACAACGGAAGATGCCCGAAGGTCACACCCTGCACCGGCTGGCCAACCTGCACCAGGAGCGGTTCGCCGGCCACCCGGTGCGCGTTCTCAGCCCGCAAGGCCGGTTCGCCGCCGAGGCAGCGATCCTGGACGGTTCAGTGCTGGAAAGCGCTGAGGCGCACGGCAAGCACCTGTTCCACGTCTACGGTCCCGACCGCACCGTCCACGTCCACCTCGGTCTCTACGGGACCTTCCGGGAAGCCGAACTGCCGGTGACCGAACCCCAGGGCCAGGTGCGGATGCGGATCATCGGGCCCACCCACTGGACCGATCTGCGCGGCCCGAACGCGTGCGAGCTGCTCACCGACGCCGAAGTCGCGGCCTTGCGCGAGCGGCTCGGCCCCGATCCACTGCGGAACGACTCCGATCCGGAAAGCGCGTGGCACCGGGTCCAGCGCTCGCGGACCACCATCGCCGCGCTGC
The DNA here is from genome assembly GCF_000497205.1 of Saccharopolyspora rectivirgula DSM 43747. Classification (GTDB taxonomy): domain Bacteria; phylum Actinomycetota; class Actinomycetes; order Mycobacteriales; family Pseudonocardiaceae; genus Saccharopolyspora; species Saccharopolyspora rectivirgula. The sequence continues at coordinate 70,008 of NZ_AYJW01000009.1, forward strand.
TGATGGACCAGAAGGTCCTGTCCGGGGTGGGCAACGTCTACCGGGCCGAAGTGCTGTTCCGGCACGGCATCTGGCCGTTCACCCCCGGCCGCGAGTTGGGCCGGGAACGCTGGGAGTTGATCTGGTCCGACCTGGTCGTGCTCATGGCCGAAGGGGTCAAAGCGGGCCGGATCGACACCGTCCGGCCCGAGCACACCCCGGAAGCGACCGGCCGCCCGCCGCGAAAAGACCGGCACGGCGGTGAGGTCTACGTGTACCGCCGGGCCGGTCTGCCCTGTCTGCTCTGCGGGACTCCGGTCGCCACCGCCGAGCTGGCCGGCCGCAAGCTCTACTGGTGCCCGACCTGCCAGCCCGAGCCGGCGGGTTAGAAGCCGAAGCCGTCGAAGCCGCCGAAGTCGAAGTCCCCGAAGTCGTTGTCGCCCGCGTCGCCGGCGTCCATGCCCTGGTCGCCGAAATCGCCGCCGTCGGCGCCCATGCCGTCCTCGAAGCCCTCGGCGTAGGCGGCGGCCGGGACTCCCGCCATGCCGGCGAACAGCGCGCTGGTGAGCATGAACGAGCCGACACCCCAGGCCCCGGCCACCAGGGCGGGCTTCCACCAGGGCTGGCTGTACCAGCCCTCCGGGACCGGCCGGCCGGCGACCTGGCCGCCCGGGTAGTAGTGCGGGGTCTGCGCGGTCGGCGTCGGCGAAGCCGCCTGGCGCTCGCCCTCCACCTCGACCTCGCGGAACTCGGTGACCCGGCCCGCGCTGCGCTGCCCGTTCAGGTCCGGCAGTTCCGGACCCGGGTCCATGTCCATGGCGGTGCGGGCGGCCCGCACGTAGTAGAGGCCTTCCAGGGCGGTCTCGGTGGTGAGCCGGCACTGGGTGGCGGTCTTGGCCTGCTCCAGCTGCGATGCGGCGGCGTTGTGCCGTTCGGAGGCGTCGGCCAAGGCCTGCTTCGCCGCCTCGTTGGTGCCGATCAGGTTCAACACCTGCCCGCCCAGGCGCTCCACCCAGCGCCGGGCCTCGGCCTTGGCGTCCTCGAGTTCTTGCTGCTGCCGCGCTATGGCACGCTGCCGTGACCACCAGATGGCGGCGACGATCACTGCCAAAGCGACCACGATGACGATGACGGCGGTCACTTGCTGCCTCCCGTGTTCTCCGGCTCCTGCACTGCGCGAGGCAGTTCGAGCCGTCCAACTGGCTTGTTCCGACGGTACCTGCTCGCGGGGGTGAGCGGTGGATCACGATGCCGCCCGTCCGTTGGTCGCGGGATGATCGGTGCGGGACGGTCCAGGACCTCCCGCCGCTCGCTACTCTGCTGGTGGTCCTGGACGTGCGGACGACTCTTGAGAAGGAAGCATGGGAACTCCACAGGAAGACAAGAAGCGAGCGATCAACGCGCTGCGCAACGGTGCGACCGTTCCGCCCGAGGCGTCCCCGCTGGTGGCCAACCTGCTGGAGAAGCACATGCAGATGAACATCGGCCCGGACGCCCCGGAGGGCTGGCTGAAGGTCGACATGGCCGGTACCGATCTGGCCCGGGCGGTGATCGAGGGGCTGGAGAAGGACTAGCCGCGTCCGCCGCGCTGCGGGCGGCTTCTCCACCGGGGCGGGTGCGTCAGCCCCCGAAGGGCAGTTCTTCGACGACTTCCCACTCCGAATTGGAGTGGTCGCGGTTGAGCCGGACCAGGGACAGCCCGGTCGCCTTGGCGGTGGTCGGGCTGACCGGCGTGGCGCTGAGCGCGGTGACGGCGAAGATCGCCGGCCCTTCGTCGGTGGAGTGCGCGATGTTCAGGTAGCGCTCGGTCTCCTCCGGTTCCGGCGGGACGGCGTCTTCGCCCAGGACGTCCTGGCAGGTCCGCCTGATCAGCTGCCGCAGTTCCAGCACTGTGGACTGCGGCTCGGCCGGCAGCGCGAGGGATTCGGGCAGCACCACCGCGTGGTGGAACGCCAGCGTCGGGGCCGGGGTTGCGGCCAGGTGCTCCCGCACGGCTGCCACCAGCCGGTGCAGCTGGTCGTCGCCCACCTGGTCGGTGAAGCCGACTTCCTGCAGCAGGATGTGCAGCCATTCCAACGGGACCAAGTCGAATCCGGGCAGGTCGCGCAGCGCGTACTGGTACTGGTTCACCAGGGTGCGCAGGCCTGGCTGGTCGGTGAGCGACAGCAGCCACGCGTAGCTGGTGCGCCCGGTGTTCCATCCGGGACGCCAGCGCGTGTGGTTGCGGACCTGGGCGGCGTGTGGAATGTCGGTCACGCACACATGGTGCCCTGCCGGCTCGGAAGTTGACAGCCCGCACCTGCCGAACCGGTTTTCCGCTGTTCTCGCGGCGAATTCTGGACGCTGCGCGGAGGCCAGCCGTGGCGCGGCTGTGGCCGCGACCACCCGGGTCCGAAGTGGACGTGCGGAGTTCGGCTCCGGTGCGCGCGGGGTGCTCGATGTGGTGGAGCTCGCATGGTGCGGCTTCCGCGCTCGGGTCACGGCCCGCTGGGCTGCTCGCACGGGGAGGCCAGGTGCAGAAAACCCCGTGCCCTCCGGCTGATGACCGGAGGGCACGGGTGGCGCAGAGCGGGTGACGGGAATCGAACCCGCGTAACCAGCTTGGAAGGCTGGGGCTCTACCATTGAGCTACACCCGCGTTGATCGGGAACCGGGAGCGGTTCCCGACCTTGTGTCCCCTAGCTTAACGGGTCGCGATAAGCTCTTTGCAAGCAGCCCCCCAGGGGAACGCTGCGAGCGAACGGGGTGTGGCGCAGTTTGGTAGCGCACTCGCTTTGGGTGCGAGGGGCCGTGGGTTCAAATCCCGCCACCCCGACCATTCCGGCGGAGCAGCTGTCGTGGGCAGCCGCTCCGCCGTTCTGTTATCTGTACTGCTTTGTCCGGTTCTGGCGGTAACGAGTCGGCGCGGGCTTGCGATTCCTCGAGCGTGCACGAGGGGAGTCGCAGTCCGCGCCGCGTACGCCTGCCCGCCGTGGTGGTGTGCGCGGTGCTGGGCACCGCTGTCGCGTTCCTGGTGGCGGTGTCCTTGCTGGTGCCCGGCCCGGAGCAGCAGAACGCGACCCAGATGGAGGGGATTGTGACCTCGGTCACCCCCGCTGGGACGGGTTCTCCCTCCGGTCCGTCCGCAGGAGGCTGATGCCGGTGACGGTGCGGGCGACGGGGCGCGCTGGTTCCTTCCCGCAGCTGTTGGGGCGGGGCGGATCGAGCTCGTCCTGCCGCACCTCCACCAGCCACCGCCGCCCGTCCTGGTGGCCCACCCGGACCGCGCCGTCCTCGTCGTCCTCCACGACCACCGCGTCGACCAGGTGTTCGCTCAGCTGTTCCCGGAGGGCGAGCTCGGCCGCCTGGGCCGGCTGCGACCAGGTGGAACGGCCCCGGCAGTGCTCCAGCGCCACCTTCCCGGCGAGCGCCGCGGACAGCACCGCCTGCGCTTCGGGCACCCCGAGCCTGCCGTAGGTGTAGCCCGTGGGCAGCAGCACGGCGGCCGGGGCGAACCGGTGCCCGCCGGTGTGACTGGTCTCCCACACCTGCTCGCCGTACTGGTCGCTGAGCGCACCGGCCAGCGCCCGGCCGCGCAGCGCGCAGCACTGGTCCCGGCGCCCGTTGGTGCACACCAGCAGCACCGGCTCGGTGGCCGGGTGGCCGAAACCGCCGTGCTCCCCGGCGGCGATCCCGGCGAAGTCCAGGTCGAGCAGCTCGGCCGGGTCCTCGACGTCGGCGGCGCGCAGCCAGCAGTGCCGCGGGTGGGTGTTGGCCAGCAGCACCCGGCGGCGCGGCTGCGGGGTCTTCCGGGCGGGGTGGCGGATCAGCTGGACCCGGAGGCCGTGCGCCTCGGCCCGGGCGGTGAGCTCCTGGCCGAGTTCCGGGTCCAGTCGGCTCTCCGCCACGGCGTTGCGGCCCCACGGGCCGGGCTGTTCCAGGCACAACCAACCGCGGGCGACCGCGGCGGTGCCGGGCAGTGGTTCGGCCAGCGCTTCGGACAGGCCGGCGCAGGTTTCGGCGTCACGCACAGCACCACTCAAGCACATGGACCGGCCGCGCTGCGGGACGTCCCGACCAGGTATCTGCAACCCCGGCCCGCCGCACCCGGATCGAAGCAATAGACTCGGAGGTCAGCCCGGCATGTGGGCGTGGAGGAGCCGCGCCTGGTGGCAGCGCCGGGGGATGAAGCACGTTCGCACTAGGAGACCACGTGAAGAGCACCGTCGAGCACCTGAGCCCGACGCGCGTCCGGATCAACGTCGAGGTGCCGTTCGACGAGCTCAAGCCGAACTTCGACCGCGCGTACAAGGCACTCGCACAGCAAGTCCGCATCCCGGGCTTCCGCCCCGGCAAGGCGCCGGCACGAGTGCTGGAGAGCCGCATCGGTCGTGGCCCCGTGCTCGACGAGGTCGTCAACGAAGCGGTCCCGGAGAAGTACCTCGAGGCGGTCAACAGCAGCGAGGTGCGCACCCTTGGTCGCCCCGACATCGAGGTGACCAAGCTCGAGGACGGCGAGCAGCTTGCGTTCAAGGCGGAGGTCGACGTCCGGCCCGAGATCACCGTGCCCGCCTTCGGTGAGTTGACGGTGAGTGTGGACGACGTCGAGGTCACCGAGGAGGAGGTGACCGAACAGCTCGACGCGCTGCGCGCCCGGTTCGGCACCCTCACCGGTGTGGACCGCCCGGCACAGCAAGGCGACTTCGTCAGCATCGACCTCTCGGCCACCGTCGATGGCCAGGAAGTCGAGGACGCCAAGACCAGCGGGCTTTCCTACGAGATCGGTTCCGGCCAGCTCGTCGAAGGCATCGACGACGCGTTGATCGGCGCCAGCGCGGGGGAGACCAAGACCTTCACCACCAAGCTCGTCGCCGGTGAGCACGCCGGTCGCGACGCCGAGGTGACGGTCAAGCTGAACTCCGTCAAGGAGCGGCAGCTGCCCGAGGCCGACGACGAGTTCGCGCAGATGGCCAGCGAGTTCGACACCATCGACGAGCTGGTCAACGACCTGCGCGAGCGGTTGAGCCGGGTCAAGAAGATGCAGCAGGGCGTGCAGGCCCGTGACAAGGTGCTGGACGCGCTGCTGGAGTCCACCGAGATCCCGGTTCCGGAGAAGGTCCTCGAGTCCGAGATCGAGGTCCGCGTCCACGACGCGATCCACCCGTTCGACCACGACGAGAAGCGCTTCGAGGAGTGGCTCGAACAGCAGGGCAAGACCCGCGAGGAGTTCGACAACGAGACCCGCGAGGAGGCGGAGAAGGCGGTCCGCAGCCAGCTGCTGCTGGACACCATCGCCGACGCCGAGGGGATCACCGTTTCGGACAACGAGCTCACCGAGCGGATCATCTACCAGGCCCAGCGGTTCGGCATGAGCCCCGACCAGTTCGTGCAGCAGGCGCAGCAGGCCGGCCAGCTTGGTGCGATCTTCGCCGAGGTGCGCCGCGGCAAGGCGCTGTTCTCGGTGGTTCGCCAGGCGACCGTCACCGACGCCTCCGGCAACACCCTGGACATGGACGAGCTGTTCGGCACCCAGCAGGAGGATTCTTCCGAGGGCGAGCAGAGCTCGGGCGAGGCCGAATCGAGTGAGTCGGGTGAGTCCAGCAAGGCGGAGTGATCCAGCCCTGCGATAAATGAACACGCATGCTCTGAGCGAACGTGGGCGGTACTGGGAAGCTAGTGCCGCCCACGTTCGTTAGGGTCATGTTGTAGCGGATCATCCGAGAGCGACCGGGGCACCACAGGGTCACCCGAACTGGTGACATCGGTCCACTTAGGAGGTGGGCCCTGGGTGTCAAGCCCTCGGCGCAAAAAGGCCCGTCAAGGGAGAAGGCAGGGAAACGTGACGCACCAGAGTGTTCCGGCGTCCGATGCGCCGTACATGCGGTCGACGACCAGTGGGCTCTCGCTCAACGACTCGGTCTACGAGCGGTTGCTGCGGGAGCGGATCATCGTCCTGGGGACCCAGGTCGAGGAGAACATCGCCAACCAGATCTGCTCGCAGCTGCTGCTGCTGGCGGCCGAGGACCCCGAGCGGGACATCTCGCTGTACATCAACTCGCCGGGCGGGTCGGTGCCGGCGGGCATGGCGATCTACGACACCATGCAGCTGATCAAGCCGGACGTGGTGACGGTTGCGATGGGCATGGCTGCCTCGATGGGGCAGTTCCTGCTGTCTGCCGGGGCCAAGGGAAAGCGGTTCGCCCTGCCGCACGCGCGGATCATGATGCACCAGCCGTCGGCCGGCCTGGGCGGTACCGCTTCGGACATCGCGATCCAGGCGAACATGTTCTCCAAGAACAAGCAGGAGATGGCCGAGCTGATCGCGGAGCACACCGGCCAGCCGGTGGAGAAGATCATCGCTGACTCCGACCGCGACCGGTGGTTCACCGCGGAAGAGGCCAAGGACTACGGCTTCATCGACCACATCGCGACCGCAGCAAATCTCCCGAGCAGCTGACCACCCGTCGTCTCGGATCTAGTAATGAGGAGTCACCTGTCGTGAGCTCGTTCCAGCCTCTCCAGTCCCGGTACATCCTGCCCTCGTTCGTCGAGCGCACCGCGTACGGGGTCAAGGAGTCGAATCCGTACAACAAGTTGTTCGAGGAACGCATCGTGTTCCTCGGTGTTCAGGTCGACGACGCGTCGGCGAACGATGTGATGGCTCAGCTGCTGTTCCTGGAGTCGGACGACCCCGACCGGGAGATCCAGATGTACATCAACTCCCCGGGTGGTTCGTTCACCGCGATGCTGGCCATCTACGACACGATCCAGTACGTGCGCCCGGACGTCCGGACCATTTGCCTGGGGCAGGCCGCTTCGGCCGCGGCGGTTCTCCTGGCCGCCGGCACCAAGGGCAAGCGGATGGCGCTGCCGAACTCGCGGGTGCTGATCCACCAGCCGTCGGTGGAGGGCATCTACGGCCAGGTCTCCGACCTGGAGATCCAGGCGGCCGAGGTGCAGCGGATGCGCGACCTGCTGGAGTCGACGCTGGCCAAGCACACCGGCCGGAGCAAGGAGCAGATCGCGACCGACATCGACCGCGACAAGATCCTCACCGCTGAGCAGGCGGTGGAGTATGGCATCGTCGATGAGGTCTTGCCGTACCGCAAGCTCTCGGCGATGCAGCAGCAGAGCTGACTCGTCGCTCGAGCGAGCTGCGGCGTTCCGGGGGCGGGCCCGGTCAGCGCGGCCGCGTTCGCGGACGCGGTGGGCTCCCCCGGAAGCCGGGCCAGGCCGGCTGGCTGTGACTTCGGCCACCGGCCGGCTCCGGTGTGCCACCGCCACCTGCGGTATCACGCCTGCTCTGCCGGCGCGACACGCCGGGACGAAGAGGTGGTTTTCCTGTTCCGCGAGATGGCGGACACTATGAGTCTCCCCGAACCCGGGGAACGGCAGGTACCGTCGAAGAGAGCTACGGTCAGGCGCGCTGAAGGGCGGCGTGCCGGAGGGGACGAGGTCAGCGGTCATGGCACGTATCGGTGACGGCGGGGACCTGCTGAAGTGCTCCTTCTGCGGGAAGAGTCAGAAGCAGGTCAAGAAGCTCATCGCCGGCCCCGGCGTGTACATCTGCGATGAGTGCATCGATCTCTGCAACGAGATCCTCGAGGAGGAGCTGGCTGAGACCAGCGACGTCAAGCTCGACGAGCTGCCCAAGCCGGCGGAGATCCACGACTTCCTCGACCAGTACGTCATCGGGCAGGACGCCGCCAAGCGGAATCTTTCGGTCGCGGTCTACAACCACTACAAGCGCATCCAAGCGGCCGAGCGGGGGCAGAACCGGGGCGAGGAACCGGTCGAGCTGGCCAAGTCGAACATCCTGATGCTCGGCCCGACCGGGTGCGGCAAGACCTACCTGGCCCAGACGCTGGCCAAGATGCTCAACGTGCCGTTCGCCATCGCCGACGCCACGGCGTTGACCGAGGCCGGCTACGTGGGCGAGGACGTCGAGAACATCCTGCTCAAGCTGATCCAGGCCGCCGATTACGACGTCAAGCGCGCTGAAACCGGCATCATCTACATCGACGAGGTCGACAAAATCGCTCGGAAGAGTGAAAACCCGTCGATCACCCGGGACGTCTCCGGTGAGGGCGTGCAGCAGGCGCTGCTGAAGATCCTGGAGGGCACCGTCGCCAGCGTGCCCCCGCAGGGCGGCCGCAAGCACCCGCACCAGGAGTTCATCCAGATCGACACCACCAACGTCCTGTTCATCGTCGCGGGTGCCTTCTCCGGCCTGGAGAAGATCGTCGAAGAGCGCGTCGGCAAGCACAGCGTCGGCTTCGGCGCCGAGCTGCGGTCCAAGACCGATGTGGACACCACGGACTACTTCGCCGACGTGATGCCGGAAGACCTCATCAAGTACGGTCTGATCCCGGAATTCATCGGCCGGCTTCCCACGGTGGCCAGCGTGACGAACCTGGACAAGGAATCGCTGGTCCGGATCCTCACCGAACCGCGGAACGCCTTGGTGAAGCAGTACAAGAAATTGTTCGAAATGGACAATGTCGAACTGGAATTCACCAAGACGGCGCTGGAAGCCATTGCCGACCAAGCGATTCTGCGGGGCACCGGTGCGCGCGGTCTGCGGGCGATCCTGGAAGAGGTGCTGCTGCCCGTCATGTACGACATCCCGAGCCGGGACGACGTGGCGAAGGTAGTGATCACCGAGCAGACGGTCCGGGAGAACGTCAACCCGACCATAGTGGCGCGGCAGACGTCGCGGCGGGAGCGCCGGGAAAAGTCCGCCTGAGCGGCGTGTACAGCCAGCCCTTCCGGGAGCGATCGGTGATCATGGAGTTGAGCTGATCACCGATCCCGGAAGCAACACATCATGACTGAGCTGCGTGTCCTGGTGCTTCCCGGTGAGCCGGACCCCGGCCCCTGGCATTGGGTGGTTTGGCTGACCAGAAGACTCCGGGAGCAGGACGTGGACGTCCGCATGCCGTTGCCGGCGAACACCGCTGCCCCGGACGACCGGATGCTGGTGCTGCGGGAGCAGCTGGCCGCGGTCCCACCGCAAGCCGAACTGGCGGTGGTGGTGCACTCCGCTGGTGCTGCGCTGTGGTTGGAGCACGCGGCCACGGTCGAACCGGATTTCCGCCGAGCCGACCGGGTGCTGCTGGTGGCCCCGCTCGAGTGCGATGAGCGGTTGCACGAGACCGGTGCGGCAGCGGTCCGGCGAGCAGCCGGGGTGACCAGGTTGGTCGTGGGAACCGGGGATCCGCAGCTGACCATGTACCAAGCGCGGCGCCTGGCCGAGTCCCTCCAGGTGGAGATGGACGTGGTGCTGGACGGCGGGCGGCTCACCACCGCATCGGGGTACGGCCCGTGGCCGTCGGTGCTCCGTTGGGTGCTCTACGGGTCCACACCGGTCTGCGACCGCTTCGAGGAAGCGGAGAAGCTGCTGCGGACGCGGAGCCGCCAGGTGCTGCGGGGAACCGCCTCACTCGTGTGCCGTTGAGCTCTTCAAGTGCCGTCCCACGAACCTGACCAGCTCCGGCAGCGCTTTGCGGTAGTAGCGGCTGTTGTGGCCACCGGGCGTGGTGGAGGCGTACTCCGGGTCCGCCCGGCGGATGAACTCCCGCGCCCCTTCGATGAACCGGTCGTGCGTCCCGCACCAGACTCCGATGGGGACGTCGCCCAGGGCGTCGATGTGCCGCAGCGGGTCCACTTCCGCCCATTCCTGTTCGCTGCTGAACGCGCGCCGCTTCCGCATCTGCTCCCAGGACGTGAGCAGGGCGGGCGCGACCACCGCGACCGCGCGCAGCGGTTCGTCGCGCTCCTGGCGGCGGCGGGCGTACAGCAGCGCCCCGAAGCCGCCCATCGAAACCCCGGACACCGCGAACGGAAGACCGCGGGGACCGCCGAGCCCGCGTTCGGCCATCCAGCTCGGCAGCTCCTCCAGCAACATCCACATCGGATCATCGTCGAGCCGGCGGTGCCAGTAGGTGTTGCCCCCACCGTCCACAGTGAGGATGGCGAAGGGGGGCAGGCCGTGCTCGTGGACCGCTGAGGACAGCCAGGCCGGCAGGCCCGCTGCCGAGTTGCGGGCGTCCCCGAAGCGGCCGTGCAGCATCACGCACACCGGGAGTTCTTGGCGCACGTGCCCCTTCGGGTACATGGTCACCAGGTCCACGTGCCTGTTGCGGGCTTGGGAGTACACCTGCTCGACCAGCACGTTCGGCTGGTTGTTGAGCTGGGACGGTTGCGGTTCCGGCGCGCTGTTGCTCCGGGTCAGTCCGAGGCTCAGCGAAGCGGCACCGAGGAAACCTGCGGTCATCACCGTGCGGCGGCTCAGCCCGACTGGGCCGTCGTGCGGCATTCCATCTCCCGTTGGACCGATAGCACTTCGTGACCATATTGCCATCGGAAAGAGTTGTTCCGTTGGTCCCCGCCGGCGCAGTACCACTTCATGGTACGTGAGCGAAATCTCATTCCGATCGGGGGAGTTCGCCGCGGCGCGGTTGGAGAGGTTCTTCCGCTGTCGAGCCGAATGCGCGGTTTCCCTCCTGTCCCGACCGTTGTCCGGATCGGCCGGGAAGCAGGTGCGGGCTCACCCCACCGGGTGGATGCGGTGCTGTCCGGTGTAGATGTTCATCGACCTGCCGCGCAGGAAACCGACCAGCGTCATGCCCTGGTCCTCGGCGAGCTCGACGGCCAGCGAGGAGGGAGCGGACACCGCGGTCAGCACCGGGATGCCGGACATCGCTGCTTTCTGGACGAGTTCGAAGGAAGCGCGGCCGGAGACCATGAGAACGCACCCGGTGAGCGGGATGCGCCCGTTCAGCAAGGCCCAGCCGAGCACCTTGTCCACCGCGTTGTGCCGACCGACGTCTTCCCGGACGACCAGGACCTCGCCGTCGGAGTCGAACAGGCCGGCCGCGTGCAGCCCCCCGGTGGACTGGAAGACCCGTTGCGCTTCCCGCAACCGGTCGGGCAGGGCGAAGACGGTCTCCGCGGAAATCCGCACCGGATCGTCCGCCGGCGGGTAGTGCGTGCTCAGGACCACCGCGTCCAGCGCCGCCTTGCCGCACACCCCGCAGGACGAGGTGGTGTAGAAGTTGCGCTCCACCGACGTGTCCGGCAAGGCCACCCCGTCGGCGAGCTGGATGTCGAGGACGTTGTAGGTGTTGCGCCCATCGGGGCCGGGGCTGTCGCAGTAGCGCGCGGTGAGCAGCTGCGCTTTGTCGTTGATCACGCCTTCGGTGAGCAGGAAACCGTGGGCGAGCTCGACGTCGCTGCCCGGGGTGCGCATGGTCACCGTCAGCGGCCGCCCGTTGACCCGGATCTCCAGGGGTTCTTCGGCGGCCAGGGTGTCCGGTCGAGTGCGGGTGCTGTCCGCGGAAACCCGCAGCACAGGACGTCGCGTGGTCACGCGTCCCATGGTTCCCCTCCGATCTGCTCGTCTTCGGCGCCTCCGCCCAGTATCCTCGTCCGGAACTGTGATCCACGCCGCTTCCGTGGGAGGGCTCATGGCCGTCAACCTGCTCAGTCCTTCCCGCGCCGTTGCGCCCGTTGATTGGAACCGCTGGCTGGTTCCACCGGCGGCGCTCGCGGTGCACTTGGCGATCGGCCAGGTCTACGCGTGGAGCGTCTTCAAGCCCCCGCTGGAGGACAGCTTGGGCTTGAGCGGAACCATGAGCGCTCTGCCGTTCCAACTGGGCATCGTCATGCTGGGACTGTCGGCAGCGGTGGCCGGCACCACCGTGGAAAGACGGGGACCGCGGTGGGCCATGGCGGTCGCCACCACTTGCTTCTCCGCCGGTTTCCTCGTGTCCGCGCTCGGGATGCTCCTCGGGCAGTACTGGATGGTGGTGCTCGGCTACGGAGTGGTCGGTGGTGTCGGGCTCGGCATCGGCTACATCTCTCCGGTCTCGACCTTGATGAAGTGGTTCCCGGACCGGCCCGGGATGGCCACCGGCATCGCGATCATGGGATTCGGCGGCGGTGCGCTGATCGCTTCCCCGTGGTCGGCGCAGATGCTGGAGGCGTTCGGCAGCGACCGCTCGGGCATCGCCCTGACGTTCCTGGTGCACGGACTGGCCTACGCGGTGTTCATGTCGCTGGGGGTGCTGCTCATCCGGGTGCCCAGCCCCGAGTGGACGGCCGCCCGAACCGTCGACCAGCCCGCTCGGCGAATGGTCACCACCGCCAACGTCTCCGCCCGCAACGCCCTGCGCACCCCGCAGTTCTGGTTGCTGTGGGTGGTCCTGTGCTGCAACGTGACCGCGGGGATCGGGATCCTGGAGAAAGCCGCCCCGATGATCACCGACTTCTTCGCCGGCAGCAGCACGCCGGTGGCGGCCGGTACCGCCGCGGGGTTCGTCGCGCTGCTGTCGCTGACGAACATGGGTGGTCGCTTCGTGTGGTCGTCGGTGTCGGACGCGATCGGCCGGAAGAACGTCTACCGGCTCTACCTCGGCGGCGGTTTGCTGCTGTACCTGGTCATCGCGTTCCTCGGGGACACCGCGGTGCCGATCTTCGTCATCAGCGCGATGCTGCTGCTGTCGTTCTACGGCGGCGGATTCGCCACCATGCCGGCCTACCTGCGCGACCTGTTCGGCACGTACCAGGTCGGTGCGATCCACGGGCGGCTGCTCACCGCCTGGTCGGCGGCCGGGGTGCTGGGCCCGCTGATCGTGAACGCGGTGGCCGACGCCCAAGCGCTCCACGGCCTCACCGGATCCGATCTGTACACGACGTCGCTCTACCTGATGGCCGGGCTGCTGGCGGTTGGCTTCACGGCCAACGAGCTGATCCGCCCGGTGTCCTCGAAGTACCACGAGCAGTCAGCAGGTGTGGCATGAACAGCAGGGCGTTGCTGATCTTCTCCTGGGCCTGGGTGGGGCTCCCGTTCGCCTACGGGCTCTACGAACTGGTCCGCAAAGTGGTCGAGTTGTTCTAGACCGGAAAACGCGGCGGGGCTGCCGCTCGGTGCGGCAGCCCCGCTCGACGACGTGCTTTCCCGGTCAGCGCGCTTCCAGGCGGATCACCACCGACTTCGACGCCGGGGTGTTGGAGATCTCGCCCACCGAGTCCAGCGGCACCAGGGCGTTCGCCTCCGGGTAGTAGGCCGCCGCGCACCCCTTCGGAGTGGGGTAGCTGACCAGGCGGAACGACGGCGCCCGGCGCTCCTGCTGCTTTCCGTCCGATGTGGTCCACTCCGAGACCACGTCGACGACTTGGCCGTCCCGGAAGCCCAACTCCTCCAGGTCTTCCGAGTTCACCAGCACCACTCGGCGGCCGCCCTCGATGCCGCGGTATCGGTCGGACAGGCCGTAGATCGTGGTGTTGTACTGGTCGTGGCTGCGCATGGTCTGCAGCAGCAGCCGGCCTTCGGGGATGTGCAGCTTCTCCGGAACGTTGACGGTGAAGTTCGCCTTGCCCGTGCTGGTCGGGAAGGTGCGGGAGTCCCGCGGCGGGTGCGGCAGCACGAACCCGTCCGGCTGGCGGACTTTGCGGTTGTAGTCGGCGCACCCGGGGACGACGTTGGCGATGTGCTCGCGGATCGTGTCGTAGTCGCGCTCGAACTCCTCCCACGGCACCGGGTGGTCCGAGCCGAGCAGGTGCCGGGCGAGCCGGCTGATGATGGCCACTTCCGACAGCAGGTGCTGGGAGGCCGGGGCCAGGCGCCCGCGCGAGGCGTGCACCACGGACATCGAGTCCTCGACCGTGACGAACTGCGGCCCGGAGGCCTGCACGTCCCGTTCGGTGCGGCCGAGGGTCGGCAGGATCAGCGCGGTCTTGCCGGGCGTGACGTGCGAGCGGTTGAGCTTGGTGGAGATCTGCACGGTCAGCTCGCAGCTGCGCAACGCCTCGGAGGTGGCGCCGGTGTCCGGGCTGGCGGCGACGAAGTTCCCGCCCAGGCCGATGAACGCCTTCACCTTGCCTTCGCGCATCGCCCGGATGGAATCCACAGTGTCCAGACCGTGGTGCCGGGGCGACTTGATGCCGAACTCCGCGTCGAGGGCGTCCAAGAAGGAGTCCGGCATCTTCTCCCAGATGCCCATCGTCCGGTCGCCCTGCACGTTGGAGTGCCCGCGCACCGGGCACAGCCCGGCCCCGGGCTTGCCGATCATGCCGCGCAGCAGCGCGAGGTTCACGATCTCCCGGATCGTCGGCACGCTCTTCTTGTGCTGGGTGAGGCCCATCGCCCAGCAGAACACGGTCCGCTCGGAACGCATCAGCATCCCGGCGATCCGCTCCACCTGCTGCTGGGGCAGGCCGGTCACCTGCTCGACCTCTTGCCAGTCGACGTCGCCGGCCTGGGCGGCGAACTCCTCGTAGCCGTGCGTGTGGTCGCCCTGCACGTTGGAGTGCCCGCGCACCGGGCACAGCCCGGCCCCGGGCTT